>NZ_CP116615.1:3900000-4200000 GCF_024832785.1 Fontisphaera persica
TCGCCTTCCATGGCAAGACGTTGGGCGCTTCCTGGAAAAATCCCCACCTTTTGCAAATAAAGGCGGTTCACAAAAACTACGATAATTTAATGGCACACGCATGCCAAAAAGTCCAGCCTGAACTGGTTTCCGGACGGGCGCGGCCGGGGCTGCGCGCAAGATTGACAAGCGCGGGCGGGTGGCATTGACTGGCTGCATGCGTTTCCTTCTGGCAGTGGGGCTGTGGCTGTTGAGCGCAATGGCACCGTGGCTGGCCCAGGCGGCGCCGGCCAAACCGCCGCTGAACATCCTGTTTTGTTTTGCCGATGACTGGGGCCGCTATGCGGGGGCGTATGCGCCGCACGGGCCGCAGCCCAATGTGAATCAAATCCTCAAGACGCCGCATCTGGACCGGGTGGCGCGGGAGGGGGTGCTCTTTTTGAATGCCTTTGTCAATTCCCCCTCCTGCACGCCGTGCCGGAGCTCGCTGCTGTCGGGGCGATATTTTTTTGCCACCGGGCGCGGGGCCATATTGCGGGGAGCGGTGTGGGACGAGAGCATTCCCAGTTTTCCGTTGTTGTTGCGGGACGCCGGCTATCACATCGGCAAAAGCTACAAGGTGTGGGGTCCGGGGCGTCCGGCGGATGCGCCGTATGGGGGACAGCTATGCGCCTACGAGAAAGCGGGGCGGGCGTTCAATGATTTTTCGGAAAATGTGACGCGAATGATGGCGACGAACGTGCCGCTGGCGGAGGCCAAGGAGCGGGTGTTGCGGCAGGTGCGGCGCAACTTTGCCGACTTTCTGGCGGCACGGCCGGCGGGCAAGCCGTTTTGCTACTGGTTTGGGCCGACCCTGACGCATCGCGCATGGGAAAGGGGAAGCGGCAAGGCGTTGTGGGGGATTGACCCGGAAAGCCTCAAGGGCAGGCTGCCGCCGTTTTTACCGGATGTGCCTGAGGTGCGCGAGGATTTCGCGGATTATCTGGGGGAGGTGCAGGCGTGGGATGCGGGCGTGGGGGTGTTGCTGGAGGAATTGGAAAAGGCCGGCGAACTGGAGCGCACGCTGATTGTCATCAGCGGGGACCACGGGGCGCCGGGATTTCCGAACGGCAAATGCAATCTATACGATTTCGGCGTGCAGGTGGCCTTGATTGCGCGCTGGCCGGGGACGCGCGGCGGGCGGGTGGTGGAAGATTTTACGGTGCTGATGGATTTGGCCCCGACCTTTCTGGAAGCGGGCGGCCTGCCCCCCGCCCCCGGCATGCACGGACGCAGCCTGGCGCCCATTCTCACCAGCCATCGTTCAGGACAAGTGGACCCGCGCCGCACGTGGGTCATCACCGGCCGCGAGCGGCACGTGGACACGGCCCGCGAAGGCAACCTGCCCTATCCCCACCGGGCCTTGCGGACGCGGGATTTCCTGTACATTCGCAATTTTGCGCCCGAGCGCTGGCCAATGGGCGCGCCGCTGGCGGTCACGGCGACGAGCGCGCCGCCGTTTGCGGTGCTGGCGAGCAATACCCGGGTGGCGTTTCCGGATTTTGATGCCAGCCCGACGAAAGCCTGGCTCATCGAGCAACGGCATGCTCCGGAGTGGCAGAAGTATTATGACCTGGCGTTTGGCCGGCGTCCGGCGGAGGAGCTGTATGATTTGCGGCGGGACCCCCATCAGACGCGCAATGTGGCGGGGCAAAGCGAGTACGCCAAAATCCAACGGCAACTGTCCCGGCAGTTGATGGAGGAGCTGAAGCGCGCCGGGGACCCGCGGGTGTTGGGCGACGGCCAGACCTTCGAGCGCCCGCCGTTCACCGACGTGGAGCCGGAAGCCCCGCCGCCCAAGGCCGGAGCGGCGCCCAAAAAATCGCCCTGAGTTTTTCCGGTGTGACGATTTTGGAAATCATTCAGAGGAGCACGGATTACCTCCAGCGTCATGGCGTGCCTGCGCCGCGGCTGCAGGCGGAATGTTTGCTGGCCCACGTGCTGAAGCAAAAGCGGTTGCAGCTTTATTTGCAGTTTGACCGGCCCGTGCCGGAGCCAGCGCTGGAGCAGATGCGGCAGTTGTTGCGCCGGCGCGCCGCGCGCGAGCCGTTGCAACATCTGGTGGGCACGGCGGCGTTTGCGGATTTTGAGTTGCTGACCACGCCGCAAGCCCTGATTCCCCGGCCGGAGACGGAGCTGCTGCTGGAACATGCCGGGCGCTGGCTGGCCGGGCGGCTGGCGTCCGCGGCGGGGCCGCTGCCGCAAATCCTGGATTGGGGGACGGGCACCGGATGTCTGGCGATTGGGCTGGCGCGGCAATTCCCGGCCGCGCAGGTGACCGCCGTGGATGTTTCCGCGGAAGCTCTGGCCCTGGCGCGGCTGAACGCGGACAAGAACGGCGTGAGCGGGAGGATTGAGTTTGTGGAAAGCGATGGTTTGGCCGCGCTGCCGGCGGACCGCCGTTTTGATTTGGTGGTGGCCAATCCGCCCTACATTCCCAGCGCGGAAATCGAGCAATTGGAGCCGGAGGTGCGCGAGCATGACCCGCGCCTGGCGTTGGATGGAGGGCCGGATGGGTTGCGATTTTACCGGCGCCTGGCTGTGGAGTGTCCCCCTTTTCTGGCGGCCGGCGGGACCTTGTGGCTGGAGCTGGGCCATGGCCAGGCGGCGGCGGTGTGCCAGATTTTTGAAAGCCACGGATGGCGGGTGATGGCGCTGGAGCAGGATTACCAACGGATTGAGCGCGTGCTGGGGGTGGAAAGGCACACGGTGCCGCCGCCAGTTCAGCGCTGATTCGGGCAGTCCTCGGGCAGACCCGCCACCCTGGCGCCGCCTGCTTTTTTCAGGATAACCGGCGCCTTTTTTAGATGAGGATTGGCCTTCGGCTAGGCTCCCTCGACGGGCTGGCGCGCGCTTTCGATGACCGGAGTTTCCGTGCCTGGCTCGGCGGCCGGGGCTTCGGCTACGGGAGCGGACACGTCAGCGGTGGATTCTGCGACGGCTGATTCGCTGGTCTCCGCCTCTGCCGGGGCGGCCGCTGGCGCCTCAAGAGGAGGCACCGGCAGCGTGGTTTCCGCTGGGGGCACGTCCGCATTGCCGTCGGCCGGCGCGGGAGCCGCAGCTTCCGGGGCCGGGGCCGCCGGCGCGGGCGCGGGCTTGGGCGGTTTGGGCGCGGGTTTTTTGGCGGTCAGCAAAGTGCCATTGGCCAGCTCGATGACGTGGCCTTGGTGCACCAGCCAGTGCAAGTCGCTGATGAGGGCCATTTGTTCCGGCGTGGGTTCCGGGGCTGGAGGCGCAGCTTCGCCTGGGGCCGCAGAGCCCTCCGGCATCGGGACGGGCGCCGGGGCGGGAGCCGGAGCGGGGGCCAGAGCCTCCATGAGTTTCTGGCGGTTGCTGCCCGGATTTTGCTGGATGAACTGGATGATGCGCCGGACGTTGTCCGAGACGATGGAGGTTTCCAAATCCAGGTAATGCGGGCGCGCGACGCCCACGTGGGTGATGTCCTTGTCGAGCTTGAAGAACTGCAATTTGCGCTCGTTGAACAAGGCGCTCAAAGAATGCACCAGCTCAAGCGGGAAACGGCGCTGCCTTTCAATGAGCTGCCAGGCCAGGCGGCGGAGCCCGCGGCAGGGCAGTTGCAGCGCGGCCTGGCCGTTGATGGCGTGTGACTCAACTTCCTGCAAAATGAGCGGCAGGTGAACTTCGCGGAAATGCGCCACCACACTCTCGCGGTCGGCCAGCCGCGGGGCCTCTGGCACGTTGAGGCAGAGGTACTCGGTTTTCCAGCTCTGGTCTTCAATCCACTTTTTGACGACGGCTTCATCGCGCACGATGCGGATTTTGGCCTTGAACGCTTCCAGCGGCATGTGCGCGTAGTGCTCGCGGTGGAGGCGGCGCAATTCTTCCTGGTAGCCGTGATAATTGGGCGGGCCGAGGATGGCGCCGTTGAGGTCACACACGGCCACAAAGGTGTACACGCCCTTGGGGGGATTGGTGGGGGTGCGTTCGGCCTGGTAGAAGGTGTCAAAATGTTTGTCCAGCAGATATTGGAGGGCTTCTTCCTTGTCCGTCCACACCGTTTCATCCAGCGCGCAACGATAGAGTGGCTGCTCGGGGGCGCCGCTATTGTTTTTGATGACGTTGAAACGAATCAGGAAACGGTCGTTCTTCTGCAAAATAAGCCGCGCCAGGTCAAAGATGGGATACGAGCGGCCGGTGGCGCGGATTTGCCGCGCGAGGCTGTCGGCCACTTTGTCTTCGATGGTGATGCCCACCTTGACCTTGGGCAGGGGCTCGCGTTCCACGGGCCGCGGCGGGCCGGGGCGGCGCTGGTCGCGGCGGCCGCGCGGGGGTCGCTGGCCCGGTTCGCCGGCGTGCGCGGGAGCGCGCTGGCCCCCGCGATTCGGAGCCGGCCCGCGGTCCGGGCGGCGTTGGTCCCCCTGGCCTTCACGACGTCTCCCCGGGCCGCGACGGCGGCCGCCGGATTCTTCCTCACCGGTGTAGTGGTCAAACCGGTTGGCAGGCGGCGCCTCTTTGGCCCAGGCCGGCAGGAACATGCGTTCCAAGTCCAATAATGGCTGACTTTCGCTCATAATCACCATGGCCTGCCGCGGGCGTTAATTCCGCCGTGCGCGGCAGGTGCAGCGCCTTGATCAATCATCAAGGCAATTCAATCGGCACAGCATGGGCTGGCGGACGCAGGAAAGCAAGCGCGCAGATTGCCGCCCGCAATGACGATGCACAAGCCGCGCCCTTGGGTGTGCACTGCGCATTGGACCGCACAGGGCAGGCTGGGCCTCTTCTCCTTAAAACTTGAAACTTGAAACTTCAAACTTTTGCAAATCAGATGCCCCGGCTCTCCAGGCGCCCTCGGTTTGGCGTGCCGGATGGGTTCAACTGAAGCATGTCCGAAAAGTGTTTCATTTTATTCGACAAAAACAGTTCATTATTTTTGACATTATACAAATCTAATACATAATATAATCAAGTTTTAGTCAGTTGCGCCCACTGATGAAGCGAATGGCGGTTGAACAGAGTAAAAAAAGAACAAAACCTATGAAGACGATGCGTATTCTGCCGGTGGCCATGTTGACGGTGGCCTTCACTGTAACCCCCGTGTTGCGCGCGGATAACTGTGCTGCTTCGCAGGCCACTTCCAGTCCGGCGGCCTCCACCGCGGCCAAGGATTTGGTGGCGGTGGCTTCGGGGGCCGAAAATTTCAAGACGCTGGTGGCGGCGATTAAAGCGGCCGGGCTGGTGGAAGTGCTGCAGGGCAAAGGCCCCTTCACGGTATTTGCGCCCACCGATGAGGCTTTTGCGAAGCTGCCGCCGGGGACGGTGGAAAACCTGCTGAAGCCGGAAAACCGCGAGAAGCTGGTGGCCGTGCTCAAGTATCACGTGGTACCGGGCAAGGTGATGGCGGCGGACGTGAAAACCATGGAAGCCCGGACGGCGCAGGGCCAGGCGGTGTCCATCAAAGTCACCAGTGAAGGGGTGATGGTGGACAATGCCAAAGTGGTCAAGACGGACATTGTGGCTGAGAACGGCGTGATTCACGTGATTGACACGGTGATATTGCCGAAGTCCTGAGATAGACGCGCAACGTCCATGCCAGGCGGAGGTTGGCCTCCGCCTTTTTTATTGGCTTGGGGCGCGGCGGATTCAGGCGGGGGCGGCGTCCTGGAGCTGGCGGAGGAAACGGCGAATTTCACCGAGCCGCGCGGTGGCGCTGCGTTTTTGCAGGCGGGGAAACTTGCCGCCGAATTGCAGGAAATCTCCCCCGCGCCGGATTTTAAGGCGGGCGCCGTCGGTTTCCAGGGATTCCAGGCCTTTGCGGGCGGCGAGGATTTTAATTTCCTGGAGCAGCAGCAGGCGTTGTACGGCGTCGGGGAGGGGGCCGAAGCGGTCGCGCCATTCGGCCTTGGTGCTTTCCAGCTCCTCCTCCCGTTGGATGGCGGCGAGGCGGCGGTAGGCTTCGACGCGCAGCGCCGGTTCGTGGATGTAGGATTCAGGCAGGTAACAGGCATGGCGGCCGATGCGGCCGGCGTTTTCGTCCTCCGCCTCTGCGTCGGCGTCTTCAAGCGGCACGTACACGGCGACTTCGCGGGGGATGTGGAGTTCCTCCGGACGGTTGCGGCGGCGCGGGGTTGGGGGTGGCGGGGGCAGTTCCTCGCTGGGATTGAAGGCCAGAAAGTCCAGGCGCACTTCGGCGGTCAACGGCGGGGGGACGGATTCGCCCTTGAGCCGGGCGATGCTTTGGCGGAGGAGGCGGCAGTAGAGGTCAAAGCCGACGGCGTTGATGTGGCCGCTTTGCTCGGTGCCGAGGATGTTGCCGGCGCCGCGAATTTCGAGGTCGCGCATGGCGACTTTGAAGCCGCTGCCGGGGGTGGAATACTGGCGGATGGCGCTGATGCGTTTGCGGGCATCGTTGAGGAGCGCGGCGTGGCGGGGGATAAGGAGGTAGGCGTAGGCCTGGTGTTTGTAGCGGCCGACGCGGCCGCGGAGCTGGTACAGGTCGCTCAAGCCGTAACGGTCGGCGCGGTCAATGATGATGGTGTTGGCGTTGGGGATGTCGAGGCCGCTTTCGATGATGGTGGTGGAGACGAGCACATCGGCCTCGCCGTTGACGAATTGCGTCATGACACGCTCGAGGTCGCGGGCGGGCATCTGGCCGTGGCCCATGACGACGCGGGCGTGGGGCACGAGCGCCTTGACGCGATGCGCTACGGCTGCGAGGTCCTCAATGCGGTTGTGGAGGTAGAACACCTGGCCCTGGCGGTTGAGTTCGCGCTGGATGGCCTCGCGGATGAGGCGCTCGTCAAATTCCGCCACCTGCGTTTCAATGGGCAGGCGGTCGGGGGGCGGGGTTTCGATGATGCTCATGTCGCGGGCGCCCATCAAGGCGAGGTGCAGGGTGCGGGGGATGGGGGTGGCGCTGAGGGTCAGCACATCCACCAGGGCGCGCAGGCGTTTGAGCTGTTCCTTGTGCTCGACGCCAAAGCGCTGCTCTTCGTCAATGATGACCAGGCCCAGGTCTTTGAACACCACGTCCGCCTGCAGCAGCCGGTGGGTGCCGATGAGAATGTCCACCCCGCCCCCCGCCAGCCGGCGCAAAATATCCGCCTGCTCGCGGCGGCTGCGGAAGCGGGACAGCACTTCGACGGTGACGGGGTAGGCGGCCATGCGCTCGGTGAAAGTGCGATAATGCTGCTGGGCCAGGACGGTGGTGGGGGCGAGCATGGCCACCTGTTTGCCGCCCATGACGACTTTGAAGGCGGCGCGGATGGCCACTTCTGTTTTGCCGAAGCCGACATCGCCGCAGATAAGGCGGTCCATGGGCCGGGGCTGTTCCAAGTCCCTTTTTGTTTCGTGAATGGCCTTCCATTGGTCCGGTGTTTCCTCGAAGGGAAAAGCGTTTTCAAATTCCATTTGCCAGGGGCCATCCGGGGGGAAGGCGTGGCCGGGCTGGGTGGCGCGCAGGGCCTGCACCTGCAGCAGCTCCGCGGCCAGGGCCTGGGCGGCGGCCTCGGCGTCGGCGCGCGTTTTGGCCCAGCGGCGGCTGCCCAGCACGCTGAGTTTGGGCCGCGCCCTGCCCGCGCCAACGTAGCGGCTGACGAGGTGGGCTTCGGTGACGGGCACGTAGAGCTTGGGCGGCGGCTGGCCTTCGCGCGCGGGGGCATACTCGATGACCAGACATTCCTGGCCGCCGGCCGTGTCGGGGGCAGGCTCGCCGGGACGACGTGAGGGGGCGAGGCGTTGGAGACCGAGGTAGCGGCCGATGCCGTGGCGCACATGCACCACCAGGTCGCCCGGGGCCATTTCGGAAAAGTCCAGCGCCCAGGCGGCGCGTGCGGCTTGCGCCTGGGGCGACTTGAGCCGGCGGGGACGCGCCGCCTTGTACCGGCCAAAGATTTCCGCGTCGGTGGCCACCACCCAGCGCGCGGCAGGGCAGAGGAAACCCTGGCTCACCGCGGCCAGCTCCATCCGGGGTTGCAAGGGTTTGCCCTCCGGGCCTTCGTCCAGCCGGAGTTCCTGCCACAATTCGCGCGCGCGGCGGCACTGGCTTTCCTCGTGGCAGAGCAGCCAGACGGCAAACCCCTGGCGCATCCAGCGATGGAGCTGTTGCAGGAATTCGCGGCGTTGCCGGTCGGCCACGGTGGGGTCGGGCGCGGCCGGGGCGGCCGGGCGGAAAGCCTCCAAAGATTGGAGGGAGATTTCGTTGCCGGATTCGGTGAGGAGTCCCAGGACATCCGAGACTTCCACGATGGCGCGTGGCCCGCTGGCCAGATTTTCCCGCGCCGTATTCCAGTCCAGCAACAGGGGTTCGTCGGCGGGGGCTTGCTGCCGCCAGGCGTTGGCCTGCTCCACCAGCCGGGCAGGGTCATGCAACAGCACGATGGCATTGGCGGGGAGATGCTCGCTCCAGGCGGCGGTGGCGAGGCGTCCCTGGCGCAGCAGGCCCAGTTCACCCGCCGGCGCGAGGGTCACCTGCTCCACAGCTTCGCGGGAAATCTGGGTGGCCGGGTCGAAAAAACGGAGGGACTCGATTTCGTTGCCAAAGAATTCGATTCGCACCGGCCAGGGGTTGGCTGGGGGATAGATATCGAGGATGCCGCCGCGCAAAGCCAGGGTGCCGGGCAGGGTGGCTTTGGCCTCCGGCTCGTAACCTTCCTCCTCCAGCCATTCCACCAGGTCGAGCGGATGCAGGGTGTCGCCACGGCGGAGCAGGCGGGAATGCGCGCGCCAGGCCGCGGGGGCGATGGTTTTCTGCATGAGCGCCTGTACCTGGGTAACAATGACGGGCGCGCGCGAGGCGGGGGAAAGGCTCTGCAAGGCCATGAGCGTGGCCAGCCGTTCACTCAAAGTTTCAATGGAGGGCAGGCGGCCCTCGTGGGGAAAGGTTTCCCAGGCGGGATAGTTCAGCACGGGCGGCGGCGGGGTGGAAGCGGGGGCCAGCGCGAGCCAGCTTGAGATGTCCTGGAGGCGTTCTTCTTGGGTTTTGACGCCGTCTTCCACCACCACCAGCACGCGCTGGGGAAATTCATGGGCCAGCCAGGATGCCAGAAAGGCGACTCCCGGCGGCGCCACGCGGGACAAAGAAAAGATCCCCCCCTTCTCCAGCGCTTCACGGAGGGCCCGTGCAGCGGGAGTTTGACCAAAGGCGGCCCAGCCACCCTTTGCCTCAGCCGCCGGCATGTGCATTCACCAGCAAAGCCTCCGCCGCAGCCGGGCGGGGCCGCCGGTTGGAGTTAGTATAACCTTAAAAGGACAGATTGGATAGGAAACATGCGGACGATGCGCGGAGCACGCCCAAGCCGAATTAGGCCGGCGGGGAGGCGAAAAATCCTAGAGCCGGCCGGCTCGAGGCGGGCATGCCCCGGCAGGAGTTGGGACGGCGGGCTGGGCCGGGGGCGAGGGCCGGCGCGCCCGGCAATGTTCACACTTCGGGATGTTTCCAGGGTTTGCGATAGGCGCGGCGCAGGAGTTTGGTGGCGGCCGCGTCGCCGATGACCACCCGTTTTTGCGGGTCGTAGCTGACCGGCCGGCCGAGCTGCATGGCGATGTTGGCGAGGATGCAACTGGCCGTGGAAATGTGGCCTTCCTCGATGTCCGCCACGGGGCGGCGTCCTTCGGTGATGGCCGCCAGCCAGTCGAGCATGTGGCGGCGGGTGGCGGGGGCGGCGTGGAGTTCGATGCCTTTTTCCGTGACGTCCTCGGGGAATTGCTCGCGCTCGTAGAGGCAGTCTTTGCGAATGGGCTTGGTGTTTTTATCGCGGGGAATGAAGTCGTAACGGGTGACGCTGGCCTTGAGGGTGCCGCGGTCGCCGTAGAGGAACATGGCCCAGGGATAATCCGGGTCAGGGGGGTCGCCCCAGGTGCGGTGCTGCCAGACGATGGTCAATTCAGGGTATTCAAACACCGCGGTCTGGGTGTCAGTGATGTTGGATTTGCCCTCTTTCTGCACATAGATGCCGCCGGCGGAGCTGATGCGCCGGGGCCAGCCCAGGCCGAGCATCCAGCGGACGGTATCGAGCATGTGGATGCACATGTCGCCCACGATGCCGTTCCCATATTCCATGAAAGTGCGCCACCAGCGGACATGGGGCAGGCCGTCATAAGGGCGCAAGGGGGCGGGGCCGGTCCACATTTCGTAATCGAGGTGGTCAGGCACCGGCTGCACGGGGGGATTGCCGTTGGCGCGCATGTGGTAGTAGCAGCAAATCTCGATGTGGGACACCTTGCCCAGGAGGCCGGCGTCCACGATGTTTTTCTTGGCCTCGACCAGGTGCGGGGTGCTTTTGCGCTGGGTGCCCACCTGCACCACGCGGCGGTGTTTGCGGGCGGCGGCGAGCATGGCCTCGCCTTCGAGGACGTCCACACTGATGGGTTTTTGCACATAGACATGGGCGCCGGCCTCGAGCGCGGCGATGGTTTGCAGCGCGTGCCAGTGGTCGGGCGTGCCAATGAGCACCAGGTCGAGGTCGCGCTCGGCGAGCATCTGGCGGTAGTCGGTGTAGAGGCGGGGGACTTTTTTGGATTTCTGGCGCTGGCTGACCATTTCGCCGGCTTCCTTGAGGAGGTTGCGGTCCACATCGCAGAGGGAGACCACCTCCACTGGCGCCACTTGAATGAGGCGGAAGAGGTCGCTCTTGCCATACCAGCCGGTGCCGATGAGGCCCACGCGCCAGGTTTTTTGCTGGATGAGTTCCGCGGCCTGAGTGCCCACGACGGACAGGGCGAGCGAGGCCGAGGCGGTTTTGAGGAAACTGCGGCGGTTGATCATGAAGCTCATAGGACAGGGCACAAGGGGTGTTGGACCATGGGGCAGGCCACGGGCGCGAGCCGCGCGCTGCCGGCGCGCAGGCGGTGGGGGCCCATGGTCATCTGCATGGCGGATAATGTGCGTGGTTTGGGGCGGGACGGCAAGTCCAAGCACACAGTCGGGGGGGTGCATCACGAAAGACTTGTTGCCAGAATGTTACAACTTTGCCAAAGATGTCGCCAGCCCATTGTGCCCCTGCGCCGGCGAAGCTTTGGCGGACGCATGGCGTTCTTGCTGTGCGGTGGTCAACTGGCGGTGGCAACTTGGTCACAGATGGGTTACTTTTTAGCGTTAAAGCATGAAAAAATTGCCGTTGCCCCAAGCCTGGTGGCGGGTGGGGTTGTCGTTATGGGCCGCAGGTATTGCGCTGATGGCGCAAACTCCGTCGCTGCATATCAATGAATTTGTTTGTTTGAATCTGCCGCGGGTCAACGACCCCAATGCGCCGGTGGACATGGACGGAGAGTATCCAGACTGGCTTGAGTTGAAGAACAACACCGGCAGTCCCATTGATTTGACGGGCTATGGGTTGTCGGATGACCCGGCGCAGCCGGGCAAGTGGCGGTTTGTGGGGGCGACGCTGCCGGCCAATGGTTATTTGCTGGTGTTTGCCAGCGGCAAAAACCGGGCGATTGCCGGGGTGCAGCCGCATACCAGTTTCCGGCTGCGCGCCTCAGGTTATCTGGTGTTGAGCGCGCCTTCGGGCCAGGTGATTCATTCTTTTCCTTATGACAACCAACGCCAGACGGTGTCGTTTGGTTTTCCCAACAACAGCCCCACCGGGGCGATGACTTATCTCACGCGGCCCACGCCCGGCGCGGCCAACAATGCGGCGAGCGCGGTGAATGAGTTTTGCAAGGACACGAAGTTTTCGGTGGACCGCGGGTTTTACACCAATGCCTTTACGCTGCAAATCACCAGCGAAACGCCCGGGGCCACCATTGCTTACACGTTGAATGGCAGCGAGCCAACGCCCACCAATGGCTTTCAGGTGCCCGCCGCCAACGGCCAGGTGGCGCCCACGGCCACGGTGCAAATCACGCGCACGACGCTCGTGCGCGCCCGTGCCTGGAAAACCGGCCTGGGTTCGAGTGATGTGGACACGCAAAGTTATATTTTTCTTCAGGACGTCCTGACCCAAAACGGCCCGCCGGCCTCCATGAATTTAAGTCCGTCGGACACCCTCACCTGGGGCACGACGGGGGGCAATTTGTCCAGTTTGTCAGCCTTTCCGGGGCTGACGTTCTGGGGGGTGAATCCGCAGATTGTGAATGACAGCAACCCGACCAATCGTTTTGGGGTGGAGCATCTCAAAGACATCGCAGTGGTGTCGCTGGTCATGGACTGGCGGCACTTGTGGGGGCCCAACAGCCCCGGGCAGACGGATGGGGGCATTTATCCGCCGGCCTCCGGAGTGGCCAATGAAGGGGTGGACCGGGCGGCGTCGCTGGAGTTAATCAATCCGAAGGGTGACCCGGTGGATGCCAATGCCGAGCGCGGCTTCCAGATTAATGGCAATGTGCACATTTTTGGCGGCACCAGCCAGGACCGCTGGAAATCGTACAAGCTCTCGATGCGTTTTCAGTGCGCGGGGGACGCGGAGTTTCCGCTGTACGAAAAATACGGCAAAGGCGGGGCCACAAAGTTTTCCAATTTCATTCTGGATGCGCGCATCAACAACACGTGGAATCATCCCGACCCCAACACGCAGGGGGTGCGCGGGGATTACGTGAATGACCAGGTGGTGGCGGATTTGCAGAACGCGGTCTCCGGGCGCGGGGGCTGGCGGAGCCGGCCGGTCCATTTGTTTCTTAATGGCTTGTATTGGGGTTTATACAGCCTGCATGAGCGGCCGGACCACCATTTTGCCGAGTCTTATTACGGCGGCGACGCCAGCCAGTGGGATGTGTTCAAGCATTCGGTGTCCTCGGCGTTCACGGAGAGTGACCCTTTGGTGAACACGATGCCCGCGAATCCAGCGCAGCCCATCAGCCGCAACAACGCGACGGTGATTACGAATTATGAGTACATGCTGGATTTGGTGGGCGTGGGCTACATCGCGCCCAATCCGGCGCCGGATTTGTCCATCCTGACCAATTACGAGGCGGTGGCGCGGGTGTTGGACATAGACGATTTCATTGATTACATGATTGTGAACTATCTGGCCGGCAACTGGGACTGGTCTGATAAAAATTTGTATGCCACCTATTACCGCGGGGGCGATGGGAAATGGCGGTTTCATTCGTGGGATTCTGAGCACACCTTCCGCACCGGCTCCGAAAACTTCCTGACCGGCAACGGCAATGAAACGCCGCGCCTGGGCCAGCCCAAGGGCATTGACCGCAAGTTGCGGACCAACCCGGAATACCGCCTGCGTTTTGCGGACCGCATCCGCAAGCACTTATTCAATGACGGCGCGCTGACCGTCACGGGCATGAGCAACATCTTCGCCATGCGCTTCAGTGAAATTGACAACGCCATTCGCGGCGAGTCGGCCCGGTGGGGGCACATTCGCGCCAGCGCGCGCTCTTCGCCCAACACCAACATCCCCTTCAAACGGCAGGACTGGCTGGCGCGGGTGCGGCAGATGCTGGTGAGCGAAACGGGCAGCGGGCCGTCGCTGTTGCAAAACCGGTGGAACATGCTCATGGCGCCGGCGCCCGCGGCGGGGAGCTTTCGGACGGTGGGCTATTATCCCAACACGGCGGCGCCGGATTTCAGCCGTTACTCCGGCGCGGTGCCGCTGGGCTTTCAGTTGACCATCAGCCATACCAATGCCGGCGGGGTGATTTATTACACCACCGACGGCACCGACCCGCGGGTCTATGGCTCGGGGGCGGTGGCCCCGACGGCGCGGGCGTATGACACGCCGCTGACCCTCAACAGCCCCACGCTGGTCAAGGCGCGCGTGTGGCAAAGCGGCGAATGGAGTGCGCTGACGGAAGCGATGTATTACACCGAGCAGGACCTCACGGCGCTGGTCATCACGGAAGTCATGTACAATCCCCTGCCGGAGGGCATTACCAGCGGCGATGAGTTTGAGTTTCTGGAGCTGAAGAATGTGGGGACGAACACCTTGAACCTCAGCGGCCTGGCGTTCACCGAGGGCATCAGCTTCACCTTCACCAACAACACGCGGCTGGCGCCTGGGCAATTCTTTTTGCTGGTGCGCAATCCCGAGCAGTTTGCCCGGCGGTATCCCGGGGTGACCATCCACGGCGTGTTCAGCGGGCGGCTGGATAATGGCGGCGAACGCCTGCGCCTGGTGCACGAAGTCCTGGGTACCACGCTGCTCTCCTTCAATTACAACGACCGCGAGCCCTGGCCGGTGACGCCGGACGGGTTTGGCTTTGCGCTGGTGCTGAAAAATCCCGCCGCGCGGCCGGATTTGGACGACGCCCAGAACTGGCGCGCCAGCACGCAGGTGGGGGGATCGCCGGGCGCGGATGATCCGGCGACGCCCATCTTGCCGGTGCTGGTCAATGAGGTATTGTCCGCCCCCGTGGGCAACGGCAAGGATTTCATTGAGCTGTATAATCCCAACTCCGTGGCAGTGAACCTTGAGGGATGGTTCATCACCGATGCCCCTTCCACCCCGATGAAATACCGCATTCCTGCCGGCACGGTCATTCCGGCGGGCGGTTATTGGGTTTTTACGGAAGACGATTTCAATCCCACCCCCGGCACCAACAACAGCTTCGGTTTGGGCGCGCTGGGGGATGCGGCCTATCTCTTCAGCGGAGATGCGGCCACCAATCTGACGGGGTACAGCCACGGCTTCAATTTTGGCGCGGCGGTTCCTGGCGTGACCTTTGGCCGGTACGTGAACAGCCTGGGGCGGGAGCAATTCGTGCGGCAAATCCAGCCCACCCCGGGCGCCGCCAATGCCGGGCCGCAGGTGGGGCCGGTGGTGATTGCGGAAATCATGTATCACCCGCCTGACATCGGGACCAATGACAACAGCCGCGATGAGTTCATTGAGCTGGCCAATATCAGCGGCGCGCCGGTGCCGTTATATGATGCGGCGGCGCCCACCAACACCTGGCGGCTGGGCAATGCGGTGGATTACAGCTTCCCCCCGGATACCGTGCTCCAACCGGGCGAGCGCGTGCTGGTGGTGAATTTTGACCCGGTCAATGACCCCCTGACCGCGGCCGTGTTCCGACAGGGCTACAGCATGGCGCCGGACACCCGCCTTTTTGGGCCGTATGGCGGCAAATTGGACAACTCGGATGAGACCATCGAGCTGCTGGAGCCGGTGCTCAGCGCCAGCAACGAAGTGGGGTGGGCGGAGGTGGAGCGGGTGGCTTACCGCGACCGCGCGCCGTGGCCCGGCGGGGCGGATGGGAGCGGGGCTTCGTTGCAGCGCGTGCGATTGTCGGCGTATGGCAATGACCCCACCAACTGGGTGGCGGCCATGCCGTCGGCCGGCCAGCTTTTGCCCAGCGGCACGCCGCCGGCGATAATTCAGCAGCCGCTCGCGCAAACCGTGGTGGAAATGAACGATGCCACCTTCCTGGTGCAGGTGACGGGGACGGGGCCGTTCACCTATTTGTGGCGGCGCAATGGGGTCATCATCGCCACCAATTACGCCGGGCTGCTGACACTGGAAAATGTGCGGCCCGAGCAGGCGGGGGATTATTCGGTCATCGTGCTGGGGGCGGCCGGAGTGGTGGTCAGCGCCGATGCGCGCCTGACGGTGGTGCGCCTGCCGCAAATTGTGGCGCAGCCGGTGGGCACCAATATTCTCATCGGCGGCAATGCGACATTGAGCGTCAGCGCCGTCAGTGATTATGCGCTGCGGTATCAATGGTTTCGGGACGGCATCACGCTGGTGGGCGCCACCAATGCGACGCTGGTCATCACCAATGTGCAAATCGAGCATGAGGGCAACTACCAGGTGGCCGTGACGGACCAGGTGGGCACGCGCCTGAGCGACGTGGCGCGGGTGCAACCGCTCCGCCGCATTGCCTTTGTCACCACGCTGCCCAGCAGCCTCACGGTCACGGCGGGCGTGGACGTGGTGTTCAGCGCCGCCATTTCCGGCTATCCGCCGCCGTTCACGTATCGTTTCCAGAAAGTCAGCACCACGCTGGAGGAGGTGGTGACAGACGCCACGAACATCACCTTCACGTTGCGGAATGTGGTGTTCACCAACGCCGGCATTTACCGCATTCTGGCCTTGAATCTCGCCACCAGCAACGGTTTGTCCACGTTGTGCAATCTGACGGTGGTTTCGTGGCCGTTCATTACCGCCCAGCCCACCAATGTGGTGGTGAATCCGGGAAGCAACGCGACGTTTGCGGTGACGGCGGTGGGCACCGGCACGCTTACTTATCAATGGTACTACAACGGCACCAACCTGCTGGCGGGCGCGGTGGGCAATTCGCTGTTGGTGACCAACGCGCAAGTGCAGGGGAATGCCGGTGCCTATCATGTGGTCATCAGCAATGCCTACGGCGTGGTCACCAGCGAGGTGGCCACCCTCACGGTCCGCCAGCCAGCCTTTATTGTGCAGGATTTGGCAGATGTGACTGTGGCGCAGGGGGGGACGGCCAGCTTCAATGTGGTGGCCGGTGGAGGCGGGCCCTACACGTACACGTGGTACTTCAATGGGAGCCCGCTGGTGTCGGGCGCCAGTTCCAGTTTAACCCTGAATCCGGTGCAATCACAGCATGCGGGCAACTATCAGGTCATCGTTTCCAACGCGCTGGGGACGGCTGCCAGCCGCGTAGCCCGGCTGACCCTGGGCACGAACGATGCCAATGGCAACGGCATTCCCGATGCGTGGGAGGCGGCGCATGGGCTGACGGCGGAGGTGGGCAACGGGCGCAATGATGACCCGGACGGCGACGGCGCCACCAACTGGGAGGAATACATCGCAGGCACGCATCCGCTGGACGCCACCAGCGTGTTGCGGCTGGTGTTGCGGGGCGGCAATGGCTCGGGAGCGGAGCTGACCTTCACCGCGATGCCCAACGTGGGATATACCATCCTGTACCAGACCAACTTGAATGGCGTGGGGTGGGCGCGGTGGACCAACATTGCCCCGCAGCCGGGCACCAATCTCATCCGCTTGTACGACCCGGCGGCCACCGCGGAGCGCAACCGGTTTTACCGCATTGCCACCCCGCCGCTGCCGTAATGGCTGAGGGGGGCCGGTGGGGGAAAGAGGGCTGGGCCGCCCGCGCACCAGGGGCGGTGGGCCAAGATTTTTGGGACAAGGCGCCCCCGGCCGCAGGCCGAGCGCCGCCGCGCTGGTCGGGCGGTTGATTTATTCCTTCAACTCGCGCAGGGCGTCGCGCAGCTTGGCGGCTTCCTCGAAGTTTTCTTTGCGCAGCGCCTCGGCCAGCGCCACCTCCAGCGCCTCGCGCTTGCTCAAGGGCCGGCGCTCGCGGATGTCCTCGAGCCAGGCTTCGAGCGAGAAAATTTCCGGGGATTCCTCGGCCATTTCCTCGCGGCCCATGACCTCGTAGAAATCGCGCAAATACTCGATTTCATTCTGGACGAGGGTGATGGCTTCGTCGTAGAGGCCGCCCTGCATCAGGAGGGTGGCCCAGGCGCGGGAGCGCATCATGATGAGCTGGGGGCGGAGCATTTGCACATTCCAGGCCAGCTCGTCGCTCTCGGCGTATTCATCCACAAAATCCATCATTTCCAGGTTGCGCTCGGTGTCGCGGATGACGCGGTCGTAGTCCTCGAGCTGGAGGAAGCAGATGTAACGGTGGTGGTATTGGAGGGCTTCCATTTGCAGCCGCGCGCAATCCTCCACGTCCAGCACGAAGCCCTCGTCGTTGCCGCCGTGTTCGGCGCGGTATTTTTCCAGCCGGTCCTGGTAATACTCGAGCAGGGAAGGAAAGCCAAACGGCCGTTTGCCATCGGGGCGGCCGTCGGCGTTCATTTGCATGATGCCGAGGTCCACGCGGAGTTGGATTTTCTCCTGGCCATCCTTGCCGTGAAAGCGCCGCACCGATACTTGACCGGCTTTGTATTCCCAACTTTCCAGCAGGTGGGAAATGTCAAAATTCATGTCCAAAATATGGCCCTCGTTGCTGCGCAAGTCAATCGCGCATCCTTCCCGCCATGGTCCCGGAATCAGGCCGGAGTGGTGCTGCAGACGGCAAGGGGGGCGGCGGCAAGCCGGGAAGCACCGGGGTTCACCAACCGGCGGTGAAGAGCCTTCTGCTTCAGCCCGCCGGAACGGGGGCCAACGTTCTACCGCAGCCAGAAGCTGAAGTAGAGATACATGCCCAGCACGGCCACCAGGATGACCGCCACCATGACCTTGTTGCCGGTGTCCCAACTGCGCCGGATTTCCTCGCCGTACACCTGGTGGATGGAGCCGTAGGTCAGGCCGCGGATTTTTTCCTCCGGGGGCGGAGGGCTGAGCAGGGAGGCGACAATCATGATGACCGCGCTGATGGCGAAGAGGATGCCGGTGGCGTAGAGGAAATTGAAATCCCCAATCTGGGCCAGGATGGCAGGATTTTCGATTTTGCCCTTGCCGAAGAAGGCCTGGATGGTGAGTTTGACCATGCCCAGGATGAAGCCGCAGCTCAGCGCCCAGGTGGCGCCGGTGCTGTTGATGCGCTTCCAGAAGAGGCCCAGGAAAAACACGGCCGTGATGGGGGGCGCCAGATAGCCCTGGACGCTTTGCAGGTACTGGTAGAGGCCGCCGCCGGAAACTTTGGCCATGACGGGAATCCAGATGATGCCCAGCACCACCACGGTGGCGGTGGCAATGCGGCCGACGTTGAGCAGGTGCCGCTCGGAGCGCCCGGGAAAGAGTTTCTCATAGATGTCCACCGTGAAGAGGGAGGCGCTGGAGTTGAAGAGCGAGGCCAGCGAGCTCATGAGCGCGGCCAGCAGGCAGGCGACAATCAAACCGCGAATGCCCGGCGGGAGCAGCAGCTTGACCAGGGTGGGAAAGACCTGGTCGCCGTCAATGGTCGAGCCGTCCGCCTTCATGGGCAGTTGAATGATGCCCTTGGTGTGCAGCGCCCAGCCAATCATGCCGGGCACCAGAAAGATGAGCACCGGCCACACCTTCAACAGGCCGCCAAAGAGCGCGCCGCGGCGGGCGGTGGCCAGGTCTTTGGCCGAAAGCGCGCGCTGCACGATGTATTGGTCGGTGCACCAGTACCACAGACCGACAATCGGCGACGCAATGAGGATGCCCAGCCACGGGAAACTGGGGTCTGAGAGCGGCCGCCAGAGGGCGAAGTTGTCGGCATTGGCCTTGCAGGTGGCCACCAGCTCGCTCCAGCCGCCCAGTTTGCTTAGGCCGATGGTGGTGATGACGGCCGAGCCAAACAAAATAATCACCGCCTGCGGCGTGGCGGTGGACATGATGGCGCGCATGCCGCCAAACACGGTGTAAATGCCTGTAATCACCACGGTGGAGAAGGCGCCAATCCAGAACGCGTTTTGCGGCGAGCCAAAGGTGTCGGGCAGCAGGGCTTGAAATACAATCGCGCCGGCATACACCGTCACGCTGACCTTGGTGAACACGTAGGCCACCAGCGAAACCACCGACAAAATCCAGCGGGTGCGGGCGCTGAAGCGTTTTTCGAGAAACTCGGGAATCGTCTGGACGCCTGATTTGTAATAGAACGGCACAAACAGCCCGGCCAGCACAATGAGGCACCAGGCGTGCAGCTCCCAGTGAGCCATGGCCATGCCGGTGGCGGCACCCTGCCCCGCCAGCCCCACGATGTGCTCGGAGCCGATGTTGGAGGTGAAAATGGACGCGCCAATGACAATCCACCCGGCGTTGCGCCCGGCCAGGAAGTAGTCCACGCTGTCCTTCTGGTGCCGCCCGTACCACCAGGCCACCACCCCAATCACCACGAAATACAAGCCGATGACAATCCAATCAAGCCAATGCATAAGGCAACCTTTCTGCGGCCGTGGCAGCCGCTCCCCAAGCGGCCTCCGGCATGGTTTTCCGCCATACCCGGCTTTTTGGGAGGCCGGGCATGATTGCGCTGAACATGCCCAAGCCGCCCGCGCGGTGCAATCCTTAAGTGGGGACGGCCTGTCACCAATTCATGCGACTTGCGAGGCCCGGCCGCGGCGGCATGATGACCTTTCTTGACCATCCATCTTATGAAAAAGCTCTTCCTCCTCCTGAGCCTGGCGGCGGTGGCGGCCGTGACGGCGGCCGAGACCGAAAATCAACTGGTCATCCACGCCGAGCAGGGCCGGTTCAAAATTGACCGCAATATTTACGGCCATTTTGCCGAGCATCTGGGCCGCTGCATATATGAAGGTTTCTGGGTGGGCGAAAACAGCCCCATCCCCAACACCCGCGGCATCCGGCGGGACGTGGTGGAGGCGCTCAAGAAAATCAAAGTGCCGGTGCTCCGTTGGCCGGGCGGCTGTTTTGCCGATGAATACCATTGGAAGGACGGCGTCGGCCCCCGCGAGCAGCGCCCGCGCATGGTCAACACCCACTGGGGCAAGGTGGTGGAGAACAATCATTTTGGCACGCATGAGTTCATGGATTTGTGCGAACAGTTGCAGTGCGAGCCGTACATCTGCGGCAACGTGGGCAGCGGCACCGTGCTCGAAATGCAGCAATGGGTGGAGTACCTCACTTTTGATGGCGAGAGTCCCATGGCCGACTGGCGCCGCCGCAACGGGCGGGACAAGCCGTGGGGGCTGCGCTACTTCGGCGTGGGCAATGAAAACTGGGGCTGCGGCGGCAACATGACTCCGGAGTACTACGCCAATGAATACAAACGTTACGCGACGTATGTGCGCAACTTCGGCACCAACCGCATCTTCAAAATCGCCTGCGGCCCCAACAGCGGCGACACCAACTGGACGGAGGTGGTCATGCGCGAGGCCGGGCGCCGGATGGACGGGCTGGCGCTGCATTACTATTGCGGCAGCGGCCGCAAGAGCCGGTCGGCCACCCAGTTTGCAGAGGACGACTGGATTTGGCTGTTGCGCAGCGCGCTGCGGATGGACCAGCTCATCACCGCCCACAGCGCCATCATGGACAAATATGACCCGAAAAAGCGCGTGGCGTTGATTGTGGACGAATGGGGCACCTGGCACGCCGTCGAGCCGGGCACCAATCCGGGGTTCCTTTACCAGCAGAACACGCTGCGCGATGCCCTGGTGGCGGCGCTCACCTTTCACATCTTCCACCAGCATTGCGAGCGCGTGCGCATGGCCAACATCGCGCAGACGGTGAATGTGCTGCAGGCCATGGTGTTGACGGACGGCCCCCGCATGTTGCTCACGCCCACTTATCACATCTTTGAAATGTACACGGTGCATCATGATGCCACCCTGCTGCCGGTGGAGCTCAAGAGCGCCACGTATGCCCTGGGCGAGGTGAGCATCCCGGCCGTCAGCGCCTCAGCCTCGCGCCAGCCCGGCGGGGCCATTCACCTCTCGCTCGTCAACACTGACCCCCATCAATCCGCGCGCGTGCTTTGCGCCATCACCGGCGCGGAAGTGAAGGAAATCGCGCAGGGCCGCGTGCTCACCGCGGCGGCCATTACCGCGCACAATACTTTTGACCAGCCGGAGGCCGTCAAACCGGCGGCGTTTCATGCGTGGAAGAAAACGGACGCCGGGTGGGAGATTACGCTGCCGCCCAAATCGGTGGCGGTGGTGGAGATGCGTTAAGCCGCCTGCCTTGCGGCCGGAAGGCAGCCTTGGTGAGCGGAAGGCGCGGGCGCCGGCGGCGCGTCACCGTTTGCGCAGATGGAGCGTCTCCAGCACAAACCAGGCGGCGCCGCTGCGCGCAAAAAGTTCGCAGCGCAGCTCCAGAGAGCGGCCGGGTGGGGGGATGGTAAAGGGGACTTCGAGGTGTTGGCCGCGGACGTCGCCGGTAAGTTTGTGCGGGGGTTGGGGGTAGTCCTGCACGGCCAGGCCGGCGCCCTGCTGGCGCACGTTTTCCAGGGGGGCGACCCCTTGCAGGACGACTTCACCTGCGAAGACATACATGCCCGGCTCCAGCCAGACGGTGGTGCGCCAGGAGGCGGCCGTGCGGGGGCCGGCCTGAATCATCAGCGCGGGGCGGCCATCGGGGGCGCGGTGGGTTTCCAGGCGTCCGCCGGCGGGCACATCCACGGCGCGCCAGCCGGTCAACCGGGCGAGGCCATTGGAAAAAACCAGGGGGGCGGGCAGCGGCTCGGCAAGCTGGCGTTGCAGGCTGGCGTAGCGTTGTTCCAGGCGCTGGCACAGTTTTTCGGCTTCCTGCAACAAAGGCCGCGCTTCGGCGCGGGGAAGCTCGGCGGCCAGCCGGCGGGCCTGTTCCTGGAGGCGGGGGGTCCAATCCCCGGGCTGGAAATGGGTCTGGAGGAGCTGAGCCAGACGCTGGCGGTACAGCGTGGTTCCTTGCGGGGTTTCCATGAAGGCGCGGGCCACCAGGCCCCGCCAATAAGGCCGCCAGGGAAAATCCGGCGTGCCGAGGAGCGTGTCCATGCCATGCGGAATGAAATGGGCGCGGCGGGCGGCGGCGTCGTAAAAGAGGCGGTAATTGTTGCGCGCCAGTCCGTAACCATCGCGATGGCCCAGGAGCACTTCGCCGGCCAGGAAGGTGGCGAATTTTTCGCGGTCCAGGAAAACGCCCAGGTGCTCCCAGCGTTTCTGCAGGTCAGGCTCGGCGGCGGCGGCGGCGAGCTCGCGCAAGCCGGCGCGGGTATCCTGGGCGGGGCCGAACACAATCTCCAAGCGGCCGGTGACGTCCTGCGCCTGCACGGGTTCGTAAAAGGGGCCGGTGGTGGGACCATAATGGCGCTCGAGCCAGGGGCGGTTGTAGCCCTCTTTGACCACATACAGGCCCAGGCGGCGGCCGTTGAGGCTCACCAGCGCATGGGTGGTGCGGGCGGTGGGAATGCCGGCAGCGCGAAAGACTTCACTTCCCAGCCATTCACATAAAAAACTGGGGTCTTCCGCGGCATTGTTGAGGTGAATTTTCTCATACCCGCGGAGGCCGGGCGCAGGAAATTTGAGCGTCCAGGAGGGCTTTTCGTCCAACGGACGGAAACTGCCGGTGGCGCCTTTGAGGTGGGCCTGGACGTTGGTGTAAAGGCGGCCCTCACATTGGACGAGGAGGAGGACATCGTCGCGAGGGTTTTGGCGGAGGGCGTTCAGGGCAGTCTCGGCAGCGGTCAGTTCAAGGTGCCAGACGTGAGGCGAAGCGAACAAATCCTCGGGCGCGGGGCGGGCAGGGGTTTGCCGCGGCCACAGCGCCCGCGTCAACCAGACAGCCGGAATGAGCAGCAGCAGCCACAGCCAGCGGGTATGGCGGCCATTAACTGTCATGCGGGCAGAGTACTACAAGGGCCGGGAGGGAGGCCAGTATTTGCCGGAGGGACGGGCATGACCGGAGAGGGGTGGTGGCGAGGGCAGCGCCAAAGCCTGTGGGCAGGAAGGATTTGGATGGGGGGGTGAACCAAGCTACTTTGGGTTATGAATCATGTGGCATCGCACGGCCAGAAACGGCAGGCCCCGAACCGGCTGGCGCGGGAGGCATCTCCCTATTTGCAGCAGCATCAGTTTAATCCGGTGGACTGGTATCCGTGGGGCGAGGAAGCCTTTGCGCGGGCGCGGGCGGAGGACAAGCCCATCTTTTTGAGCATTGGCTATTCCACCTGCCACTGGTGCCATGTGATGGAGCGGGAGTCGTTTGAGAATGAGGAGATAGCGGCGGTATTGAACCGGCACTTTGTCAGCATCAAAGTGGATCGCGAAGAGCGTCCGGACGTGGATCATATTCACATGACCGCCGTGCAGGCACTGGCGGGACAGGGGGGCTGGCCGTTGAGTGTGTTTTTGACGCCGGAGCTGCGGCCATTTTTTGGGGGGACTTATTTCCCGCCCACCAGCCGCCATGGCCGGCCGGGTTTTTTGGAGCTGCTGGAGCAGATTGCGCGGGTGTGGCGGCAGCGGCGGCCGGAGGTGGAAAACGCGGCGGCCACGCTGCAGCAGCAGCTGGCCGGCTGGCTGGCGCAACGGCCGGCCGAGCGGCCCTTGTTTCATGAGGGACTGCTGGCCACCGCGGCGGAAGAGCTGAAGGCCGATTACGATGCGGCGCACGGCGGTTTTGGGGGCGCGCCCAAATTTCCGCAGCCCGCCATTCCGCAATACCTGCTGGAATACGGAATGGCGTACGGCGACCGGCAGGCCCGGGACATGGTGTTGCACACATGCGCGGCGATGGCCAGGGGGGGCATTCATGACCAGCTTGGCGGCGGCTTTGCGCGCTATGCCGTGGACGCGGAATGGACGGTGCCGCATTTCGAGAAGATGCTGTATGACAACGCGCAGTTGCTGGATTTGTACGTGGACGCCTGGCGGGCCAGCGGAGAGGCGTCCCTGGCCGAGGTAGCCCGGGGCATCGTGCGCTATGTGTTGCGGGACATGACCCATCCGGCCGGCGGTTTTTACAGCGCCGAAGACGCCGACAGCGAGGGGCACGAGGGCAAGTTTTATTGCTGGACGCTGGCGGAATGCCGCTCCCTGCTGCCGCCGGAGGAGCTGGCGGTGGTGGTGAAGCATTATGGCCTGACGGAGGAGGGGAATTTCCTGGACCACAGCCATCCCCAGCCGTTGCGGGGCCTGAACGTTTTGCGGGTATGCCGCGAAGACTTGAGCGCGGAGGAAGCGCAGTTGCTGGCCCAGGCCCGGGCGCGACTGCTGGCGGCGCGGGAGCGGCGGGTGCGGCCGCTGCGGGATGAGAAGGTCCTGGCGTCGTGGAATGGGCTGATGTGCGGGGCCCTGGCCCGGGCGGGGCGGGGGTTGAATTTGCCGGAGGCGCTGGCGGCGGCGCGGCGCAACGCGGCTTTTGTGCGGCAGCATTTGTGGGACGCGCCGCGGCGGCGGCTGCATCATCGCTGGCGGGACGGGGAGCGGGACAACGCGCAACTGCTCAAGGCCTATGCGTACCAGGCGCAGGGGCATCTGGCGTTGTACGAGGCCACCCTGGAGCCGGAAGCGCTGGCGTTTGCGGCAACGCTGGCCGAGGTGATGCTGGAGCGTTTCCATGACCCGGAGCAGGGCGGCTTCTGGGAAAGCGAGGCGGCGCCGGAACTCATCCTGCGCGTCAAGGACAGCTACGATGGCGCCGAGCCGTCCGGCAATTCGGTGGCGGCGCTGGCGCTGTTGAAGCTGGCGCAAATCACCGGTCAGGAGCGCTACCAGGAGGCGGCGGCCGGGGTGCTGCGTCTGTTTTGTGCGCGCATGCAAAAAGTGCCGGCGGCGCATGCCCACTTATGGCGGGCGGCGGCGCTGTTTGTGCGGCCCGCGCTCCGGCTGGAAATCGTGGGCGAGCCGTCCGCGGCCGACACGCAGGCATTGTTGCAGGCGGCGCATGAGACCTGGGCGCCGTGGCTGGTCCTGGCGGGGCGGGCCGCGCCGGGACCGGCCTGCGCGCACTTGTGCCAGGGACAGAGCTGCGGACCCCGCCTGACCAGCCCCGCCGCCGTGCAGCAGGCGTTGCTGGAGATGCGGGCAGGGCGCTGAAGGGTGAGCTGGCCCAGAGCGGCTGGGGCATATGGCCAGCCGGCTCAGCGCCCCGCGCGGGGCGGGATGATGAATTTCCCCATTGTCACCCCCGGCGGGTTTCCGCATTATTTGCAGCCTTATGGCGAGTGTTCGTCCGCAATATCCGTTTGATTTGATTGAGCCGAAGTGGCAGCGGCGCTGGCTGGAGGAGCAGACCTTCCGGGCGTGGAATCCCGGGGAGGCGGTGCCGCCGGCGCATCCGTTTGCGCAGCGGCATGCGCCGGCCCTGGCGGCGGGGCAACTGCCGCCGAAGTTTTACATATTGGACATGTTTCCTTATCCGTCCGGGGCGGGCCTGCACGTGGGGCATCCGGAGGGTTACACCGCCACGGACATTCTGGCGCGGTACAAGCGGGCGCGCGGTTATCACGTGCTGCATCCGATGGGATGGGATGCTTTCGGGCTGCCGGCCGAGCAATACGCCATCAAGACCGGGCAGCATCCGCGCGTGACGACGGAGCAGAACATTGCCAATTTCAAGCGGCAGATTCAGGCTTTGGGGTTCAGTTATGATTGGAGCCGGGAGGTGGACACCACCGACCCGGGTTATGTGAAGTGGACGCAGTGGATTTTTTTGCAGCTTTACAACGCCTGGTTCAACCCGGAGACCAACCGGGCCGAGCCCATCAGCACGCTGACCTATCCACCGGACCTTAAAACGGAGGAGGAACGGCGGGCTTACCGCGACTCCAAGCGGCTGGCGTATGTGAGCGAGGCGCCGGTGAACTGGTGCCCGGAGCTGGGCACGGTGCTGGCCAACGAGGAGGTCATCAACGGCCGGAGCGAGGTGGGCGGTTTTCCGGTCATCCGCAAGCCGATGCGGCAATGGATGCTGCGGATTACGGCGTATGCGGAGCGGTTGTTGCGCGACCTGGACACGATTGACTGGAGCGACTCGCTCAAAGAAATGCAGCGCAACTGGATTGGCCGCAGCGAAGGGGCGGAGGTGGACTTTGCGCTGGCGGAGCCGCCGCCGGGCCTGCCGGAGGCGCAGCGGAAATTGCGCGTGTTCACCACCCGGCCGGACACCTTGTTTGGGGCGACGTACATGGTGCTGGCGCCGGAGCATCCGCTGGTGGGGCTTATCACCACGCCGGCGCAAAAGGCGGCGGTGGAGCAATACCAGGCCTATGCCGCCACCCGGAGCGATTTGGAGCGCACCGAGCTGGCCAAGGAGAAAACCGGCGTGTTCACCGGCGCGTATGCCATCAACCCGGTGAACGGCGAGAAAATCCCCATCTGGATTGCGGATTACGTGCTCATCAGCTACGGCACGGGCGCCATCATGGCGGTGCCGGCGCATGACACGCGCGACCTGGAGTTTGCCACCAAGTTCAACCTGCCCATCGTGCAAGTGGTACAGCCGCCCGACCCCGCCACGGACTGGCGTGGGTTTGTGGACGATGGGGTGTCGGTCAACTCGACCGGCCCCGAGGTGTCCATCACGGGGCTGCCCACGCCGGAAGCGAAGCAGAAAATTACCGCCTGGCTGGAGAGCAGGGGGCTGGGCAAGAAAGTGGTGAATTACAAGTTGCGCGACTGGCTGTTCAGCCGGCAGCGGTATTGGGGCGAGCCGTTTCCCATTGTCTGGCGGGATGGTCATCATGAGGCGCTGCCGGAGAGCGCGCTGCCGGTGCTGCCGCCGCCGCTGGAGGATTTCAAGCCCACCCGGGACGGCCAGCCGCCGCTGGCGCGGGCCACGGACTGGGTGAACCTGCCGGATGGCGCCGTGCGGGAAACCAACACCATGCCGCAGTGGGCGGGGAGCTGCTGGTATTACCTGCGTTATCTGGATGCGCGGAATGACCGGCAGTTTTGCTCGCCTGTGGCCGAGCGTTACTGGATGGGGACGGAGGCACCGGCCGGGCAGCGGGCCACGCCGGGGGTGGACTTGTACGTGGGCGGCACCGAGCACGCGGTGTTGCACCTGCTCTATGCGCGATTCTGGCACAAGGTGCTCTATGATTTGGGCCATGTTTCCACGCCGGAGCCGTTTTTCAAGCTGGTCAATCAGGGGCTGATTCTGGGCGAAATGGAGTACACCGTGTTTCGCAACGCCGCCGGCCAGCTCGTCAGCGCGGCGGAATTGCGCGACCTCAGCGAGGAGGCCACCGCCACGGGCCCGCGCATGGTGGGTTGGCACAAGGCCACCGGCGAGAAGGTCCTGGGCGAGCGGGTGGACGAGGAGGCCGTGGAAAAACAGGGCGCCGCGTTTGTGTTGAAGGAGCAGCCGCACATTCAGGTGGATGCCCGCAGCTTCAAGATGTCCAAATCCCGCGGCAATGTGGTCAACCCCGACCACATTCTGGCGCAGTACGGCGCGGACGCCTTCCGGCTGTATGAGATGTTCATGGGCCCGCTGGAAATGAGCAAACCGTGGAGCACGCGCGGCGTGGAGGGGGTGTATCGTTTCCTGGGGCGGGTGTGGCGGCTGTTTGTGGACGAGGACAGCAAGACGGCGCTGGACCAGGCGCGCACCACCGCCGCCGCGCCGGGGCCGGAGCTGCTGGAGCTGGTGAAGTTGAACGCGAACATTCAGGACGTTGCGCCCACGCCGGCGCAGCTCAAGAGCCTGCATGCCTGCATTAAAAAAGTGACCGAGGACCTGGAGGGCCTGCGGTTCAACACCGCCATTTCCGCCATGATGGTGTTGGTGAATGAAGCCTTGGAATGGCCCGTGCGGCCGGCAGCGGCGCTGCGCGATTTTCTGCAGCTTCTCCAGCCGTTTGCGCCGCACCTGGCGGAGGAATTGTGGGGGCGGCTGCATCAGCATGTGGGATGGGCCACGCCCAACCTGGCCTATGCGCCCTGGCCGCAGTTTAATGCGGCCCTGCTGGAAGAGGCCACCCTCGAAGTGCCGGTGCAGGTCAACGGCCGGTTGCGGGGGCGGGTGACGGTGCCGGCCACGGCCACGCAGGAGGAAGTGGAGGCCGCCGCGCGCGCCTGCGAGAGCGTGCAACCGTTTCTGGCGGGCAAGACCGTGCGCAAAACCATTTACGTGCCGCGCAAAATGGTCAACCTGGTGGTAGGCTGAAGTGCTCTGAAAACGCCGCCAAGCCAGGGTTCAGTCGGCGCTTTCCACCCCCGGTCGGGCAGGGCGGGAGAGGGCGGAGGGTGGGGATGGGGATTTAGTCCTTGTTTTGGAGCGGGGCGGGTGGTACTTTGACTGGCAAGCCAGCGCTCTTTCCGGGCGGCGGTGTGCCGTGGCCGGGGAAGTGCGGCCGCGTGGCCAGTTGGGTAAAGATGGAGAGCCAGAGGTTGCTCCACGCGCCAGCGGTTCAGGGGCGAATCAGCACCAATGCGGCAAATGGCGGGCACAGCAGCGACCAGGGTGGTGGTGTCAGCACCGCAGGGGAGGAGATTTGTTCGCGCGCCTAGCTTAAAGCATATCATGGCCAGAGTTTTGTTGGTCGAAGATGACCCACCGGTGCTGCGGACTTTGGAGCGGATGCTCAAGTCTGACGGGCATGAGGTGTATGCGGTGGGGGAAATGCCCAGCGCTTTGCAGGTGCTGGAAGCGCAACCGGTGGATGTGGTGATTACGGACCTCATGTTGCCCGGAGCCTCGGGGGTGGAGCTGCTGCGGTTTCTGCAAGATCACCATCCCCACCTGCCCGCCATTGTCATCACCGGCGAGCCTACCCTGGAGTCGGCGGTGGAAGCGGTGCGCACGCGGGCGTTTGAGTACCTCTCGAAGCCGGTCTCCCGCAGCCAGCTTTCGCGCGCGGTGGCGCGGGCGGCGCGGCTGAAGCATCTGGAGGACGAGCGGCAGCGGCTGGAGGCGGCCAACCGCGCCTATCAGGAAAACCTGGAGGAGCTGGTGGCCCAACGCACGCTGGCCCTGCAGGAGAGCGAGGCCCGCCTGCGGCAGTCGGAGCAGCAATTGCACGCGCTGGCGGCGCGGCTGATTCATGTGCGCGAAGCCGAGCGCGCGCAAATGGCCCGGGAAATTCACGATGAACTGGGGCAGTTGCTGACAGGATTGAAAATGGATTTGCACTGGCTGCTGCGCCAATGCCAGTGCCCGCCGGAGAAACGCTCCTACGAGGCCATTGCCAGCCGGTTGCAGGATGCCCTGGCCATTGCCGATGACACCATCAAATGCGTGCAGCGGCTGTCGGCCGAATTGCGGCCCAGCGCGCTCGACAAGCTGGGTTTGGGCGCGGCGTTGCGGCAGGAGCTGCGCCAGTTTGGCGAGCGCTCCGGTTTGGCGGTGAGCTTGCGCCTGCCCGAGGAGGAGCCGGCCCTGCCGGCGGAGCAGGCGCTGGCGTTGTTTCGCATTGTGCAGGAGGCGCTGACCAATGTGGCCCGCCATGCCCAGGCCACTGCGGTGACCGTCACGCTGGAGGAAACGAAGGGCGGCTGGGAATTGCGCGTCACCGACAACGGCCGGGGCATCCGGGAGGAGGAAACGCAGCGGCCACAGTCGCTGGGCCTGCTGGGCATGAAAGAGCGCGTGCTGCCTTGGCGGGGCACGGTATCCTTTGAGCGGCCAGCCGGCGGCGGCACGTGTGTGCGGGTATTTTTGCCCCGTCCCGCGGCCGGGGCCTCAGGAGATTCGCCATGAGAAACATTCTCATTGTGGATGATCATGAAGTGGTGCGGCGCGGTTTGCGCAGCCTGCTGGCCGAGAAGATGCCGGGCAGCCGTTTCGTGGAGGCCGCCACTTCCGCGGAAGCCGAGGCCCGGATTTTTGAGGGGCGCTGGGATTTGATCCTGCTGGATTTGAACCTGCCCGGGCGCAATGGGCTGGAGGTGCTGGACCTGTCGCGCAAGCATTGTCCCAAAACGCCGGTGATTGTGCTCTCGATGTATCCGGAGGCGGAATTTGCGTTGCGCGCCATCAAACTGGGCGCGCAGGCCTACCTGAACAAACAAAGCGCCTCCGAGGAATTGCTGGCGGCGGTGAACAAGGTGCTGGCGGGCGGCAAATACATCACCACCAGTCTGGCGGAGCAGCTTGCCTCGGCCCTTACTGCCGAGACGGCCACCGCGCCGCACGAGAGCCTGACGGAGCGCGAGTTGCAGGTGCTGCGGCTGGTGGCGATGGGCAAAACCACCAAGGAAATCGCGGCGGAATTGCATCTGAGCGCCAAAACCATAGCCACCTACCGCTCGCGCATTGCGGCCAAGACCGGTTTGTCCACGACCGTGGGCATCACCCGCTACGCCATGCAACATCACCTGGTGGAATGAGAGGGTACCGCGCCGATTTCCGGGCTTGCCGCGGGGGTGGTGGCGCCTGGGGGAGGTTGAGTAGCCATGCCGCCGGCCGTTGCACGCAGGATGGGTCCAGGGGAGTTTCCGCCCCAAGGGCAGTGCAAGCTTGAAAAAGGAGGGGAGCCGTCTAGATTGGGGGTGGGTTCCTTTATGCAACTTCTGGCCTGTCTGCTGACGGTGGTTTGCGTGCTGGCGCTAAGCAACGCCGGCGCGGCCACGTCCCCCAATGTGGTGATTATCTTCGCCGATGACCTGGGCTACGGGGATGTGGGGTGTTATGGGGCGAGGGACCTGGCCACGCCGCATTTGGACCGGCTGGCGGCGGAGGGGGTCAAGTTCACGCGCTTTTATGTGTCGCAACCGGTGTGTTCGGCTTCGCGGGCGTCGTTGCTCACGGGCTGCTACGCCAACCGTGTGAGCATTTACGGGGCGCTAGGCCCGCGGGCCCAGGTGGGTTTGCATCCCCAGGAAGTGACGCTGGCGGAAGTGTTGAAGACGCGCGGGTACGCCACGGCGGCCATTGGCAAATGGCATCTGGGGGACCAGCCGGAGTTTTTGCCCACCCGGCAGGGTTTTGACACGTATTTTGGCCTGCCCTACTCCAATGACATGTGGCCGTATCATCCCGAGTACGCGGATGCGCCACCGAATTCTCCGCGACGCAAGGCCGGTTATCCGGATTTGCCGTTGTACGAAAACGAGCGCGTCAAGCTGGCGCCGGTGACCGCGGAGCATCAGGCCCGGCTCACCACGTGGTACACTGAGCGCGCCGTGCAATTCATCGAGCAAAACCGCCGTCGTCCGTTCTTTCTGTATCTGGCCCATTCCATGCCGCACGTGCCGCTGTTTGTTTCCGAAAAATTCAAAGGCCGTTCCGGGCGGGGGCTTTACGGGGATGTCATCATGGAAATTGACTGGTCCGTGGGCCAGATTCTGGCGGCGCTGGAGCGGCACCGGCTGGCGGAGCGCACGCTGGTCATATTTACCTCCGACAATGGCCCGTGGCTGTCGTATGGCAACCATGCCGGCTCGGCGGGCGGCTTGCGCGAGGGGAAGGGGACGGTATGGGAGGGCGGCGTGCGCGTTCCTTGTTTGATGCGCTGGCCGGGCAAAATCCCGGCTGGCACGGTCTGCGCACAACCCGCGATGACCCTGGATTTGCTGCCCACCCTTGCGCGGCTGGCGGGAGCGGCGCTGCCCACCAACAAGTTGGACGGCAAGGATATCTGGCCGTTGATGGCAGGACACCCCGGCGCCGTCAGCCCCCAGGAGGCTTATTATTTTTATTATCAGCAGAACGAATTGCAGGCATTGACCAGCGGCCCGTGGAAATTAATCCTGCCGCACACCTATCGCACCATGCAGGGGCAGCCGCCGGGCAGGGATGGCAAGCCAGGCCCGTACCGCAATGTCAAATTGGCGCAACCCGAGCTGTATCACCTGGAGAAAGACCCGGCTGAAACCACCAATGTGGCGGCTGCGCATCCTGAGGTCATGGCCCGCTTGCTGGCGCTGGCCGAGCGCGCCCGCGCGGAGCTGGGCGATGCCTTGACCGGACGGCAGGGCACGGAGGTGCGGCCGCCGGGGCGTGTCCGCGTCTCCGCCAGCACAGCTCCCAAACCCTGAAATAATGTCAAACGCGAATACTTCAAACACCCGGACGCATGCGTTGCATCGTTGGCGGTTTTTCATGGCGGGCGGGTTTGACCAGGTTCACCTCACCACCGGCGAGGATTTGCGCGCCCTGGCGCAACTCGACCAAACCCTCTGGGTCGCCCTGGCGTGTCCCACGCGCGGCCTGGAGCTGGACCCCGCCACGCTCGATTTAATTGATACCGACCAAGACGGGCGGATTCGCCCGCCGGAGCTGTTGGCCGCCGTGCAGTGGGTCTGCGCCGTGGTGAAGGACCCCGGCTGTATTTTAACGCCGGGCGAGACGCTGCCGCTGGCGCAGTTGAATGACCAGCATCCCGAGGGCCAGGCCTTGCTGGCGGCGGCCCGCCAAATCCTGGCCAATCTGGGCAAACCGGACGCGGCGGAGATTGCCCTGGCGGATACCACTGACCCGGGGCGCATCTTTGCGCACACCGTTTTCAACGGCGATGGCGTGGTGCCGCCGGAAGCCGCGCAGGACGAGGAAACCCGCGGCGTCTTGCAGGACATGCTGGCGTGTGTGGGCGGGGTGCCCGACCGCAGCGGCAAGGCCGGGGTCAACCAGGCCAAGGTGGAGCAATTTTTCAACGCGGCTGCGGCTTTTGTGACGTGGCGGGAAAAGGGGGCGGGCGATGCAGCCATCTGGCCCTTGGGGGAGACCGCCACGCTCGCCGCCGTGCAGGCCCTGCAGACCGTGCGGGCCAAGGTGGACGATTACTTTGCGCGTTGCCGGCTGGCGGCCTTTGACGCCCGGGCGGCGGGGCCGCTCAACCGGGATGAAAAGGAATATGCCGCTGTGGCAGCGGGCGAGCTGAGCGCCGAGGCCAAAGAATGCCGCAGCCTGCCCCTGGCGCGGGTGGAGGCGGGGCGGCCGCTGCCGCTGGCGGAGGGATTGAATCCGGCCTGGGCGGCGGACATGGCGGCGTTTCGCGCGCTGGCGGTGACACCGCTGCTGGGGGAGCGGACGGCGTTGACGGAGCACGATTGGACGCAGTTGCAGGCTCGCCTGGGACCCTGCCAGGCGTGGCTGGCGGCCAAGGCGGGCGCGGAGGTGGAGGCGCTGGGGCAGGCGCGATTGCAGGCGCTGCTGTCCGGACCGGCGCGGAAAAACGTGGAGGCATTGATCGCGCGCGATCTGGCGGTCAGCGTGGAGTCCAATGCCGTCCTGTCCGTCCACAAGCTGCTGCGTTACCGGCGGGATTTGGGCCGGTTGCTGGTGAATTTTGTCAATTTCCGCGACTTTTACAGCCGGCGGGAAAAGGCCATCTTTCAGGCGGGCTCCCTGTACCTGGACCAGCGGCGGTGCGATTTGTGTTTGCGGGTGGAGGATGCGGGCCGCCATGCCACCATGGCCGGCCTGGCAGGGACATACCTGGCCTACTGCGATTGTGTGCGCCGGGCCACGGGAGAAAAAATGCAGATTGTGGCCGCGTTCACCGATGGCAGCTCGGACAACCTCATGGTGGGCCGCAACGGCGTGTTTTATGACCGGCAGGGTCGCGATTGGGACGCCACCATCACGCGGATTGTGGACAATCCCATCAGCCTGCGGCAGGCGTTCTGGGCGCCCTACAAAAAGTTTGTGCGGTTGATTGAGCAGCAGGTGGCCAAACGCGCCGCGGCCGCCGAGGCGGCCTCCACCGCCAAACTTGAAAGCGCGGCTGCCACCGCGGCCACGCTTGACAAGGCCAAACCGGCCGAGCCGAAAAAAATAGACGTGGGCACGGTGGCCGCCTTGGGCGTGGCAGTGGGGTCCATTGGCACGGCGCTGAGCATTTTGGCCACGGGGTTGATGAAAATTGAGTACTGGCAAATCCCGCTGGTCTTTGTGGGGCTGATGCTATTGATTAGCGGGCCGTCAGTCATCATGGCCTGGCTGAAATTGCGCCAGCGGAACCTGGGGCCGATTCTGGATGCCAACGGTTGGGCCATCAATGCGCGCGCGCGGCTGAACGTGCCGTTTGGCGCGGCCCTGACCCGGGTGGCGCGGCTGCCGGAAGGGGCGCAGCGGGATTTGGTGGACCCCTTTGCCGAGAAGAAAAGCCTGTGGCCGTATGTGGCGGTGCTGGTGGTGTTGCTCTGGCTGACCTACCTCGTGCTGGACCGCCAGGGACTCATTCATACCTGGACGCATGGCTGGCTGGGGAAACCGGCGGCCGCGGCGGCGCCCACGCCGCCAGCCGAAAAACCCAAATAAATCCGTTCCTTGGCCCCGCCCGGGCGGGCTTTTCGCCGAAGGCTGGCACCCAGCGTGCAGCGGACGCCTCCTTGTTTGATTCTGGCCTGCGGCCAGGGAGGTGCGGGTGTTTTGCCGGAGGGGGGATGATTTTTGATGGCCGTTGCCATCCGCCTCGTCTATATCTTTGGCAGCATCAATAAACAGCGATTTTTATGAAATACACCCTTGGTTTTCGCGTGGGTCTGGTCTGGCTGACTTTGCTGGCTTCCCTGTCGGCGGCGCCGCTGGGCAGCGCCTTTCTATATCAGGGGCGGCTGGTGCAACAAGGCCAGCCGGCCCAGGGTCTTTATGATTTGACTTTTACCCTGTATGACGCGCCCACCGGCGGCGTGCCGCTGGCCGGGCCGGTGACCAATTTGCAGGTCAACGTGTCCAACGGTCTGTTCACGGTGGAGGTGGATTTTGGGCCGTCGGTGTTCAACGGCACGGCTTATTGGGTGGCGCTGGCGGTGCGGCCGTCGGGGGTCGGGGCGTTCACGGCGCTGGCGCCGCGGCAGCCGCTGCTGGCGGCGCCGTATGCGTGGCATGCCGCCAATGCGGGGGTGGCGGCGGCGCTGGTGGCCAATGCGGTGAACACCGCCAGTTTGAAGGATGGCGCGGTGACGGCGGTCAAGATTGCCAGCAATCAAGTGGTCACCAGCCTGAACGGTTTGCGCGACGCGGTGCAACTGAGCGGCACCAATGGCATCACCATCAACAGCCAGGGCAACGCGCTGGTCATCAGTGGCAGCGGCGGGGGCGGGGGGGGCTGGGCCTTGAGCGGCAACGCCGGCACCACGCCGGCGAATTTCCTGGGCACCACCGATGCCCAGCCTTTGGAGCTGCGCGTGAATAACACCCGTTTTTTGCGCGCGGAACCCACGGTCAGCGTGCCCAATTTGATTGGGGGCGACGCCGCCAACCAGACCTACCCGGGCACGGTGGGGGCCGTCGTGGCCGGGGGAGGGCAGGGCCCGGAGGCCAACGTGGTGGGCGGGGCCTTTGGCTTCATCGGGTCCGGCCGTTACAACCTGGTGCACAGCAACGCCAATGAATCCGCGGTGGTGGGCGGGTACGGCAATGTAGTCTATACCAATGCCTGGTCTTCGTTCATTGGCGGCGGCGCCAATAATTGGGTGGACAGCTTCAGCCATTTTTCCTTCGTGGGCGGCGGTGAGGATAATTTTGTCAATACCAACAGCGAGCATGCGGTCATTGCCGGCGGCCGCTACAACACGGTGGGCGCAGAAACGGCCGCCGGATGGATTGGCGGAGGGGCGTATAATACGTTGCAGGCCGGGGCGTCCAGCTCCGGCATTGGCGGGGGCCGCTACAATTCGATTGGCCAGAATGCGGCCGGCAGTTTCATTGGCGGGGGGTTGTACAACACCAATCAGGGCAGCGTCTCGGTGGTGGTGGGCGGTTTCAGCAATTTGGTGAGCGAACTGGCCTACGCGGTGACGGTGGGCGGCGGCGAGCTGAATTACGTGGGCAACAGCGATGACGCCACCATTGCCGGCGGTTATTACAATTATGTGGACGACGACGCGCACTTTGGCACGGTGGGCGGGGGGGCGGACAACTGGGTGCAACCGGGCGCGATATATGCCACCATTCCCGGTGGGGCACAGGCCGCCGCCATCAGCTTCGGGCAGATGGCCTATGCCAGCGGCATGGACAGCTCCTGGGGGGACGCTCAGACGTCGCTTTATGTTTTGCGGCGCACGACCACCAATGCCACCACGCTGGAATTGTTCCTCGATGGCGCGCAGGAGCGGATGCAGGTGCCCAACAATGGGACGTGGACATTTCAGGCGATGGTGGCCGCGCGCAACAACAGCGGTGGCTCGGCCGGCTTCCGCATTGAAGGGGTCATCAAAAACGTCAACGGCACGGTCAGCCTGGTGGGCACGCCCACGGTGACGGGGCTAGGCTCGGACATTGCCGGCCTGACCAACCCGCAGGCGGCGGCAGACAACACCAACAAGGCGCTCATCCTGCGCGTGACGGGCGTGGCAGGCCAGCGCATCAAATGGGTGGCCCGCGTGCAGACCACTGAGTTGAAGTTCTAGGATGCCTGCGCCGGTTTTCCCGTTGGCAAAAGCGGGGGCCGGCGGTTTAATATCATGGAAAAGCTCTTCATCATTATGCGCGCCCGATATTGGTTTTTGTTGTCGTGTCTGGGAGTGGCCCTGGGTTTTTTCAGTGCCTGCCGGCAAGGGCCGTCCCAGAAGGCTGCCCGCGCCCCGCAGCCGGGGCCGGGGGTGATTTTTGTGGCGCCCAGCGGCCATGACACGGCCAACGGCGCCTACCCCATCGTCAAAGGCAAGGACGGTCCGGTGGCCTCGCTTGAGCGCGCCCTTGAACTGGCCCGGCAGGTGCGCGCCACCAATGCCAGCCTGCCGCTCAAGATTTACCTGGCCGCCGGCACGTACCGGCTGACGCGCCCCCTGGTGCTCAAGGCGGGCGACCACCACCTTGAATTCGCCGCCATGCCTGGCGCGGTGGTCGTCCTGAGCGGGGGCCGCCCTCTCACGGGCTGGCAGGCGGTGACCCGCGAAGGCAAGAATCTCTGGATGCTGGAATTGCCCGAGGTGCGGGAGGGGAAATGGTACTTCCGCCAGCTCTGGGCCGGCGAGCAGCGGCTGGTGCGCGCGCGGCATCCCAACCAGGGTTATTTTGAAATCGCCGCCGTGCCGGACGCCAAACCCGAGACAGAATGGACGGTGGGGCAGGCGCGTTTCCGCGTCAAACCCGGTGAAATCCAGGACTGGCCCACGCTGAAGGAGGGCGAGGTGCGGGCCATGACGCGCTGGGTGGAATCGCATCTGCCGGTGCGGGCCTTTGACGCGGCCCAGCACGAGCTGAGCTTCACCAAGAACAGCGTGTTCAAACTGGATCCCGGCGACCAGTACTACCTGGAAAACACTTTTGAAACGCTGGATCAACCCGGCGAGTGGTATTTGGAAAAAGCGAGCGGCCGTTTGTACTACTGGCCGCGCGCGGGCGAGTCGCGGGACACCTTCACCGTGGTGGCCCCCGTGTTGCAGCAACTGGTGCGGATGGAGGGCGCCTCCAATCAACCCATTGCGCAGGTGGCCTTTCGCGGGCTGACTTTTGCGCACACGGAATGGTATTTCCCCCAGGGCTACGATACGGGCCGCGAGAAGGTGGAAATCTGGCCGCCGCCCAAGGCGAGCGTTGGCGGTTTTGCGCAGGCGGCGGTGGGCGTGAGCGGCGCGGTGTGGGGGCAGCATGTGCACCAGGCGGTGTTTGAGCAATGCCGCTTTGCGCATCTGGGCGGTTACGCGCTGGAGCTGGCGCGCGGCTGCCAGGAGAACGTGGTGCGGCGATGTGAGATGGCCGACCTGGGCGCTGGCGGCGTGAAGCTGGGCGAAACTGCCCTGCGCACTGCCGAGGCCGATATGACGCGGAACAATGAAATAGCCGACTGCCACATCCATGACGGCGGCCAGATATTTCACAGTGCCATCGGCATCTGGCTGGGGCAGACGCCCGGCAACCGCATCGTGCACAATCACATTCACGATTTTTATTACACGGGCATCAGCATCGGGTGGACATGGGGCTACAGCCGGGCGCTGGCCACCAACAACCTGGTGGAGTACAATCATGTTCATCACATCGGCAAAAAGAGCCATGGGGACGGCCCGATTTTGAGCGACATGGGCGGGATTTACACCTTGGGGCTGCACGAGGGCACGGTCATCCGCAACAATCTCTGGCATGATTGTTACGGGCGCCGTTACGGCGGCTGGGGCATATATTTCGATGAGGGGACCACGCGCATTCTGGCGGAAAACAACCTGGTGTACGGCACCACGCACGGGGGCTTTCATCAACATTATGGGCGCGATAATGTGGTGCGGAACAACATTTTTGCCTTTGCGCGGGACCACCAAATCCAGCGCTCGCGCAACGAGCCGCACTTGAGTTTCACTTTTGCCCACAACCTCGTATTGTGGAAGGAAGGCGTGGCGCTGGGTGGCACCTGGGCGGGCGGCCCCACCAATTTCCTCATGGTCTCCAACCTTTACTGGCGCGTGGACGGCGGCGAGATTCGCTTTGGCAAGCAGACCTTGAGCGAGTGGCAGCAGCGCGGACAGGACCAGGGCAGCCTGGTGGCGGACCCGCTGTTTGTGGAGCCGACCCAGGGCAATTTCACACTGAAACCGGGGTCGCCCGCCGCCCGGGTGGGTTTCCAGCCGTTTGATTTGAGCAAGGTGGGGCCAAGAAAGTAGAAGCCGCAGATGGTGGTCCAGCGCCCAAGCGAGGCCCCTGCCCGCTGGCCCGGGCCTTCTTTGGCATTGCCTTGGCGGGGCAAAGTCTTTTAGGTTGAGGCCGCGCGCCGAAGCCAGCTCTTGGTTTGTTGCGGCGTTTTACCGAGATGAAAGTGGTCATTTTGTGCGGTGGACTAGGGACGCGTTTGCGCGAGGAAACGGAGTTCCGGCCCAAGCCGATGGTGCCCATCGGCGGGCGCCCTATTTTGTGGCATATCATGAAAATCTACGCCCAGCACGGGCACAAGGAGTTCATCCTGTGCCTGGGCTACAAGGGTGAGATTATCAAGGATTATTTCCGCAATTACCAGTGGAACACCAGCGATGTGACTCTGCGGCTGGGTCGCGTGCCGGAAATCCGCTACCACACCCAGCACGATGAGGAGGATTGGACGGTGACACTGGTGGACACGGGACTGGAGACCCAGACTGGCGGCCGGTTGCGGCGGGTCATGCCGTACATTGACAGTGACACGTTTCTGATGACCTACGGCGATGGCCTGACCAACAGCAACATCAACGAGACCATCCGCTTTCATGAGCAGCACGGCGCCATTGCCACGCTGACCGCCGTGCAGCCGTCCGGCCGTTTTGGCCGGCTGGCCCTCGAGGGCGACAAAATCGTGCTGTTTCACGAAAAGCCTGAAAAGGAAAGCGGCTTCATCAGCGGCGGATTTTTTGTGTTCAACCGCGCCATTGAAAAGTACCTGGGCGAGGATGACTCCTGCATCCTCGAGCACGAGCCGTTTCAGCGACTGGCGGCCGAGGGGCAGTTGCGGGCCTACCTGCACACCGGTTTCTGGCAGTGCATGGATACCTTCCGCGAGGCTGAGCTGCTGAACAAAATGTGGAAAACCGGCCAGGCGCCATGGAAAATCTGGTAGGCATGTTTCAGGGATTTTATGCGGGCCGCCGCGTGTTGGTGACGGGCCACACCGGTTTCAAAGGGGCGTGGCTGTGCCTCTGGCTCCGCGCGTTGGGGGCCCGGGTGTCGGGTTTCAGCCTGCCGCCGCCCACCCAGCCCAGTTTGTACGAGCTGCTGGACCCCGCCGAGTTTGAACAGGAGCGCCTGGCCGATGTGCGCAATTTTGAGGCCCTGGCCCAGACCCTCCGCGAGACCCGGCCAGACATTGTGTTCCATCTGGCCGCCCAGGCGCTGGTGCGGCGCTCCTATCGCGAGCCGCTGGAAACGTTCAGCATCAACGCCCTGGGGACCGCCCACCTGCTGGAAGCGCTGCGCCAGATGGAGTCACCCGCCGCCGTGGTGGTGGTGACCAGCGACAAGTGCTACGACAATCAAGGTTGGGATTATGCTTATCGCGAAGGGGACCCGCTGGGCGGCCACGATGTTTACAGCATGAGCAAGGGCGCCGCCGAGCTGGTCACCCAGGCCTGGCGCCGCTCGTTTTTTGAGCCGCATCCGGCCCTCGGCCCCGTGGCCAGCGCGCGGGCGGGCAATGTCATTGGCGGCGGCGATTACGCGGAAGACCGGCTCATTCCCGATTGTGTGCGCGCCCTGTTGCAGCAGCGCGCGATTGGCATCCGCAATCCCGCGGCCACGCGGCCCTGGCAGCATGTGTTGGACTGCCTGAGCGGTTATTTGTGGCTGGGAGCCCGGCTGGCCACTGCCGGCCGGCCCAACCCGCTGGCTACAGCCTTCAACTTTGGCCCGGGTCCGCTGGGGAATGTGCCCGTGCAAAAGGTGGTGGAGCTGTTTTTGCAACATTGGCCGGGCCAGTGGCAGCGTTTGCAGGAAACGGCCCCGCCCAAGGAGGCGCCGCTGCTGAATCTGGCCATAGACAAGGCCGTGCGCCTGCTGGAATGGCAGCCGGTGTGGGGCTTGGGCGAGGCGGTGGCGCACACCGCCCGCTGGTATTACGAGCGGCACGTGGTGAAAAATGCCGACATGGCCGCCTGGAGCCGCCAGCAGATTGAGCAATACTGCGCCGACGCGGCCGCCCGCGGCGCGGTTTGGACACGCTCATGAGCCACCCGTTGCCAGATTTCCGTTGCCGCTCCTGCGGGGCCGCCGGGGCGCGGCTGATTCTGGATTTGGGCACGCAGCCGCTGGCCAACAATCTCTTGCGCGAGGAAGATCTGGCCCGGCCGGAGCCGCGGTTTCCGCTGCGCCTGGTGGTGTGCCCGGCCTGCTGGCTTTTGCAGATTGCCGATGACGTGCCGCCCGTGCAGCTTTTCAGCGAGTATCTGTATTTCTCCTCGTTCTCGGACACCATGCTGCGGCACGCGCAGTCGGCGGCGGAGCGGTACTGCCGCGAGTTTCAATTGGGGCCGCAGAACCTGGTGATTGAAATTGCCAGCAATGACGGGTACCTGCTGAAAAACTTTGTGGCGGCCGGCGTTCCGTGCCTGGGCATTGAACCCGCCGCCAACATTGCCCGCGTGGCTGTGGAAAAAGGCATTCCTACGCTGGTGGAGTTTTTCGGCCTGGCCCTCGCCCGGCGGCTGGCGCAGGAAGGGCGGCAGGCGGATGTGATTTTGGGCAACAACGTGTTTGCCCACGCGCCGGACACCAATGATTTTGTGGCCGGCCTGAAGCACCTGCTCAAGCCGGGGGGGCGCGTGATATTGGAGTTTCCCTACGGGGTGGAATTTCTGCAAAACACTGAATTTGACACCATCTACCACGAGCACGTGTATTACTTCACACTGACCGCCCTGCAGCCGTTGTTTGCGCGGCACGGTCTGAAGATGGTGGACGTGGAGCGACTGCCGATTCACGGCGGCTCGCTGCGCTTGTTTGCGGCCCATGCGGGGAGTCTGCGTCCGGCGCCGTCCGTGGCTGCTCGGCTGGAGGAGGAAGCGCGGCTGGGGCTGACCACGCTGGCGCCGTACGAGGCTTTTGCCGCGCGCGTGCGCCGGCTGAAAGAAGAGCTGACGGCGTTGCTGGCGCGCCTCAAGGCCGAAGGCCGCACCGTGGCGGCCTATGGCGCCTCGGCCAAGGGCAGCACGCTGCTGAATTATTTCGGACTGGGCCGCGAACACCTGGATTTCATTGCCGATCGCAGCACGTACAAGCAGGGCCGGCTCAGCCCCGGCCTGCACCTGCCCATTGTGCCGCCGGAGGAGCTGTTGCGCCGGCGGCCGGATTACACGCTGCTGCTGACCTGGAATTTTGCCGAGGAAATCCTGCAGCAACAGGCCGCCTACCGCGCCGCCGGCGGCAGGTTCATCCTTCCCATCCCCGAGGTGCGCATCGTCTGACCTGCCCGCATGATTTTCACGCCCGCCCAACTGCCCGGCCTGTGGGTGATTGACCTGGAAAAACGCGAGGACGAACGCGGCTTTTTGGCGCGCACCTATTGCGAGCGCGAGTTTGCCGCGCATGGCCTGAACACGCGCTGGCCACAATGCAATCTCACCCTCACCCGCCGCCGCGGCTGCCTGCGCGGGCTGCATTTCCAGGCCGAGCCGCATCCGGAAATCAAGCTCATCCGCTGCGCGGTCGGGGCCATTTTTGATGTGCTGGTGGATGTGCGCCGTGGCTCGCCCACCTTCGGCGAGTGGCAGGCCTTCGAGCTGACGGCCGCCAGCGGGCGCATGTTGTATGTGCCCGGCGGCTTTGCCCACGGCTTTCAATGTTTGACGGACCATTGCGAGGTTTTCTATCAGATGTCCGAATTTTATTACCCCGAGCTGGCGCGTGGCGTGCGCTGGGATGACCCGCAACTGGCCATTCCGTGGCCTGTGCCGGACCCCGTTTTGAGCGAGCGGGACCGCCAGTGGCCGCGCCTGAGTGAACTGCCATGAACCTGCTGCTCACGGGGCCGACGGGATTCATTGGGCGGGCCGTGTTGCGGCGGGCGCTGGCGCGGGGCCATGCCGTCACGGCCCTGCTGCTGCCGGGGGAGCATCTGCCGCCGGATTTGCCGCATCCGGAGCGCCTGCGCGTGTGCCCGGGCACGCTGGCCGCGCCGCCATGGGCCGAGCTGGGGGCGGAGCCGCTGGAAGCCTGCCTGCACACGGCGTGGGTCACCACCCCCGGCGTTTATCTGGAATCACCGGACAACGAGCTGTTCCTTGAATGGAGCCGGTCTTTTGCCCGTGATTTTTTCGCGCGCGGCGGCCGTTTTTTCATGGGGCTGGGCAGTTGCGCGGAATATCGGCCGGCACGGCAGCCCCTGGCCGAGACCACCGCCACGCTCAATGATTCCACCCGCTATGCCCGCTGCAAAAATCAACTGCGGCTGGAGCTGGCAGAAATGGCGCGCGAGTTTTCCGTCACCGTCTGCTGGGGCCGCGTGTTTTATCCCTTTGGCGTGGGGGAACATCCGGAGCGGCTGTGCAGCGCGTTAATCCGCAAACTGGCCCGCAGCGAGCCGGTGACCTTGAAAACACCGCAGAGCACGAAGGATTACATTTACCTTGATGACCTGGCACTGGGGATTTTGCTGGCCCTGGAGCAACGCTGCTCCGGCCCGCTCAACCTGGGCACCGGCCGCGGCGTCACCGTGCGCCAGATGGCGGAGACCATTGCGGCGTTGCTGGGAAAAACCGGGCTGGTCAGCGACGCGGTGGAAGTGACCGCCGACCCGCTGGATTACATGGTGGCCGACGCGACGCGCCTGCGGGCGTTGGGCTGGCGTGAGGAAGTGGGTTTGGAGGAGGGCCTGCGGCGGCTGTGCCGTCATCTTAGTGCCCAGGATGGCCGGTAAGGCCGGCGAGACGCAGGCCAAGTCCCGTGTTGCGGGACGAGGACGCCTGCGCTACCGGAGTGTCTTGGGCAGGCAGTAGATGAATGGTTGACGCGGGAGAGGGGCGAGGGTTTGTTCGCTGGCCGCGGACGGGATTGCCCGCTCAATCCACCAGCCGCTCTTCGATGGCAAAGCGCATCAGCTCGGCATTGGTCCTCATGCGCAGTTTGGCCAGGAGCCGCACACGGTAGGTGCTCACGGTTTTGACGCTGAGCGAGAGCAGGCCGGCAATTTCCTTGACGGTGCGGCCGCTGCCGATGAGCCGCAGGACTTCCATCTCCCGGTCGCTCAATCGTTCGAGGGCGGATTTGGCCTGGCGGCGGCCGCGCATTTCATCGGCCAGTTTTTCGGCCAGGGCAGGGCTGATGAAAGTGCGCCCGCCAAGGATGCGCTCGACGGCCAGGAGAAACTGCTCGGGGGCGGAGTCTTTGCTCAGGTAGCCGGCGGCGCCGGCCTTGAGGGCGCGCAGCGCATATTGGTCTTCGGAGTGGACGCTGATGACCAGGGTGGGGGTCTTGATGTTCGCCGATTTCATTTCCTTGAGCACGTCCAGACCGGAGCGGCCCGGCATGTTGATGTCCAGCACCAGCAAATCCCACGGCTGGCTGCGCAAGGACGCCAGCGTTTCCGGCACGGTGGAGGCTTCGCCGAACTCGGCGGTCGGGAAGGCATCGGCGAGGATTTGGCGCAGCCCGCGCCGGACGAGGGAATGGTCGTCGGCAATCAGCATGCGCAAAGCATGCGGTTGTCCGCTTCTGGCGTGGGTCAAGCCATGTGTATGACTTTGCACTTTCACAATCAACCTCGCCTCTCAAACACTCTCTGGGGTGCCCTGGAGAAAAGGCCTTAAGGCTAAGTGTTTGAGAAGACCTTAGGCCAATGACCGTACATCAATATAACAGCTGGAGCCTACCATAGCCAGCAATTAAGGGGCTGCCTATTCATCCTTGCGCCGACAAGGTCGAGAGCAGGGTAGGACTAAGGCCGACATGATTTTCGGATTCCTGCTGCATGGCATTTTAATTCTTAAGAAGGTTAAAGTAATCGTGCGTTCGGGAGCGGTGTTCCCGTCTGCACGTGACGCTGCTGCGCACCCCACGCCTCGAGCTGGCCAGAGGCAAGCGTGGCACTTAAAGCGTTACGACGAGACGGGAACCCTCGCTCCCGAACCTTTTTTGTGCCGGCGTCATGGCCGGCACCGGGAGCCGATTGCCGGAGACTGGTTCCCGCCGGCTCATTCCATCACCACCGCCTGCACTACCGCCTCCTGCTGGCGCGCGCGGCTGGCGAGCGCACCCGCCCAGGCCAAATCCCCATGGGAGGCGGCATTCAGCGGATTGGCGCTTTCGCGAAAATACCACCGGCCCTGCCGGCAGCATTTGCGGAGCGCGAAGTAATCCGCCGCCACGTCCGGCTCGCCGCGGGGAAAACGTTTGCGCACGGCGGTCAATTCCTGCATGAGCTGGAAGCCCAGCGCGGGCTTTTCCCGCGCGAAGTTGACGGGCAGAAAACGGCCGGGGTACCGCCGTGCCCCCTCCCAGCAGATTTGCCGACCCAGTCCGGTTTCATCGCCCGCCGCGCGCAAGCGAGGGAAAGTTTCCATGAAAAAAGCGAGCGCCATTTCCAGAAAATGCCAGTCCTGGGTGCGGCAGGTGAGCAGCGCGGCGAGCCGGGCTTCGCCGGGGTGGAGGCGGTCCAGGTAGAAGGCCGAAAGGTCGCCCGTGCCCGAGGCAGCCACATCAAAGCCCAGTGCGTATTCCGCCCCGGGGTCTGCCCGCGCGGTTTCCAGAGCCTGCGCCAGCATCGCCCGGATGCGTTGCCCTCGTGCGTCCGCCTGGGGAGGGTGATGTGCGCCAAACAGGCTGGCGATTTCTGCCTCCTCGAGATGCAGCCGCGCGATGCGGTCGTCAGTGAGGCATTGTTCAATCACCGCCCACGGGACCAGGGCGCCGGCCGTGCCAGAAGGCTGGCAGAGGTATTCCTGCTCAAAAATTTCCGGCAATCGGGCCCGTGCGCGGCAATCTTCCAGGAAGGTTTCACGCGTGAAGCGCGCGCCGGAGGCTTCATTGATTTTCTCCACCAGCCCCAGGGCGATGGCATCGGGCAGCGTCACGCGGTAATAACTCCAGCCGCCCTTGCCGGCGGCGGCCTCCTGGGCCAGACGATGAAAGAGAGTTTGGCTGCCGCTGTGCGAGGACCACAGCGCCAGGTCGAAGCCCCACGTCACCCGCCCCGCGATGGTGGACCACAATTCATCGGGCCGGGGATGAAAAGCAAATTCGTCCACGCCCACGTCCCCGCCAAAAGCGCGGAGGGCATGCGGATTGGAGCTGAAGGCCAGGATGCGGGAGCGGTTGGCAAACTTGATGACGCCCGCTTTGAACTCCATCACCTGCCAGGGATGTCGCGCTCCCGGCCGGGGCGCGCGGAGCCACTCCACTCCCTGCGTGAGCACCACGCCCGCCCCGCCAAACCAGTCGCAGAACTGGCGGCAAAGGCGGATGTACTCCAGGGCGGTGACCTCGTCCTTGGTGGTGAACAAATAATCGCGGCGGGGATGGAGGAGGCGCTTGCGCACATTTTTGAAGGCATCGGCAAACGTCCAGCCGATGCGCACCGATTTCTCGGCCAGGCAAAGGCGCGCGTCATCCAGAATCCAGGCGACCTGGTAGGGCAGGAAAATGCGCGCCATGGCCTCCGCGCGGCCCGGCGGCGGGGCAGGGAAAATGGCTGCCATAACTCACCGGGCGCAGCATGGGACATGGCCCGGCACGGGCGACTGCTCCCGGAGCGTGAAGGCGATGGAACCGGCCAATGATGGACCGCGCAGGGGCGGCGCGCGCAGTTATCCTGGTTGTCCGCGCCGGCGTTGGCGGGGGAGGCAGCGGGTTCCCGCAACCTGGAGCTCAGGCCACGGACGGCTCGCCGCGCTCTTGCGGGAGGGGGCGGACGGGAATGCCGCGGCTGGCCAGATACGCTTTCACCTGGCCCACGGTGTACCGGCCATAATGAAACACGCTGGCCGCCAGAACCGCGCTGGCATGGCCCTCGAGCACCACCTCGGCCATGTGTTCGAGGGTACCGGCGCCGCCGCTGGCCACCAGCGGCACGGTGAGCACTTCGCTCAACCGGCGCATGATGGCGAGGTCGTAGCCGGTTTGCATGCCGTCGGCATTGATGCTGTTGAGCACGATTTCCCCCGCGCCCAGCGCCACCGCCCGTTGGGCCCATTCGATGGCGTCCAGCCCGGTGGCTTTGCGGCCGCCGGCCACATAAACTTCCCAGCGCTCCTCGCCGGCCACGCGGCGGGCGTCAATGGAAACTACAATGCACTGGCTGCCAAATTTTTCCGCGCCGGCGCGGATTAAATCGGGGTTGGCCACGGCCGAGGAATTGATGCTGACCTTGTCGGCGCCGGCCTTGAGCATGGTGCGCATGTCCTCCACCGTGCGCAAACCGCCGCCCACGGTCAGGGGCATGAAACATTGGTCGGCCACGCGCTGGATGACGTCCAGCATGGTGGCGCGCCCGTGGGCGGTGGCGGTGATGTCATAAAACACCAGTTCATCGGCGCCCTGCTCGTTGTAGCGCAGGGCCAGTTCCACCGGGTCACCCACATTGCGCAGGCCGCCTTTTTCAGCGATGCCAAACTGCTGGCCGCGGGTGACCTGGCCGTCGTGCACATCCAGACAAGGTATGATGCGTATTGCCAACATGCTTTGCTGTTGCCGGTGGCGGCTTTGCCGCCCCGCCGCCCGGCAACCTAACACGCCGCCTGCGGCCCGAAAAGGCCAAAGGGGCTGGGGGACGGCTGGAAATTGCGGGGGGCCACAGGCGAACCGCATGGGCCGTCTTGAATTGCCTGCCCTGCTTCTGTCCTGCCGCGGAGCAGCTCAGGGGTTGCCGTGGTACAAGCCCTGGCGGCGGGCCATGCTGGCGAACACACCGTTGCGAGCCAGTAATTCGGCAAAGGTTCCCTGCTCGATGATGCGCCCTTTTTCAAGCACCACGATGCAATCCATCTTTTGCAGGGTGGAAAGCCGGTGGGCCACGCAGATGACCGTGCGATTTTCCTCCAGCCGCTCAATGGCCGCCTGCACTTCGGCTTCGGCCTGGGCGTCCAGCGCCGCAGTGGCTTCATCCAAAACCAGGATGGGGGCGTTGCGAATGAAGGCGCGGGCGATGCAAATGCGCTGCCGCTGGCCGGCGCTCAGTTCGACCCCCCGCTCGCCCACCGGCGCGTCGTAGCCCTGCGGCCGGGCCATGATGAACTCATGCGCGTAGGCCATGCGCGCCGCCTGCTCAATTTCCTCGCGCGTGGCGCCCGGTTTGCCGCAGGCGATGTTCTCGGCAATGGTGCCGTCAAACAGGACCACTTCCTGGCTGACGAGCGCCATTTGGCGGCGCAAGGCCGCGCTGTCCATCTGGCGGAGGTCCACGCCGTCCAGCCGAATGGCGCCCTGCTGGGGGTCGTAAAACCGGAAGAGCAAATTGACCAGCGTGCTCTTGCCGGAGCCGCTTTCGCCGGCGATACCCAGGCGCATGCCCTTGGGGATGGTGAGGTGAATGTCCTGCAACACCGGCTGGTCGTGGTAGGCAAAACTCACGTGCTCCAGCGTGATGGCCTGGGCAAACGCCGGCACGGGCCGGGGATTTGGTGGCTCCTGCACGGTGGGCCGCTCGGCAAAAATCTGCATGAGCCGCTGCACCCCCACGCTGGCCTGGGCGAAGAACATCGGCACATTGGCCAGCCTTTTGATGGGGGTGAACATCACTGCCACGCCCGTGAAGAAGCCCACCAGGTCCGGCACGGAGACCTGCCGGTAAAACACCACCACGATGAGCAGCCCCAGGCCCAGCATGCCGATGACTTCCATCAGCGGATTCACCAGCTCCTTGGCCTGGACGTTTTTCATGCTGTGATGCACCGACTGCCGGATGTATTCGCGGTAACGGCGGCTTTGCTCCGCTTCCAGCCCGAAAGCCTTCACCACGCGAATGGCGCCCAGGGCCTCCACCAGGAGATTGGCCTGCGAGACGGTGGCCTGCACCAGGCGCTGCATGGCCCGGCGGACCTTGCGGCCCAGGATGATGAGCGGCACGACGCACAACGGCAGAAACACCATGGCCAGCAGCGTGAGGGGGGCGTTGACCATGAGCAGGGCCAGGAAGACCACGGCAATGGTGAACGGCTCCTTGATGAGGTCATTGAAGCCGTTGGTCATGCACCGCTGCAACGCGGCGGTATCGCTGTTGATGCGGGTCAACAAATCGCCCAGGGTGGAGCGGTTGAAAAAATCGAGCGACAACGTGTAGAGCTTTTCCAGCAGGCTCACCCGCACATCGGCGATGAAGCGCTCGCCCACCCAGTTGTTGCAGTAGGTGGCGAGGTAGCCCAGATAGCGGCTCACGGCCACCATCAACGGCAGGATTAACAAGCCGCCGAGCATCTGGCGCCAGTCCGGCGTCCGCCCCGCCTTGGGCAGCCAGGGGTCCAAGGCGGCCTGCACGGCGCCGGAGACCCGGCCGGGCCAGTCGGTTTTGACCAGCACCGGCGCGGCGGCGGGGCGGGCCTTTTCCTCGGCGCGGCGGGCCGCGTAGGCCGGGTCCATGCGTTCAAACAAGGTGCGTGAAACCCACACAAAACTGGCATTGGTCAGGCCGAAACTCACGGCCAGAAAAATGCCCATGAGCAGGCGCGGCCAATACTTGCGCAAGTATGGCCAGCCAAATTTCAGCACCGTCCAAATGTGGCTCATGATGATGCTCCGCGTGACCGCCGCCGCCACCATAGCGGTTTTCCCGGCGGCCCGTCGAGCGCGAAGCGTGCCTCCAACGGGCAGGAAAGGGAATGCTGGTTCTGGCCGCGGGTGCGGCCATGGTGGAGACCTTCGCCACGCCGCGCGGGGCAGGCGATGGGGAGGGGTGGACGGGCCCGTTTTACAGCTTTCTGGCCCGCAACAAAAACAGGTCTGCCTGGTCCACGCCTTCTTCGTACGCCAGGCCGGCGTCGCGCAGCATCACGGGCCAGCAGTCCAGCGGGGGCAGGTGGTCATGATTCACCGGCGGGTTAAGCTGGTGGTGAAATTGATTGAGCGCCTCGCTGCCGCACAAATGCAGCACCAGCAGCACGCCGCCCGGCTGCAAGGCCGCGGCCAGATGCCGCAGGGCGGCGTCCTGGTCGCGGAAATGGGGAAAGGCATTGAAACACAAGGCCGCGTCAAAGGGTCCGCCCGGCGGCGGGCCCTGGCAGATGTCCGCCTGGCAGAAAACCGCCCCGGGAATGCCGCGGGCGCGGGCGATTTCCAGCATGGCGGGGGAAAAATCCACGGCAACCACCTGCCCGGGCGCCACCTGGGCGGCCAGCCAGCCGGTAATCTGGCCGGTGCCGCAGCCCACTTCCAGCAGGTGGAGACCCGGCCGCAGCGGCAGGCGGGCGCGCAGGGATGCCAGGCGTTGCAAGACGGCGGCGGGGTTGCTGCATTGGGTGTCCCAACGGGGAGCCAGTTGGTCGAAGTAGGCGATGCGCGGGTCCGGGGCGGCGGCGATATTCATACGAAAATTATCTTGCGTAACACTCACACTGTCGTCATACTATTTACATAAATCGTAACAACTCTGGGCGGGTTGGTCAAGCCCCGCCGCCGCCCGGGGCACAGCCGGGGGCTGCAACATCAGGATAGAGCCAACATGCAATGGAAATCAACCTGCCTGCCGGTGGCAATGGCCTGCGCCGGACTGCTGGCTGGCGCCATGGCGCTGCCGGCCGCGGAAACCCATGCCAACCTGCAATCCGTCACCACCAATGGCACCAGCGCGTGGTCGGGCACGTTTCCCTTCACGATTCGCGGAGTGCTGCTGACCGATCCGGAGGAGATGCTGAATCCCACGCCCAACTTCATACCCTACGATCCGGCCTACCAGGGGCCGACGCGGATGGGGGGCGAGTGGCAGATTGTCTTCCAGGCCGTGGAGCCGGGAGACCGCGGCGGCACGACGTGCTGGCTGGGGCAGAACTACGGCAACCTGCCGTGGGTGCGGGACAGCGAATTGAGCTACACCAACGCGGCGTGGGTGGCGGAAGTCCTGCGGCTGAGCCATGACCCGGAAACGGGGCGCAAGTTCCGCAAGGGCGATTTGATTGAGGTGACGGTGCGCCGCTCCCTGTTTTATGGGGGCAAACGCAACATCAATGAAGCTCATGACCTTTCCCCGGACGCCAATTTTGAGGTTCGCCTGGTTACGCCAGATTACGGCCTGCCGGCGCCGGAAACTGTTACGTTGGCGCAGGTGAAGCGTGTGGACGACGGCAACCCGGCCACGCACGAGGACATATTTGAGGTCACGCGGCAGTCCGGCGGCGAGTATTACCAGGGGATGCGTGTCCGTTTGGTGAACCTGCAATTGGTGAATGATCCCGCCTTGACCAACTCCCTGGGTTCCCGTTACTATGGCACCAACGGCTGGAATCCCAATGCAGTGTGGAGTCAGCGTTTGTGCACGGTGACCGATGGCGAAGGGCGGTACTTTACCCTGCGAATGCCTCGTTACAGCGTGGGGCCGATGCCGGCGGGGCGCTTTGATGCGATTGGCGTGTTCACGCAGGAATCGGGGTCGGGCACAGACGGGAGGATGGGCTACGAGCTGTTTGTGCAGGAAATCCAGCCGCACACCGCGCCGGGGCTGGCGATTGGCCAGGCGGTGTGGGTTGGTTGGGCGCCCCAAGGGCGCTGGCAACTGGAATGGGCGCCGCGGGTGGATGCCCAGACTTGGACGCCGGTGACCAACGCGCCCGTGGTTTATGGGGGCATGAACATTTTATTGGAAGCGCCGCAGGGGGCCCAGCGCTTCTACCGATTGCGACCGGCCAACGAATGAGTTGGCAGGGGTCGCTCCCGCCGCCGGTGGCGTGAGGCGAGGCGCGCTGCCGGCGGCTTTTTTTCAGGCGCAACCGGCGCAGGCAGGGCAAGGAAGGAGTCCAGTGTCGCCCGCCGCCGGCCGGCGTGGGTCAGGCACGCGGCCCGGCGGTTTCAAAGCCCGCGCTCCAACCTTCGTTCGTAAGCCCGGTTCAGGAGGTAATCCCGGCCCAGCGCGTCCCGCAGGGGGTCGTCTGTTTCCTCGCAAAAACCATAGTGCAAATGCCGCCGCCAGCCCTCGGCATAGGTGAATCGGCGGGACATCCGGCCCAGCTCGCGCGCCAATTGCTCCATGACGTGGAGGTAGGAATCCATGCCCTGGGTGGTGTCGAGCCAGCGTTTCTGGCTTTGATGGGCGGCCAGGGCGGCTTTTTTGCGTTCATGGACGCGCGTGGTATTGACAAAAATGCCGGGCAGGATGCGGCGGCGCAAGGGGTCGCGCAACCCGTGCGGCATGGCATGGTACACCGTCACCGGCCCTGCCACCGGCGGGCGCGGGGGACGGGTTTTGACGTTGGGCATGCCCCGCACAAACGCCGCGCTGACCGCCAGCCGGCAGGCGTTGGTATGGTCCTCCATGTAATCCTGGGGTGAAGGCACCAGCAATATCCGCGGCTGCACCGCGCGGATGACGGCCGCCACGCGCAGGATGGTGTCCAGGTCATAGAAAATTTCCAGGTCATCCACCAGCGGCGGATGCCAGGTTGCGCCCAGGAGGCGGCAGGCGGCTTGCGCCTCGCGGGCGCGCATCCGGCGCACCACGGCGGAGGGATGCTCCATGCTGCCGCAGTTGCCGCTGGCCAGATTCAGATAATGCAGCTCCCAGCCGGCTTCGCCCAGCAACAGCAACGTGCCGGCCATCATAAATTCAATGTCGTCCGGATGCGCGGCAACGGCCATGACCACGGGTTTCATGCCGCCCACTGAAGCATGGGCAGCCCCTTCAAGGCGAGTTGATTTTCCAAGCGGCAGGCGGAGCACGAGCGCCTGCATTAAACAGTGTTCAAGGGCGGCGGTTTGTGGCACAAGGAAAGGCGTATGGAATACGAAGCGGTGATTGGCCTGGAAACGCATGTCCAGCTCAAAACCCGGTCCAAGATGTGGTGTGGCTGCGCCAATGCCTTTGGCGCGCCGCCCAATACGCACGTATGCCCGGTGTGCCTGGGGCTGCCCGGGGTGTTGCCGGTGGCCAACGAGGAAGCCCTGCGTCTCACGGTGCTCACCGGGCTGCTGTTGAACTGTGAAATCCCGGCGCGCGCAAAGTTTGACCGGAAGAATTATTTTTACCCGGACATGCCCAAGAATTACCAGATTACCCAGTATGATTTGCCTTCCACGCGGCAGGGGTATCTGGATTTTGAATTCGAGGGCCGCGTGGTGCGCGTGCGCATCACCCGGGCGCATCTGGAGGAGGACGTGGGGAAGAGTTTTCATTTTGAGCGGTTCAGCGGGGTGGACTTCAACCGGGCGGGCGTGCCGCTGCTGGAAATTGTGAGCGAGCCGGACCTTTCCAGCGCGGACATGGCCTACGCCTATTTGAACGCGCTGAAAGAAACACTCATCCAGGGCGGCATCAGTGATTGCGACATGGAAAAGGGGATGGTGCGGTGCGATGTGAACGTGAGCCTTCGCCCCCGCGGCGCCACCACGCTGGGGGCCAAGATTGAAATCAAAAACATGAACTCCTTCAGTGGTGTGCGGCGCGCGCTGGAGTACGAGATTCAGCGCCAGATGGATGTGCTGGCGGCGGGCGGCACGTTGCGCCAGGAGACCCGCCGCTGGGATGACGTGGCCGGCATCACCGAACCCATGCGCACCAAGGAAGAGGCGCATGATTACCGTTATTTTCCGGAGCCGGACCTCATGCCGCTGGCGCCCACCGAGGCCTGGATGGCCGAAGTGCGCGCCCGGCTGGTGGAGCTGCCGCTGGCCCGCAAACAGCGTTTCATGCGGGAGTATCAACTGCCGGCCTCCGATGCCGAAACCTTCAAAAACGACAAACCACTGGCGGATTACTACGAACGGCTGGCGGTCCAGACGCCCCACAAAAAGACGCTGGCCAACTGGGTCATCAACAATTTGCGCGCCCAGATGAGCGCCACCGGCACGGGCCTGGAGCAGCTTCGGTTCACCCCGGCGGCCTTGCTGAAGCTGGTGGATTTGGTGGAAACTGGGAAGCTGAGCAGCAAAGCCGCGCAGGAGGTGTTTGGGGAAATGTTCCAAACCGGCCAGGACCCCGCGCACATCATGGAACAAAAGGGCCTGGTGCAGGTCAGCGATGCCGCGGCCCTTGAAGCGTTGTGCGAGCAGGCCATTGCGGAAAATCCGCGCGCCGTGGCTGATTACCGCGCGGGCAAGGCGGCGGCCTTGAACGCCTTGAAGGGCTGCGTGATGAAGCTGAGCAAGGGGAAGGCCAATCCCGCGGTGGCCGGCGAAATCCTGGAACGGAAACTCAAGGCCCAATAACGGCGGCAGGCAAGTTGCTCCTTGGAGAAACCGGACGGGGTGGGGGGAAGGCCCTTGGGCGCGGGTTTATTCGGTGTTCTGGCGCTGGGCCAGTTCGAGGGCGAGGAGGTCGTCCAGCTCATCGGGCGCAATCCATGCGCCTTCGAGGCCCGCCCGCTCGCTTAGTTGCCGGTTGCGGCGGGGACCGGCTTCATAAAAGGCCTGCAACCGCGCGAGGTCCCGCTCCGCCATGCGGCGCACATCGGGCGGCAGGTTGGGGGGGAGGTGGGCGGCCAGTTGCGCCAGTAATTCTGGCCGGCGGCCGGCAAAGAAATCTTCCCACAGGGCAAGCTCCTGCAACGGCGCTGGCAGCGCGGTGGGCAGGGGGATTTCCGGGGGAAGCTTTTCCGCGTAGGCCAGGCGGGGCAGTTGATGGAGGGAAGGGGGAATCGCGGCGATGCACCAGGTCAGCCGGGCCAGGGCGCGCAGGGTGTCGCGCAACCGTCCCGGCCCTTTGAAGGCGCCATACCACGGGCCGGATGCCTCGGTGGGCGGATGACCGCGGCCCCAGCGCAGCACCCGCGCGCCGGCGGCATTCTGGGCCAGGGCCACGCGGGCGTATTGTTCGGGGCGGGTGTTAAGCCGGTTGAATTTGGGTTTCCAGAGGCGCAGCAGCTCGTTTTCGCGGAGCAGGGCGGCGGCGGCGCCGGGCAACACTTCCCAGGAGATGGCGTGGGTCTCGCGAATCAGGCGGGCGGTTTTGCGGGAGCACCGCTCGAGGGGGAGATGCAGGTAGCTTTGCAGTCGGCGGCGCAAATTCACGGCCTTGCCCACATACAGCAGCCGGCCCTGGCCGTCGCCCAGCAAATACACTCCCGGCTGCGCGGGGATGCGGCGAAACAAGGCCGGCCCGAAGCGCGCCACCCACAGGTTGGGCGGCGGCCAAAGGGTGAGTTGGCGGGCGGCGGTTTTGCCCATGGCGGTTCAACCTCCCACCGCGCTGTAGCGGCGAATGCCCCGGGCCCAAACCAGGCGGGCCAGCGCATAGGCGGCCACCACCCAGCACGCCTGCATGGCCAGGCCGCCCCACAGCGCTTCATGCTGCACCCGCCCCAGATAAACGCTGATGGGGAAATAGAGCATGTAAGGAAAGGGGGTGTACATCAGGGCTTCGGCCAGGCCCGGCGGCAGGATGTCAATGGGAAACAAATGACCGCCTGCCAGATATTCCAACGCGAACAGAATGAAAATGAACGTGGCCACTTCCAGCACCCAAAACGCCAGCAACGCCATGGTGAAGGACGTCAGAAAATTCAGCAGGGCGGTCAGCGCCACCGAGACGGCAAAACAGAGGGCGGTGGCGGCGTCGGGCGGCAGGACGAAGTATTCCCGATGCCACAGGATGAACAACGTGACGGGGGTTGCCGCCACCGCCGTATAAACGAGGCGGCCCGAAACAAACAGGCTCAGCCGGTACCATAAATAGTCCATGGGCTTGAGCAAAAACTGGCTGATGAGACCGTCCTTGATGTCGGCGGCAATCTGCCAGTCATCCTCGGTGACCGCGGTCAGGGCATCGGTGACGGTGACCAGCAGGTAATAGGAAATCATCTGGGCCAGGTCATAGGCGCCCACGGCGCCGCCCGCGGCGCCGGCGTAAATGGTTTTCCACAACATCACCATGGCCGTCAACGGCACCAGCGCAAAAGTGGCGCGAAACAGAAAGTTCACCCGGTACACCAGGGTGTTCTGGATGCCCACTTTCAGCACCTGCCAATATTTGCCCATGGCCCTGCATTTTAACCTGCCCGGGACTCTTTCCCAAACAGAAAGGCAGCCGGGCGCCGCGCCGTGGGGTGTTACGCTGGGTGGTTAAGCGGGAAAAGCTTTGGCGCCAAGGCCCTCGCCAGTGGGGATGCTGGCCAGCCTAATCTGTCCCCTTCAACCTGCCCCCGTGCGACGGCGCCATTCCCGCCAGATGAGGGGAAAGGTGGGGGCAAACTCCTGGGGGGCCTCGGCGAGCCAGCGGTCCACGGCTTCCGCCGCAAACCAGCGGCCTTCGTCAATTTCCTCTGAATTCAAGGAAAACGGGCCTTCGGCCTCGCAGCGGTACACCCAAACGAACTCCATGCCGGTTTCGGGACAGGCGGAAACCTTGAAAAGCCGGGCTGGGGGGGATGAAAGGCGCAAGCCAATTTCCTCCTCCGCCTCCCGCACAGCCGCGTGGTCGTAATCTTCGCCGGCATCCAGATGGCCGGAGGCGGAAGAATCCCATACGCCGGGGTGGTTGTCTTTGCGCAGGCTGCGTTTTTGCAAAAAAATCTCGCCGCGCCGGTTGAAGACCAACACATGCACCGCCCGGTGGCGCCAGCGGCGTGCGTGCACCTCCCGCCGCGGGGCCTGGCCCACCACCTCATCCTGCTCGTTGACCACATCAAACATTTCGTCCGGCATGGCGCGGAGCATGGAATGAGCGTGCGTTCCACGCAAACGGATTTTTGCGCGCCTGCCGTGGGGCGGGCGGCGGCGCGGGCCTTTTCCGCGCTTGCCCTGCCCTGACGGGCTGTGCCAACATCTGCGCCAAACAACACCAACCGCTTATGAGCAAAACCTGTCCGCAACTGGGATTATTCACGGCGATATTGCCGGACCTGAACCTCAAACAAATCGTCGAGTTCGCCGCCCGCGAGGGGCTGAGCTGCCTGGAGATTGCGTGCTGGCCGGTGGGCAAGGCCGAGCGCAAATTTGCGGGGGTTACCCACATTGACGTGGACACGCTGACCGAGGCGCAGGCCGACGACATCCGCGCCATGTGCGCCCAGAGCGGCGTGACCCTTAGTGGGCTGGGGTATTACCCCAATCCGCTGGACCCCGATGCCGAAGTGTCCCGCAAGGCCGTGACGCACCTCAAAAAGGTCATTCGCGCCGCCCGCCGCCTGGGCTTGCGGCAGGTCAACACCTTCGTGGGGCGCGACTGGACCAAAACGGTGGACGAAAACTGGCCGCGCTTTCTGCGGGTGTGGAAGCCGTTGATTGCCTATGCGGAGGAGAACGATGTGCGCATCGGCATTGAGAATTGCCCCATGCTTTTCACCCGCGACGAATGGCCGGGCGGCAAAAACCTTGCCACCTCGCCGGTCATCTGGCGGCGCATGTTCAGTGACATTTCCTCGCCCTATTTTGGGCTGAATTATGACCCATCGCACTTCATCCTCCAGCGCATGGACCCCATCAGCCCGCTGGCGGAATTCAAGGACAAACTCTTTCACCTGCACGCCAAAGACATGCAGATTCAGCAGGACCGCCTGAACGAAGTGGGCGCGTTTGCCTTTCCCAAGGAATGGCACAAGCCGCGCATTCCCGGCTATGGCGACATCAACTGGGCGGCATTTTTCGCCAAGCTGCAGGAGATTGGCTACACCGGCCCGGTGTGCATTGAGGTGGAAGACCCCACTTTTGGCCAGACCCTGGAAGGGCGGCAGGCGGCCATCCGCGTGGCGCGGAATGTACTGGCGCCGTTCTGCGTGTAAAAAAAACTGCTCCGCCGGAAAAGCAACGGGCCGCGTCCGAAAACGCGGCCCGTTTGGTTTACAGTCAAGCTGTCCTGTGACAGCGTGGCGCGCCGGTTACTTGTCTTCCGGAATCCGCATGCCGTAGAAGGAGCGGTACACGAAGATTAGCGCGATGATGAAGAGGGTGATGCCGATGCCCAGTTTCAGGCCGGCCTTGCCACCCTTCTGCATGGCCACGGCGATTTCAGTGGCCAGCAGGCCGAACAGCGTGGTGAACTTGATGATGGGATTCATGGCCACCGAGCTGGTGTCCTTGAACGGATCGCCCACGGTGTCGCCCACCACGGTGGCGGCGTGGAGGTCGGTGCCCTTCTGGCGGAGGTCCACTTCGACGATTTTCTTGGCGTTGTCCCACGCGCCGCCGGCATTGGCCATGAAGATGGCCTGATAGAGGCCGAAGAAGGCGATGGAGATGAGGTAGCCGATGAAGAAGTAGGGGTCAAAGAACGCCAGGGCCAGCGAGAGGCAGAAGATGGCCACGAAGATGTTGAACATGCCCTTCTGCGCGTAGATGGTGCAGATTTTCACCACTTCCTTGGAGTCCTGAATGGAGGCCGCCTTGGCGCTCAGGTCCATGTTTTCCTTGATGTACACCACCGCGCGATAGGCGCCGGTGACCACCGCCTGGCAGGAGGCGCCCGTGAACCAGTAAATCACCGCGCCACCCATCAGGAAGCCCAGCACCACCTGCGGCTGCACCAGCGAGAGGTTCTTCACCACGTCGCCGAATTCCTTGTCCAGCAGCAGGATGATGGCAAACAACATGGTCAGCGCGCCCACCACCGCCGTGCCGATGAGCACCGGCTTGGCCGTGGCCTTGAAGGTGTTGCCCGCGCCGTCGTTCTTCTCCAGGTTGTGCTTGGCCGCCTTGAAGTCGGGCTTGAAGCCAAAGTTTTTCTCGATGTCCTTCTCGATGTTGGGCACCGATTCAATCTGGCTCAGCTCATAGACGGACTGGGCGTTGTCGGACACCGGGCCGAAGCTGTCCACGGCGATGGTCACCGGGCCCATGCCCAGGAAGCCGAAGGCCACCAGACCAAACGCGAAGATGGGGCCGGCGAACTCGATGCCCTTGGGCATGATGGCCAGCAGGTCCTGATTGCCGGCAATCACGGCCGCAATCAGCATCAGCACCAGCATCAGCAAGCCTTCCCAGAAGGCCGAGAAATTGCCCGCCACAAAGCCGGACAGGATGTTCAGCGAGCTGCCGCCCTGGCGGGAGGCGGTCACGATTTCCTTGGTGTGCCGCGCCTCGGTGCTGGTGAAAATCTTGGTGAACTCGGGGATCAACGCGCCCGCGGCGGTGCCGCAGGAGATGATCACCGACAGCACCCACCACAAATCGGGCAGCGCCTTGCCGTCAATGCTGAAGTTGCCCAGCATGAGCTTGCTCACCACGAAGGTCAGCACGATGGAAATCGCCGAGGTCAGCCACACCAGCCAGGTCAGGGGCTTCTCCGGATGGAAATCCTTGGATTCGCTGTATTTGCTGGTGAAAATGGCGTCATTCACGAAGTAGGCCACCAGCGAGGTGATAATCATCATGATGCGCATCACAAAAATCCACGTGATGAGCACCGCGCAGGCCGGGGTCAAGCCGAGGGTCAGCGCCAGGAAGGTAATCAGCGCCACGCCCGTCACGCCGTAGGTCTCGAAACCGTCCGCCGTCGGCCCCACCGAGTCGCCGGCGTTGTCACCGGTGCAGTCCGCAATGACGCCCGGATTCTTCGGGTCGTCTTCGGGCAGCTTGAAGACAATCTTCATCAAGTCGGAGCCGATGTCGGCAATCTTGGTGAAGATGCCGCCGCAGATGCGCAGCGCCGAGGCGCCCAGCGATTCACCAATGGCGAAGCCGATGAAGCAGGGGCCGGTGAGGTCGGCGGGCAGGAAAATCAAAATGCTGATCATGAAGAACAGCTCCACGGTGATGAGCAGCAGGCCCACGCTCATGCCCGAGCGCATGGGGATGGCCAGCGGCGCCCACGGCAGCCCGCGCAGGGCGGCAAAGGCCGAGCGGCTGTTGGCCTGCGTGTTGATGCGCATGCCGAACCAGGCCACGCCGTAGCTGCCCAGGATGCCGAGGATGGAGGCCAGCAGGATGACCACCACCTTGCCCACGCCCATGCCCTTGTGCACCTGGCCGGCGGCGTCCTTGTGCTCGGTCAGGAAGCCAAAGTAGTAGGCGATGCAGATGCCAATCAGCACCCAGAGGATGGCCAGGAATTTGCCCTGCTGAATCAGATAGCTTTTGCACGTCTCCCAGATGATGTTCGAGACGTTGCGCATCGAATCATGCACCGGCAGGGCCTTGGTGCGCTGGTATTGCCAGATGCCAAACACCGCTGCCAGCGCGCAGACGAGAATGCCGCACAACATCAGCGTGTAGCCGGTGGCGCCTCCCAGGGAGGGGAAGTTCACCGTCCGCAAATCCGGCAGCACCAGTGATGCCTCACTCGCGGCAGCCGTCGCCGCGCCGAGGCCCGTCAGGACCAATGTCCAAGCCAATTTCTTATTATTAACGTTAATCATAATCCGCGCATTATTGCAGTAGTTATCCCGATTTTGCCAAGTAAAAGTTTTTTACGTTTTTTGTTCAACTTTTGCCCTGCCACCCCGGCAAGCCCGGCCCGCGGCGGCCACCGGCCCCCGGGATGACGGATTTTTTTATTTTGCGTGCATCGAAGGGCCCCTTTCCCTAAGATGACAGTGTTATGAAACCGCATTCGATGTGGGCAAGGAGCATCTTCGCAACGTGGCGGTGCGCAGGGTGTTTGTGGTGGTTATCGGGAGTTCTGGGCTTGTTGTGCGCCGCCCCGCGCCCGCCGCTGGTGCCGCAATGGGACCAACACGAGCTTGTCCTGACCAGCACCAAAAACTACACCAACCCCGTGCAGGAAGCCGCGCTGACGGCCATTTTCGTCTCCCCTCAGGGCGAGCGCCTGCGCGTGCCCGGATTCTGGGACGGCGGCCGCACGTGGCGGGTGCGGTTCATGCCGCGCACTCCCGGCCCATGGACCTGGCAAACCGAGTGTACCGATGCCGCCAATCGCGGCTTGCACGGCGTGGCGGGCCGTTTCATCTGCTCCGCTGCGCGCAGCGCCGGCGGCAGCCGCTTCGCCCAACACGGCCCGATTCGTGTTTCTCCGGATGGGCGATATTTGGTGCACGATGACATGACCCCCTTTTTCTGGCTGGCCGATACCGCCTGGAATGGCCCGCTGAGAGCCACGGATGCCGAATGGGAGTATTATGTGCAAACCCGTGCGCGGCAAAAGTTTACCGCTGTTCAATGGGTCACCACGCAATGGCGCGCCGCCCCTGACGGCAACCGTGAAGGCGAGCTGGCTTACACCGGCAGGGAGCGCATTGCCGTCAACCCGGCCTTTTTCCAGAAGTTGGACCGCCGCGTGGAGGTCATGCATCGGGCCGGTTTGTTGAGCGTGCCGGTGCTTTTGTGGGCCATTCAGGGCGGCTCCAATCCGCAAATCAATCCGGGTGTTTCCTTGCCGGAAGACCAGGCCATCCTGCTGGCCCGTTACATGGTGGCTCGCTGGCAGGCTCGTGCGGTGGTCTGGATACTGAATGGCGACGGCGATTACCGGGGCGAAAAGGCGGCCAGGTGGCAGCGCATTGGGCGGGGGGTGTTTGGCGACATTGCCCATGCCCCCGTGACCTGCCATCCCGGCGGGCGCATGTGGGTGCGGCAGGAGTTTATTCAGGAGCCGTGGTATGACCTGGTGGGTTATCAAAGCGGCCACAATGACCGGGACGACAACCTGCGCTGGATTACCAGCGGCCCGGCGGCCCGGGAATGGCGGCTGCCGCCGTTCAAACCGTTCATCAGTCTGGAAGCGCCCTATGAGAATCACGTCGGCGGGGCGGCTGGTCCCATGGGGGCCGAGGTGGTCCGCCGGGCGCACTACTGGTCGCTCCTCAACGCCCCCACCGCCGGCATCACTTACGGCGGGCACGGCATCTGGGGCTGGGACGATGGGACCCGCCCGCCGGTGGACCATCCCAATACCGGCGTCCCGCTGCCGTGGCGGGAGGCCTTGATGATGCCCGGCGCCCAGCAGATGACGGTGCTGGCCGACTTTTTCCAGAGCCTTGATTTCTGGCGGCTTCGCCCGGCGCCGGAGGTGCTGGCGTCCCAACCGGGGCTGGCACAGCCGCGCCGGTTCATTGCTGCGGCCCGCTCCGAGCGCAACGATTTCATGGTTATTTACGTGCCGGAAGACCGGGTGGTGGAATTGCAGCTCGCCGCGCTAACCAGCATGAAAGGTTCACCGGTGCTTACCTGGGTCAACCCCCGCAATGGTGAGCGCCGCGCCGCGGTGGCCGTGCTTGGCCCTACCACCTGCCAGGTGCCCACCCCCGAACCCGGGGACTGGCTGCTGCTGGTGACAACGCAATAGAATACCCAGGCTTTACCTATTCTCCTCTTTCCCCTTAGCGGAAAGGGGTGGAATGGAACTGCGGGGGGTGCAGACTACCGCTACGGCCGGCGGTTTGCCTTGCGCTTGCTCCGTGGTGCGCCTCGCCAAGTTCAAAAATATCTAAAGTCCACCTTGCTGTTTTCCGATATCCGACGGTAGATGTCGTGTTTTGTCTGATACGATATTGGGCAGTCAACATACAGACATCAGCAGGCTGGAGGCTTTTGCATTCCCAAGCCGCCCCGCCCTATAGCTTAGAAATATGAAAATTAGTCTTGGCGCCAAGATAGCCGGCGGGTTCGCCGGCGTCGTTCTACTTGGCCTGCTTGTGGGCGGGCTGGGTTACTACAACCTTTCCCGAACCTCCAAAGCCTTGGAAGACGTGGCCCAGCATCGCATGGTGGCCATGAGAATCCTGGGGGACCTGACCCACCACGCCGACTCGCTGGAAACGGCTCTGGCGGAGCTGCTCAATCCTGATATTTCCCCGGCGGCCGCCCAGGCCGCCTTTCAGGCGATTGCGGAAAGCAGGGTTAAAATAAAAGAGGCCGGGCAGCAGTTTGCCGGCCTGCCGCGCACAAAGGAGGAGGAGCAGTTATGGCAGCAGTGGCAGGCCCAGAACAAGACCTATGAGCAAGCGCTCGAGGAGTGTCTGGCGCTGGCACAAAAATGGGTGGCGCTGGATTTGGGCAATCCCAACCTGCTCCAGGCGAACATCAATCGTTTCATCGGGGACCATTACGCGGTGGAAATGAAACTCATGGAACGGATGTATGAGGAGCAAAACTTTACTGGCGGCACAGACCACACCGCCTGCAATTTTGGCCAATGGATGGCCACCTATAAATCCACCAATCCCGAAGTGCAGCAAATCCTTGCCGCCGTGGCCCAGCCGCATCAGCAATTTCATGCCGCCGTGAAACGCATTCTGGCGCTGGTGGAAGCGAAGGATGAAGCCAACGCGCTGAGCGCCCGGGCGTATGAACTGGAGAAAGCGGTCAGCGGCACCCTTGAACAATTCACCCGCCTTCAACAAATGGCGGACCAGGCGGTGGGGTTGCAGCGGCAATTGACGGATAATTTCCACAGCCGTTGCCAGCCGGTGCAGGCAGCGGCGCTGGCTTCGTTGCAGCAATTGCAGCAGCTTGGCCAGAAATTGAGCGGCGAAGCGGCGGCGGCGGCCATCGCCCAGGCCCGGACGGCAAAAATGGTAGCTGTGGCGGCTCCCCTGCTGGCGTTGGTGGTAGGCGCGTTGCTGGCCTGGGTCATCACTCGCATGGTGACGCAGCCCTTGCGGCAGGGCATGCAACTGGCCACGCGCATGGCCACCGGCGATTTGACCCAGACGCTGGCCGTGCAGCGTTCCGATGAACTGGGGGCCTGGGCGCAGGCGATGAACTCGATGGTCATTGGGTTGCGCAAGAGCCTCAAGCAGGTTTCCGAAAACTCCACGGCCGTGGCTGGCACCGCGCAGGAGCTGAGCGCCACCAACCAGCAGGTCAGCGCCAATGCCGAGGAAACCTCCACCCAGGCGCAGGTGGTGGCCAGCGCCTCCGAGCAGATTAGCAAGAGCGTTTCCACCGTGGCCACCGCCGCCGAGCAGATGAGCGCGAGCATTCGGGAAATCGCCCGGCAGGCCGTGGATGCCGCCAAGGTGGCCGGGGAGGCGGCGCGCATGGCGCAGGAAACCAACCAGACCATCAGCCGCCTGGGGGCCAGCAGCGCGGATATTGAAGAAGTCGTGCAGGTCATCAACACCATCGCGGCGCAAACTAATTTGCTGGCGCTTAATGCCACCATTGAGGCCGCTCGCGCCGGCGAGGCCGGCAAGGGCTTTGCGGTGGTGGCCAACGAGGTGAAGGAGCTGGCGCGCCAGACGGCTCAGGCCACCGAGCAAATCAGCCGCAAAATCAATGCCATCCAATCGGATGCCACCGCCTCCGTCCAGGCCATTCAGGGCATCAGCGAGGTCATCCGGAAGATTGACCAGATTCAAACGGTCATTGCCAGCGCTGTGGAGCAACAGGCCGCCACCACCAATGAAATCACGCGCAATGCCACCGAAGCCGCCCGCGGCAGCCAGGAAATTGCCCGCAACATTGCGGGTGTTTCGCAGGCGGCGCGCGACACTTCGCAGGCCGTGACCGGTGCGGCGGCCGCCACCATGGAGCTGGCCCGGCTGGCCACCCAGTTGCAGCAGGTCGTGCAGCGCTTCAAACTGGATCTGGCCAGCGCCCGCGCCGAAGCCCCGGCCGGCGAGCCGGCCGCCTCCGCTCCCGACCCCGCCACGCCCCGCGCGCTCCTGGTGTGGGATGCCAAAACCATGGCCACCGGCGTGCCCGAGGTGGACGCGCAACACCAGGAATTGATTGCCCGCCTCAACCGCCTCCACGAGGCCATTCGCCGCTGTGCCGGCCCCGAGGAAGTGCAGCCCATGCTTCAGTTTTTAGGGGAGTACGCCCAGCGGCACTTTGGCGATGAAGAAGCCGTGATGGAGAAGCGCCGCTGCCCGGCGCATCAGGCGAACAAGGCCGCCCACCGGCGGTTTCTGGAGCAATACACGCGGCTGGTGCAGGAGTATGAGCGCAAGGGCGCCAGCCTGACGGTGCTCAATCAATTGCGGGAAATGACGGAAAACTGGCTGGTCAATCACATTCTGAAGGTGGATACACAGCTCCGTCATTGCGGCGGCAACGGCTCCTGCCACGTGCAGGGCAACGGCCACGGCCATCACCACCCGGAAACGGCGTCAGCGGCCCGCCATTGACGGGTGGTGCGCCAGCCAGGTCAAGCGCAGCCCCTCGAGCGTCAGGTGGGGCAGGACCGCCTGGATTTCTGGCAATCCTTTGGCCATGAGGGCCGCGTAACCGCCCGTTGCCACCACCGGCAGGCGGCGGCAGCCCAACTCTTTTTTCAACTCGCGGATGAGCTCGCGAATCAGCCCCCGATACCCATGCACGGCGCCAATGCGCATGGCTTCCTTGGTGCTTTTGCCCACGGCCCGCCGGACATCCCGGATGGTGATGCGCGGCAACAGCGCGGTTTTTTCGTGCAGGTATTCCGTCATCGCCGCCAGCCCCGGCGCAATGATGCCGCCGATGTAATCGCCCCGGGCGTCCACCACATCAAAGGTGACGGCGGTGCCAAAATCCACCACCACCACCGGTGCGCCCACCAGCACTTTGGCCGCCAGCGCATTGGCCAGGCGGTCGGCGCCAATGGTATGCGGCCGCGGATAGCGTATGCCCACTCCGCGCAGTGTGCGGTGATTCAATTCCAGGACCGCGTTGACCCCGGCCGCCGCCGCCAGGGCGCGCATCGCGGGGGTGGCGGCGGGCACCACGCTGCAGACACCAAGGCCCGCGGGCACGTGCCGGCCCAACCAACGGCGCAATGTCCGTTGCGCGGCCGGTTCGCCCAGGCCGCGGGTGGCCACGTCCATGGCGCGCCGCACCCGCTGCGCATCCGCCAGGCCCAGGTGAGTATGGGTGTTGCCAATGTCGGCCAGTAGAATCATGGAAAACTCAAGAACCCAGCATGACATCCCCGCCAATGATGCGCTCCAGCCGCCCGCGAGGGTTGCGCAACAGGAGCGCGCCATCATGGTCCAGCCCTTCGGCGCGGCCTTCGATGCGGCGCTCGCCTTGGAGGATGACCACGCGCTGGCCCAGCGTGCGGCAATGGCGGCTCCATTCCTCGGCTACAGCATCAAAGTGCCCGGAGGTCACGCGGGCATAATCGGTGTCCAGCTCGCGCAATAGTTCCGCCGCCAGTTCCGGGCGGGGGATGGGCCGGCCGAGGACCTGCCGCAAGGAGGTGGCCACCCGCCGGAGCTCCGGCGGAAAATCGGCCTCCGCCAGGTTCACATTCACCCCGATGCCGATGATGAGGTATTTGATTTTGTCCAGCTCCGCCCCCATTTCGGTGAGGATGCCGGCGGTTTTGCGGCCGTCCAGGAGCAGGTCATTGGGCCATTTGATGTCCGGCTCCAGGCCGGTGACGCGATGAATGGCGCGCCGCGCGGCGGTGGCGGCGGCAATGGTCAATTGCGTGGCGGATTGCGGCGTGAGCCGCGGGCGCAACACCACCGAAAACCACAGGCCCAGCCCCGGGGGGGAGGCCCATGCGCGCCCCATCCGGCCGCGGCCGCGGCTTTGTTTTTCGGCAAAGACCACCACGCCCTCCTCCGCGCCGTCGCGTGCGAGGCGGTCGGCCAGGTCATTGGTGGAATTGGTTTCCTGGAACACCCGGATGTCGCGCCCGATGATGCGGGTGGAGCCCAGACGCGATTTCAAATCATCGCCGTACAGCCGGTCCGGCGCGCTTAACAGACGGTAGCCGTGATGTGGGCTGGCCTCGATGTCAAAGCCCAGCGCGCGCAAGGCTTCAATGCGCGCCCAGATGGCGGCGCGGGTCACCTTCAGGCGCGCGGCCAGGTCGGCGCCTGATACGGAACCTTCCTGCGCCTGGCGCAGGGCGGTCAGGATGGCGGTATCCAGTGCGGAATCACTGCGGCTCATGTTCAGGTCTGGAGACCGGCGCGCGTCGCCGGCTTGCGGGCTGGTTAAACCCCGGCGCCGGGGCAAAGTCAAGCGCCACATCCACCGCTGGCGCGGAGTGGGTCAAGGCTCCCACACTGATGAAATCCACACCTGTCCGCGCGATGGCGCGCACCGTCCGCAGCGTGACGCCCCCGCTGGCCTCGGTCCGGGCGCGGCCGGCCACGCGGCGCACGGCCGCCCGCAACTGGCGCGGTGTCATGTTGTCCAGCAAAATGAAATCCACCCCTGCTTCCACGGCTTCCTCCACCTGCGGCAGGGTGTCGGCCTCCACCTCCACCTTGAGGTGGGGGTAGCGGGCGCGGGCGCGCTGGACGGCGCGCACAATGGGCCGGGGGCCTTCCTGGGCCAGCGCCGCCAGATGATTGTCCTTGATGAGGACCATGTCATGCAGCCCCAGGCGGTGATTGCTGCCACCGCCGCAGGCCACGGCATATTTCTCGAATAGGCGAAGCCCCGGAGTGGTCTTGCGGGTGTCCAGAATTTGCGCGCCGGTGCCGCGCACGGCCTTGACGAAGGCCGCGGTGAGCGTGGCAATGCCGCTGAGGCGCTGGACGAAGTTGAGGGCCACCCGCTCGGCGGTGAGCAGCGCCCGCGCCGGGCCGGTAATCTCCATGAGTACCGCGCCGCGTTTCACCGCCTGGCCATCGCGGGCGTGGCATTGGATGCGCATCCCCCGGTGCTGGCTTTGAAAAGCCAGCCGGGCCGCCTCCAGCCCGCACACCACCAGCGGCTGCCGCGCCTTCATCCAGGCCCGGGCCTGCAACGCGGGAGGCACCACCGCCAGGGAGGTCACATCGCCCGGGCCTACATCCTCTTCCAGCGCGCGGCGCACGGCTTCGCGCCAGACTTTTTCCGGCACCTGTCGCATGAGGGCATCTTGGGGCAGGAGGCTGCCGCCGAAAAGGGGAAAAGTGCGGTCATGGCGGGGAGGCCCGGATGACCGGCTGCTGCCTGCCGGATTTCGCTGGCCTCAGGGCGACTCGGGTTCTGCCGCCACGCCGGCCGCGGCCGGCAAATCTTCCTCCACCGGCCTTGGCGCTTCGGCGGCGTGTTCGCGGGCCAGGAGCAGGTAGAGCGACGGAATCACCAGCAGGGTGAAAATCGTGCCCAGGAACATGCCCGCCACCACCACAATGCCAATGGAATTGCGTGCCGCCGCCCCCGCGCCGGTGACCAGCGTGAGCGGGAAATGGCCGCATACCGTGGCGGCGGAGGTCATGAGGACGGGACGCAGCCGCACCATGGCGGCTTCGCGCACGGCCTGGGCCTTGGTGCGCCCGCGGCGTTGCAATTCGTTGGCGAATTCCACAATCAAAATGCCGTTTTTGGAGACCAGCCCCACCAGCGTGACCAGGCCAATTTGCGAGTAAATGTTCAAGGTGGTGGTCCAGCCTTTGGTCCAGAAGGGCGTATTCGGGTCCGGCATCATGAGGAAGGTGAAGGTCAACGCCCCAAACATGGCCAGCGGCACCGAGCCCAACAGGATGACAAACGGGTCGCGGAAACTGTTGAACTGCGCGGCCAGCACCAGAAAAATCATCACCACCGCCAGCCCGAAGGCGGGCAGAAACTTGCTGCCCTCCACCCGCAGTTGGCGGGACTCGCCGGTGTAATCCAGTTTGTACCCCTGCGGCAGGATTTGCGCCGCCTCCTTTTCCAGAAAGGCCAGGGCTTCCTCGAGCGGCCGGATGGCCACGCCGCTGATTTTCACCGCGTTGAACTGCTGGAAACGGTTGAGCGAGCGCGGCCCGTTTTTGGTTTTCAGCTCGGCCAGGGTGCTGAGCTGAATCAACTGCCCCTGCGGGCCGCGGATGTACACGCTTTCCAGTTGCTCGGCGGTGAGGCGCTCCACGCGCCGGGCCTGGGGGATGACCTTGTAGCTGCGGCCGTCCAAGCTGAAGCGGTTGACATAATTGCCGCCCAGCAACGTGCCGAGGTCCGCCCCCACCTGGGCCAGATTCAGCCCCAGCGCGGCCACCTTCTCGCGGTCCAACTGAATCTCCACCTCCGGCTGGTCAAACTTGGTGTCAATAATCGGCGGGAAGGCAAACATGCCGCTCTGGGCCGCCTTGTCCCGCAGTTGCTCCGCAAATTGCAATATGACCTCCGGCTCCGCCGTGGAGGCGATGACCATTTCCACCGGAAACGTCCCCCCGCCGGGGAGGGCCGGGGGCGTGACCGCCATGGCGCGAATGCCGGTCACCCGGTCAAAACTGGCCTGCACTTCCGGCAACACTTCAAAGACCGTGCGCTGGCGCTGCTCCCATGGCTTGAGCACCAGCCCGGCAAAGCCGTTGTCCGGAAAGGTGACCTGAAAGGACTGCGCCGCCTCGGGGATTTTCATCATGTCCCGATTCAAAGCCTCGGTGTAAAACACCGTCTGGTCAATGGTGGCATTGGCCGGGGCTTCAATGATGCCAAAAATCACGCTTTGGTCCTCCATGGGAGCCAGCTCCTTGGGGGACATTTGGAACATGGGAATGGCCAGCAGGCTCAGGCCCCCCCACAGCAGGTACACCGCCGCCCGATTGGCCAGCGTGGCATCGAGCACCCGGCCATAGGCCTGGCGGAGGCGGTCAAACAGATGATTGACCGTGCCGCACAAGCCCCGCTCCTCGCGGTCCGGCCGGAGCAGCTTGGAGGACATCACCGGCGAGAGCGTCAGCGCCACCACCCCCGAGATGAACACCGCCCCCGCCAGGGTGAAGGCAAACTCGCGAAAGAGCGAGCCGGTCAGCCCGCCTTGCAGGCCGATGGGCGCATAGACCGCCGCCAGGGTGATGGTCATGGCGATGATGGGACTGACCAGCTCCCGCGCCCCCAGCAGGGCCGCCTCCTTCGCGCTGCGGCCTTCGCGGACGTGGCGCTCCACGTTTTCCACCACCACAATGGCATCGTCCACCACCAGCCCCACCGACAACACAATGGCCAGCAGGGTCAGCAGGTTGAGCGTGAAGCCCATCACCTGCATGAGAAACGCCGCGCCAATGAGGGAAATCGGGATGGCCACCAGCGGCACCAGCACCGAGCGCACCGAGCCGAGAAACAAAAAGATGACCACCGCCACAATGGCGAGAGTTTCGGTCAGTGTTTTGAGCACTTCCCGAATGGCCTGCTCGATATACTCGGTGGCGTCGTAAGCGATGTGCCCCTGCAAGCCGGTGGGCAAATCTTTTTGAATGGAGGCCATCTCCGCCCGCACCCGCCGGATGACCTCCAGGGAATTGGCGTTGGGCAGCACCCAGACCCCGATGAACACCGCCTGCTGGCCCGTGAACCGCACCTCCGCCTCGTAGTCCTCCGCGCCCAGCACCACGTCGGCCACGTCCCGCAGCCGCACGAGCCGGTCGCCGCTTTGTTTGACGACGAGGTTCTTGAACTCCTCGACGGAGCGCAAATCGGTGTTGGCGGTCAGATTCACCTGCACCAGCGCGCCCTTGGTGCGGCCCACGGCGGAAAGGAAATTATTGGCCGCCAGCGCCTCGCGCACTTGATAGGGGGTCAGGCCATGGGCCGCCAGGCGGTCCGGCTTGAGCCAGATGCGCATGGCAAAGGTGCGCCCGCCCAGGATGTCGGCGCGCTGCACGCCGCTGATGGCGGAAAGGCGCGGCTGCACGACACGCACGAGGTAATCGGTGATTTGATTGGCGTCGAGCAGCTCGGAGGTGAAGCTCAGGTAGGCGGAGGCGATTTGCGAATCCGCCGGCTCAATGTTGATGATGGGCACCTCGGCCTCGGGCGGCAGGTTGTTGCGCACCTGGTCCACCTTGCTGCTGATTTCCGCCAGCGCCTTGGTGGGGTCATAATTTAACTTCAGCCGCACTGTGATGGTGGAGATGCCCAGCCGGCTGCTCGACTCGATGTAATCAATGCCGTCGGCGGCCGCGATGGCCCGCTCCAGCGGCGTGGTGATGAATCCGCGCACCAGGTCCGCGCTGGCCCCCACATAGACGGTGGTCACCGTCACGGCCGCGTTTTCGCTGCGCGGATACTGCCGCACGCTGAGCGTCTTGATGGCCTGAATGCCGGCAATCAAGATCACCAGGTTCACCACCGCCGCCAGCACCGGGCGCCGGATAAATAAATCAGTCAGCGTGCGCATGCCATCAAGCAGGGAGGGTTAGCTGTCGGGCGGCTGGGGGGACTTTTCCGGCTTGGGCGTCAGCTCGTTGTTCTCCACCACGGCTTCGCCGTTGCGCAGTTTGAAGAGGCCGCCGTTGACCACTTTGTCGCCGGCTTTCAAACCGGCCTCCACCACCACCCAGTCCCCCTGGCTGCGGCCCAGCCGCACAAATTGCTGGCGCACGGCCAGGCCGGGCGGGCCGTTGGTGCCGGCGCGCGGCTCCACCACAAACACCGAGGCGCCATAGGGCGCGCTGAGCACGCTGGTGGCGGGAATCACCAGCACCCGCTGTTCGCCGTTCAACGTCACCCACACGCGCACAAACATGCCCGGCCGCAAGGCCAGGTCGGTGTTGGGCAGCATGGCGCGCAAGGCCAGACTGCGGGTGTCGGCATGCACTTCGGGCGACAAGGCGATGAGCCGGCCCTCAAAGCGGCGCTGGGGAAAGGCGTCGCTCTGCACCTCCACCACCAGCCCCGTGCGCAGCACGCCCAGCGTTTGTTGCGGCAGCGAGAAATCCACATACACCGGGCGCAGCGCTTGCAACGTCACCAGCGCCCGTCCCGCCTCGACGTACTGCCCCAGATGCACCTGCCGCAACCCCAACTGGCCCGCAAACGGCGCGCGGAGGTTTTTCTTGGCGATGACCGCCCGGATGGCGTCCGCATTGGCCATGGTGGCTTTCAAGGTGGCCTCCGCCGTGTCCAATTCCGATTGCGACACGGTGTCGCCCTGCCGGAGATTGCGCAACCGCTGCACCTGCAGGCGCGCCAGCTCCACCTGCGCCTCCACCGCGCGTAATTGGGCCTCCTCGCTGGAGGTGTCCAGGCGCACCAGCAAATCCCCCTCCTTGACCATGGCGCCGTCCGTGAAACAAATCTCCCGCACCATGCCCGGAATCTCGGCGCTGATGGCCACGCCCTGCACGGCCGACACCGTCCCCACCGCTTCCAGCCGGCTGGGCCACGTCTCCTCCCGCGCCACCACTGTGGCCACGGCTATCGGCGGCGGCACAAACGCCTGCCCGGCGGCAATCAGCCGTCCGATTTGCAGCGCCTTGATGCCGCCCAGCGCCCCGGCCACCAGCAGCAGCAACAACCCCGACAAAATCAAATTACGCTTTTTCATCCGCTTTCCTTTTCCGCTGGGAGGAGGACCCCGCCGCCACCGTCCGTCCCCGTGGCCGCGCCAGGCCGGCCGGTTCGCGCAGCATGCCGCGCAGCATCGTTTCCGCCATCAACTCCGCCGTCCGCCGCGTGGGCCGCCAGGAAAGCCAGCGGCTGTCCCGGCAGCTCAAATGCAGGGCCACCAGGCCGTGCATGGCCGCCCACAACATCTGCGCCACCTGCTCGGCATCGCGGTATTGGGGGAGAAACCGGCCGGCCTGGATGGCCTCCTCCACCGCCTGGCGCAAAAAGGCGTAGCTGTCCTGGGACGGGTCCCCTTGCGCAATGTCCACCTCATGCGGGGCCGGCTCGGGATATGGCGTCATGAACATGAACCGATAATGCTGCGGATGCTCCAGCCCGAATCGCACATACGCCAGCCCCGCCTGCCGCAGCCGCTCCACCGGGTCCTTGACCTGCGCCAGCTTCTGAAAAAAGGACTGGAGCGCCAGAAAATCGCGGCGGCACAATTCATGCAGCAACGAGGCCTTGTCGGGAAAATGGTAATACAGCGCCGTGGCGGTGTAGCCGATGCGGTCCGCCAGCTCGCGCATCGTCACCGCCTCATAGCCGCGGCTCACAAACAGGTCACGGGCTGCTTCCAGGATTTGCTCCCGCAAGGCCACCCTCCGCCGTTCACGCTGTGGAGAAGACTTAACCACGTTAAAAAATATAACGATGTTAAATAACCCCGAAGCGAAAGTCTGTCAAGCATCCCCTGCCGGCCACCGGGTCACTCTTTCGGACCTCCCCGCGGTGGACCTGGCCAAGGAGGCGAATGCTTGGGTGGCACTCCGCGAAAGCGGTTAACTCTGGCAGGAAATGCAAACTACGCCTTGTGGGGGAATGGCCTGGCGGGGGGCGGGTTACTCGTCCTGCCCGCGATGGCGCGGCAGAGACATGACATACCGCTCCCAGAGCTTGTACTCCACGTACATTTCCAAAAAGGTGTCTGGCGGATTTCGCCGCGCCGGGGGGCGCAGGCCAAACAAGCCCACCATGAGATATTGCTTGTTGCTCTTCTCGTCCAGCTCCGCCCCCAGCGAGGCATTAATGAGCATCACGGGCGCGTAGGGGTCAGCCGGCATTTCCTCCCACCAGCCGATGCGGCCGAATTCCCGGAGGTACCACGGCAACGGCCATACGCTGGTGGGGGACACCACCTTGATGAGCATGTTGGTGCCCTCGGGATGGACGGCGGCCACCGCCTTCACTTTTTGCACCAGCTCGAAGATGTTGGGAATGGTCTGGCTGTGGACGTAGGGATTGGTTCGGTCGTAGGCCACGGGCACCGCGGCGCGCCACGCCTGCCACAGCAAATGCCCGGCCATGCCGGCGAGCAGGACAATCAAGACTGCTTTGGCCCATCGCGCCCGCGCCCATTGCCAGAGAAAGGCCACGCCGATGCCGGCCAGCAGAATCAGCCCCTGGTGAAAAACCAGCAGGCACCAGGGGGTCTTGTAGGGGATGGCGGTGTAAATGAAGAGCAGGACGGCGGTGTACACCACCAGGAACAGGCCCAGCGCCGGGCTGACCCCCGCCGGCAGGCGGCGCGCACACACGGCGCCCGTGCCCACCAGCGCCAGTAATACAATGCTGCCCTCCGTCCACACATGGCTGCGCGGCGGATGCCACCAACACAGATGCTCCAAATAGTAATACCACGGTTTGATGAGGGGCGAAGCGCCGCCGGCGCGGGAAATCCAGTGCTCATACGTCAGCACGGCGTCGAGCAAGCCGCGGGGATGGGTGAAAAAGGACGTAAAAAACAGGCCCGCCGCCAGCAGGCAGGCCCCCGCCGCCAGCAGCCCGTGGCGCGGATTCCACCAGGGACGCGGTGTGCCTTCAGCCGTCCCGGCGCGCCGCAGCCACCACCGGGCCATGGCCACGCCGGCCATGGCGGCGGCCACTTGAAACACAAACGTCTCCTTGGTGGCATACATCAAGCCGATGCCCGCGCCGCAAGCCATGGCCCAGGGCCAGCGTCTGGTCTGGACGTAGCGCCAGCCCGCGCCCAGGGCCAGGAAGGTGAAAAAAATCAGGAATATTTCGTGAATGAAATACCGGCTGTAGAACACAAAGGCCGGGCTGATGGCCAGCAACACGCCGGCGGTCACGGTGGCCACGCGCCCCAGACCATCGGCCAGCCAGGCGAGCAGCAGAATCAGCAGCGCGCCAAACACCACCGGCGCCACGCGCAAATTGGCATCGGACATCCGGGCTTCCGGAGAAGCCGCCAGGACGAAGGGGAGGGAGATATAATGCAGCGTGGGGCCGTGAAACTCCTCGGGGTTGTAGCGGTACTCGCCCTTTTCCACCAGCCCCCGCAGAATCCAGGCGTTGACCCCCTCGTCATTATGAAGCGGCCGCCGGTCCAGTTGGGGCAACCTCAGCCCCATGGCCCCGGCGGCCAGCAGCAATAATAAAGCGCGGGTCAGCCAGCCGTTCATTTGGCCGGCAGGGCGTACACCTCAATCTCCGTGCGGTTGTTGAGGGCGCTCAAGTGACTGCCGTTGGAATACCAGCGCACGTAACGGGCCACCTCGCCCTTGCCGTCAATCACCCGGCCCCAGCGTGTCTCGAAATACTGGCGGTCCTTGCCGATGCCCAGGCCGGCCTTGTTTTCAAAATCATTGTTGAACAGCGTGCGGACGTTCTTGGTGAACTCGGCGTCGTCGGCAATCTGAATGATGACCCGCTGGTAGGTCTGGATGTAGCGATGGTCATGCCACAACACGATGGCATAAATCTTGTACATGTCCTGCAAGTCCACCTGCACCCACTGGATGCCCTTGCGCATCTCCACCACCTGGTCATCAAACGCCTCCTTGTCGCCGTCAGTAATCTGCTCCAGCGTGCCCGTGATGGGATTCTTGTCGCTGGCAGTCACGGGCTTTTTCAAAGCCACGTTTTTCACCCCCTGCGGGGCCATGAAAGGCGGCGGCTCCTTCTCCGGCACGGGCTCCACGTTGGGGCCGCTGGGCAAATCCTCCGGTGTCCCTTTGAGCGTCGGTTGCGGAATCTTGAGCGGCAGGGGGGCCAGGTCGGCGGCCGCCACATTGACCGTCATCACCAGCGCCCACAGCGCGCCGGCCATCATCAAGGCAATTACATTTCTCATGACCATCAATTTCTTTTTGATTTGCTTTGCTTTTCCACCATCGGAAAGCCAGCAGTTTCCACAAATTAGACCGCCTTCCAAGCCAAAATTATTCATTTGCGCCGGGGCCGGACGCCTGCCCTGGCGGCGGTTCGGCGGTTTTCTTCCGCCTGCGGGGGGACGGGCAGGTCATGGCCGGGGAAAAGGAAATGCCCTGCGAGATGGAAGCGCGGAGCCTTCGTCTCCGGGAAAGGCGTGCGGCATCAACCCGCAAGCGCGGTGGAATCCGCGGGCTTGGGGGCAGTCGGAAGGGTGTACACCAGCAGGGCGCCCAGGATGAACAGCACGGCGCTGTAACCGAAGGCAACCGAAGTGCCCAAGGCCGTCCATAACAGGCCCACGACCGCACTGGAAAGAAAGTCGCCCACGCCGTTGACGGTGGCCAGGACGCCAAAACCCATGCCGTGATTTTCCTGTGTCACCAGTTCGGCGCAGAGGGAGTCCTCGAGGGTCTCTTCGATGGCCACGTAAATCCCGCCCAGGAGAAACACCAGGCCCAGGGTCCACAAGTTCATGGGCGCCAGGATGATGAGCAGCGCCATGCCGGCCGCCAGGCCATAACCAGCGGCCAGCACTTTGGGTTTGGGAAAGCGGTCCGCCAGAACGCCGGCCACCATCGAGAAGCCGGCGTAGCAGACGTTGTGCGCCACGTACAGGCCGACGGCCAGACTGGCGGCGCGGGCTGTGCCCCATTCGGGCGCCAGTTTTTGGGCGGCCAGCAGGATCAGCAGGGTATGCGCAAAGTCGCCCGCCCCAAAGAGGCCGACGGCCACCAGGAATTTGCGAAACGGCCCGGGCAGGGCGCGCAGGCGCTGGCCAAAGGAAATATGGGGCACCGGTTTGCGCTCACGTTCACGGACCAGGAAGACAATGGCGCCCACTGCCAGCAAGCCGGGGATGAGGGTCAGCGCAAACAAGGTGGGATAGTGATGGCCGGTCCATTGCAGCAGCACCAGGGCGGTGGCGGGGCCGATGATGGCCCCCACGGTGTCCATCATGCGCTCGAAGCCAAAGGCGCGCCCGTAGGTTTCCCGCGTCACCGCCGCCGCCAGGAGGGCTTTGCGGACGGGAGTGCGCACGCCGCGGCCCAGCCACGCGGTGGCCCGGGCCAGCAGGACATGCCACGCGGCGGTGGCCAGACCAAAGGCGGCGGTGCCCAGGGCGGTGACGAGGTAGCCGGCCACGGCGATGGGTTTGCGGCGGGGGAGTTTGTCGGTGTAATAGCCGCTGGCCATTTTGGCGAAGCTGGAGAGGCCATCACTGACACCCTCAATGAGGCCGAGCCAGGCGGCCGCCACGCCCAGGCTGGCCAGAAAGGCCGGCATGACGGCTGTGGCGATTTCATGCGACCAGTCACTCAACAGCGAGGCCAGGCCAATGCCCAGGACCGTGCCATTCAACCAGCGGCGGCGGGGGGTGTTGCTGGGTGGAGTGGGGGTGTTCATTTCCATGCGGCCACGGTCACGCTTTGGAAAAGACGGCGGCTCAGGCGGCGCTGCCAGCGGCGGGGAAAGCACGCCCAAATCCCTTCCAGCGTCCGTTCCAGGGTGTCCCACAGCGGATGGGCGTGCAGGCGGCCGGCGCGGTACGGACAGACCCGGCTGAAGCCGTGCTGCCGCAGCGCGGTGCGCAGCTCGCCATAGGTCCATTCCTGCAGATGAAACCCTTCCGGAGTGTCGCTGAAATGGGCGGAGATGTCATGCGGGCCGCTGAAACGGTGGGGCGTGGCCAGCACATACACCCCGCCGGGCCGAAGCAGCCGGTGAATGAGCTGCAAATGCCCGGGCACATCCTCGGGATGAAGGTGCTCCAGAAACTGGTAGCTGAAGGCCAGGTCCACCGAGGCGGGGGGGAGGTCCAGGTGATACCCATCGTACACCACGAGGCGGAAGTTGGGCGGGCGCTGCGCGGTGGGCGCGGTTTGGTCCGAAATATCCACGGCAATAACCTCGCGCGCGTGCTGGCACATGGCGAAGGCCAGGGCGCAGTCGCCGGGGGCGATTTCCAGGAAAGTTTGTGTCCGGCCCAGGAAAGGGCGCAGCAGCGCCAGGCGGGCTGCCACGGCGCGGCGGGTGCGTTCGGGGTCTTCGCGGCGCGTGAGGCGCGGATGGTCCGGCACGCGCGCAAACAGTTCGGTGTAGAGGGTTTGGTACAGGGCCGCCCGCTCGGCGCGGCTCGAGTGGCGGAGACGCCGGGCCAGCTCGCGTTCCACTTCGTAATGGCGGCGCAGGGCCTCGGGTGAGCGTGGCGGTTCACACATGCCGGCGGGCTTCCTTACTGTGGGGGGCCGGTGGGGGCGGGGGCCGGCGCGGAGAGGCTGGCCGGGGCGCCGCGATTCACGCGATACTCGGGCACGGCTTGTTTGTGGGATTCGTCCAGGCCGCCGCGGAGGACGATGCGCACCGTGTCCAGCAGGATGAAGCAATCCAGAAACAGGCTCATGTGTTTCATGTAATACAGGTCATATTCGAGTTTGCGGCGGGCGTCTTCCACCGAGGCGCCATAGGGGTAGCGCACCTGGGCCCAGCCGGTGAGGCCGGGCTGAATCATCAACCGTTCCTTGTAGTAGGGCACCTGGCGGGCCAGCTCCTCAATGAATTCAGGCCGCTCGGGGCGTGGGCCGACGAAGGACATCTCGCCGCGCAGGACGTTGAGAAGCTGGGGGATTTCATCAATGCGGTAGCGGCGCAGGAAGCGGCCCACCGGCGTGACGCGGTCATCATTGGCGGCGGCCCAGCGCGGGCCGTCCGCCTCGGCATCCACGCGCATGGAGCGCAGCTTCAGCAGGGTGAAGGGGCGCCCAAAACGGCCCGTCCGGACCTGGCGGTAAAAAATGGGGCCGGGCGAGGTCAGGCGCACGGCCAGCATGGCGAGCAGCAGCGGCAGGCCGAGGACGAGCAGGAGGGACAGCGAAACCAGGATGTCAAAGCCGCGTTTGGCTTTTTTGATGTAAAGCAGGTGCGGGGCGGCGCTGGCACTGATGAGCCAGGCGGGCGACATCAGCTCCAGGGGCACCAGTTGATGGACTTCCTCGCACAAGGCCATGAGGGGCATCACCGTTTCGCCGGAGTAGCGCAGGCGGCAAAATTCCTGGCACAAAGCGGGGTGGTCCAGCGCGCGATTGGTGCACAGCACGCGGTCAATGCGGTGCTGTCGCACGAGGTCGGCGAGCTGGGCGGTGGTGCCCAGGGCCGCCACGCCGGCGCGCGGCGTGTAGCCCGGGGCGCACACCAGCCCCACCAATTCCAGGCGGCCCTGCCAGAAGCTGTCAAACCATTGGGTCTCCTTTTCGTCTTCGGCATCGGTGACCACCAGGGCCACCCGCTCACGGTACGAGGCCAGTTGGCGCAAAATCAGGACGTGATGCAGCAGAATAAACAGGAAGGCAAAAATGGAGCTGTAAGCCATCACGCCGCGGCCCACCCGCGAGGAATAATTCAAATAGAACATGGCCGTCATGAGCAGCACGGCCAGGCCGAGGTTGAGGAGGATGACCAGGGCGCGGGTGAAGAGACTTTGATGCTGGGTTTGGGGGGCGTAGAGGCCGAAAATGTAACTGGCCGAGGCAAACACCAGGGCGCCCCAAATCAGGCTCGGGTAGTAGGTCCATTGGGCGGTGTACACCAGGGTGCTGTCGCCCAAAAACCGCAGATAAATCCCGAGCATGAAGGCCAGAATGAACAGCACCATGTCCAGGGCAAAATGCCAGGACACATGCGCCAGCCGCTGTCGTGAACCGCCGTTCATGCTGTGCTGGGTGTGGTTGCCGGGACTCGCGACTGCGAGTAACGGGTCATGGGATGATAGTAGAGGATGGGCCGAAAAAGACAAGGATACATTAAGATTTTCCCCCTTGCGCCGGCTTCCGCCCGGAGAGGGAGGGGTGCTGGGGGTGGCGTTCCACCAAAATCCTCACCCTGCGCCTTTCTCCAAGGGAGAGAGGGGTGGCGTGCTTTGGCTGCGGCCCGCGCAGGGGCGGGTGGCCGCTATTGTGTGGCCAGACACTCCTGGATGAGTTCGATGAGGCGCGCCGGCGGGTAAGGTTTGGCAATAAAGCGCACGCCCGGACCGGTTTCGATGCGGCGGCCGGCAAAGTCCACGCTGTAGCCGCTGGTGTAAATGATTTTCAGGCTGGGGCGGCGTTGCCGCAGCTCGACGGCCAGCTCTTCCCCGCTCATGCCGCCGGGCATGACCATGTCGGTGAGGAGCAAATCCACCTGGCCTTGCTGTTGATTCCAGATTTCGAGGGCTTCCGGCCCGTTGGCGGCGGTGAGGACCTGGTAACCGTACTCTTGTAAAATTTCCTGCGCCAGGAGGCGCAAATCCGGTTCGTCCTCCACCACCAGGATGACCTTGGCCGCCCCCGCCTGGGGGGCGGTTGAGGGCAGCGGCGGAGCGAGGGTTTCGGCCAGGGCGGGCAGCAGCACGCGGAAGGTGGAGCCCTGGCCTGGATGACTTTCGACCTCAATCCAGCCCTGGTGCTGTTTGACGATGCCATAAACGGTGGCCAGCCCCATGCCGGTGCCTTTGCCCACGTCCTTGGTGGTGAAAAAGGGTTCAAACAAGCGGCTGAGGGTTTGCGGGTCCATGCCGCAGCCGGTATCGGCCACCGTCAGGCAGACAAAACGCCCCGGGCGCGCCTCGGGATGGCGGGACTCGGCGCCGGGGCCGACTTCGACGAGGGAAGTGCGGATGACCAGGTCTCCGCCGTGGGGCATGGCGTCGCGGGCGTTGATGGCCAGGTTGAGGACGATTTGCTCCAACATGCCGGCGTCGGCGGCCACGCGCGGGAGGTCGGGGGCGAGCTGGAGGTGAACGCGCACGTTTTCCTCGACGGTTTGGTCCAGCATTTTGCCCACGCGGTCCACGACCTGGTTGAAATCCACCGGCTCGGGTTGCAGCATTTGCTGGCGGCTGAAGGCCAGCAACTGGCTGACCAGGCGGGAGGCGCGCTCCGTGCCGTTGAGAATATGGCGCAGGGAGGCGGCTTGCGGATGGTCCTGCGGGCTGCGGCTCAACAGCAGGCTGGCGTACCCCTGGATGATGGTCAAAATGTTGTTGAACTCATGGGCCACGCCGGCGGCGAGCTGGCCGACGGCCGCCAGGCGCTCCTGCCGCAGGGCGGCCTGCTGGCGTTCCTGCAACTGGTTGTAGGCGGCCTGCAAATCTTCATGCAGCTTCACGTGGCGCGCCGCCAGCGAGATGTGCTCGGCCAGGGCGCGCAGGAAATCCGTTTCCGCTTCCGAGAAAGGGTCCGCGGCCGGCCGGGCCAAGAGCATGGCGGCGAGCATGGATTGCTCGGCGGCCAGCGGGACCGCCACCAGATGCTCCAGGCCCAAACGTTCCAGCTCGGCTTCAAATCCCTGGGCGGGGCGTTCCTGACCGCGCCGACCCAGCGCTCCGCGGATGCAATTTTCGAGGCAGGTTTTGGCGACGGGCAACGGGGCGCCCTCCTGCCAGCCCAGCTCGGCGGCCAGGGCGCGGCTGCGGGGGCCAAGGGCGATGATATGGGCTTTGTCCAGGCCTGCGGGAAAGGCGCAAACCAGGCCAAAGCGCACCGGCAGGTGTTCCTCCAGATGCTTCAAGGCCACCTGAAAGATGCTGGGCAAATCCAGGCGCTCGGCCACGGCGCGGGTGGTCTGGTTCAGGAGGCTGATGCGGGAGAGCTGCTGGCGGAGGGCGTTGGAGGTGCGGTGGTGTTCAACGGTATAACGAATGGCCCGCTCGAGGGTGCGGGCGTCCAGGCCGGCTTTGTTGAGATAATCGGCCGCGCCGGCTTTCATCACGGCCATGTCCACCTCGAGGTCATTCAGGCCGGTCAGGATGATGATGGGGGGGCAATGTGGCAGGCGGCGCGCCTGCTCCAGGAAGTCCTGGCCGGTATGCTCCCCCAGGCGATAATCGCAAAGACAGACATCGTAGCGCTGGCGCTCGAGCATGGCCAATCCACCGGCCAGGGTGGTGGCGTCATCCAGGCGAAAGCGGTCACCGAGGCATTCGGCGAGCAAGGCCCGCGTCATGACGTGGTCATCCTCGTCATCGTCCACCATTAAAATGTGCAGCAGCTCCGGCTCCATAACGGCGATTCTGCAGCGGGCTGCCGTGCCTCCCTGGCGGCGGCAACAGACAGCTTAGGTGGCGCCGCCCACCGGGGGAGTGGATGGCGGCAGCTCCACAATTTCAAACCAGTAGCGTCCCAGCACTTTCATGACTTCCACCAGCCCCTCGAAGGTGACCGGCTTGGTGATGAACGAACTGACCCCCAAATCGTAACTGCGGAAAATGTCCTCTTCGGCCTTGGAGGTGGTCAGGACGACAATGGGAATCTGGCGCAGGTCAGCGTCGGCCTTGATTTCCGCCAGGGCCTCGCGCCCGTCTTTGCGGGGCATGTTCAAGTCCAGCAGAATAAGGCCCGGGCGGGGGGCGGCCCCGGGGGCGGCATACGGTCCCTGCTGGCGGAGGTAGGCCATCAGCTCCTCGCCATTTTCCACGCAGCGCAAATCGTTGGCCAGGCGGCTTTCGGCCAGCGCTTCGCGGGTCAACAGGCGGTCGTCCGGGTCATCTTCTGCCAGCAAGATGACGATGGGTTCAGGATTAGCTTTCGTCGGTTCAACCATTGGTGCGGCATCCTAATGCGGCAGCGTCGCAGGGCAAGAGAAAATCTCGGCGGGGGCTGTGGCACGCCGACGATGTCAGCACCATGGCTGACCGGGGGCTGTTTCCCGGGGTTCAGGCCTGCCTGCCGCACCCTTGTCATTGAATGCGGCGGGCCAGCAGGAAACGCTCAAGGCTTTCGCGGGAGATGAGCGGCGTGCGGCAGGTGAGCGAGGCCTGGCCACTGGCCGGGCGCAAGGCGCCGGAGCGGAGATGCCGGAAGACCAGGTTGCGATCGCAATTCAGGAGGGCCTGCACTTCGCTGCCGCGCAGGAGGGGGCGATGATGGCCAATGATTCGCTCGACCACCTGCGCCGGTGTTGGCGAGGGGCTCAACAGCATTGCGGCGGCCCGGCAGCCCAGGTGGCGGCGCGCCCATTCGAGCGACTCAAACCAGATGCGGATTTCGCGGCGGCGGCGGCAGGGGCCGGCCGCGATGTCCCATGCCCATTCCAGGCGGCCGTCCTCAATCATGCGCAGGACATCATCCGGATGCCGCCGCAGCCAGGCGGTGGCCCCGCTGATGGTCCAGAGGGGGCGCACCGCACAGGCGGCGGACGGTGGGGCTGGCCGGGAGGTGGTGGCAGCGGCGGGTGTCATGGCATCAGGCGGCCAGGGACTCGCGCGCGGGGACCTGCGTGGCTTCCAGGCGCGGCTCAATGAAGAACAGCTCCTCCTGCTGCACACAAAGACCCACGGCGGCCAGGGCCGCCTCGCCCAGGGCCACGCGGTCCGCCAGCAGGCGGACTTTGTTAGGCTCTTCGCGCACGCGCAAATAAGCCTGCCATTGCGGCTGGTCCTTCAGGGTGGCCGTGACGCGCTCCCACGTCCAGCCCGCGCGCGGTTTGAGCGCCGGCGGCGAGGCGCGCCAGCCCAGCAGAGCCTGCGGCAGCTCCAGGCTGCGGCGCCCGCCAAAGGCCTCCGGATGCGATTCGGCCCAGGCGCGGACGGCGGCGGTTTTGGCGGCAATGTCCCCCCGCACCCGCTGGAGGGCCGGCTCCACCTGCTCGCGGGCCAGACGCAGCCGGGCGTCCAGTTCGGCGGTGAGGCGCACTTCCTCGAGCTTGAGCGCGGCGACTTCGGCGGCCAGGGCCGCCAGGGCGCGGCGCGAGCGCGGGACGGCGTGGGCGGGAGGATTTTTGGGGGTGGAGTTTGAGCTTGTCATAGTTTGCATAATTAAATAATTTACAGGGACGGGTTATAATTTATTTAATTGACAGGTCAAGCCTGTTTTTAAATTATTTACAACATGAGTCCCGCAGCGCGTGAGTTCGTGGCCTGGATGCAACGGCTGGGCTGGAGCCAGTCCGAGACGGCCCGGCAGTTGCTGGTCACCCCCAGTCACATCAATCAGATTGTGCGCGGCAAGGCGGAGCCGAGCGCGGCGATGTTGCAGTTGCTGCGGTTGACGGCCTCCCGCCTGGGGGAGGGGGCCGAGGCGCTCGCGCCGGGGCGGGAAATGGATTTGGCGGACCAGTTCTGGCGGGAGCTGCGGCGGCAGCGGCTGGACCTCCTGCCGGCGGAGGAACAAAGGGAATTTCTGAAGGCGTGGGCGCGGGTGCTGGGCATCGAATGGCCGCGGCGGCGGACCAGGGAGGGGCAGCAGGACCAGGGCAGGCGATGAGGCTTGGGCCGGGCCTGCGGCGGGCCCCAGCGTTCAGCGTTGGCTGAAGCAGGCCTTGAGTTAGGGTTGAGAGACGCCTGAATCAGGATGCGCCCGCACCACGCGCCAGGCGGTTTGTTGAATGGTCTGGGCCAGCTCGGGGGCGATGCGGCCGTAGGGCGCGGTGGGGAGGCCTTCCGGCGATTGTTTGAAGAGGGTGGCGAAATACGTGCAGGCCACCAGGTAGCTGCCCGGCTCGTTGAGGTGAATGCCGTCTTTGTAGAATTGGTAAATGCTGGTCCAGCCCGGCACCTTGCCGGCCTTCATTTGTTGATGCAAATCGGCCATGACGTGGCCCACGGGCACCAGGCGCACGGGGCGTTTAAGTTCCGGCGTCAGGCGCCGCACTTCGCGCAGAAGGGTCTCGAAGTAGTCGCGCGTTTCATTGGTGGCGTCCCAGCCGCCGGTGTATTTGGCCTCCCAGCGGGTTAAAAAATCATCCACCTTGGACAAATCATTGCCGCTGCCGGGCTTGGTGGGGTCATAATCATTTTTGTCAAAGGGGATGCTTTTGCCCTGGTGGGTGACGCGCGGCCAGCGGGCGTAGATATAGACCTGGACGTTGGGATTCTTCGCCGCGGCCATGCGCGCCCACTTCGCGATGAGGGCGGCATCGCCGGTGTCTTCGCCCTCCTTGTTTTTGCCGTGCAATTGGCGGTCAAAGGGCTGGAGAGAAATGGCGTCCCAGGCAAAATCGGAGAGGGCGGTTTGCCAGCCGCCGAAGGGCGGCTCGCGGAAACCATCGTTGGGATGGGTGTAGAGCCACTCGAGGGGCGCGCCGGGAATCATGTGGCGGCCCCAGGTGACGGTGATGCCGCGCGTGGCCGCCAGTTGGGCCAGTTGGGCATAGCGGATGGTATCGGTCACGCTATTGCCGATATAATAAACCCGCAGGTTTTTGGGCGTCTCAGCCGCGGGCAGCGACAGGGTCAAAATGATGGCGGACCACACCGCGGCACAGAGCCGGGTAAAAGAGGACTGGAGCATCAGCATGTTGGTTGAAGGAGGGTTGGTTCCAGGTTGAAACATTGGATACACGGGAAAAAGCTAGCGTGCGGGCGAAGTGGCCGCGGCGGTGGTGTTGGTCGTGGCGCCGTGGCTTCTGGGTTTGCTTTTGAACTTGATTAAACCAAAAAAGAAGGAGGTTTTCTTTTCCTCCGGCGTGGCTTCCTGCCGGTAGAAATTCCAGAGAAACGACTGGGAGCTGGCGCGGGTGACGGCGTTGCTTTCGGCGCGCCACAGGCTCCAGACGGGGGAGTAATTGCGCTGGATGCTTTTGTTTTGCGGCAGGAAAGGCTCGAGCAGGGACAACACCTGCAAGCGCTCGCTGCCGTCCTGCTCCTTGCGATGGGTGAACAGCGGCCATAAGGAGGTGCGCCGCCGGTATTCTTGCGTGCTGGTGTTTTTCTCCACCGCATCCGAGTAAAGGAAATAGAAAATGCGCAGGCGCTCACGGTCGAGCGGCTCGGAGTGCACGCGCCGGTAACTGCGCAGCGGCCAGAGGACGGTTTCGCTTTCCAGGCTGGCAGTCTGGCCGTGGCTGTAAAGGGGCCAGACGCGGTTCATGGTTTTGCCTTCGCCGCGGGCAAAAGTGACGAACGGCCAGGGGGCGCTCCATTCGCGGTAGCCGCGCGCGCGGTCATCCGTGTAGGAGAAGCTGAAGGGCCAGAGGATGCCGGTGCTTTCGCGCTGCGGGCCGCGCTCGAAGCTGTAGAGGGGAATGAAGGCCTGGGCGTGGTGTTCATTGTCGGTGCCGATGCCGGTCACCTGGTCATGGAAGAAGGGCCAGAATAAAAACCATTTTTCATGGCCCGGCACGGTCTCCAGCTCGTCAAAGCGGTTGGTGCGCTGATAGGGCTGGCGCACCTCATGCCCGACCAGCGGCCACACCTGCCAGCCGCGCAGGCTCAATCCGCGCCGCACATGCCCAAACGGCAGGAGGTAGTTGTCCGTGACGATGTCCCGTTTGCGGGTTTGCACGTAGGCTGGAAAGAGGACCCAGCGCACTTCGTCCCGCATCAGACGGTGGTAGAGATGCCCATAGAATGGCATCACGCCCCAATAGCTGTTGGTGGGCTGGTCGGCGGACTGATAAAAAACCAGGGGAAACAGGGTAAATCGGCGGCGTTGCTCGTCCTCGCCGGTTTTGCCGCCCGCCCAGGAGAGGAGTTGAAAAAATTGCCAGCGCCACTCCGAGCCAAAGCGGTCATAGGTCAGCACGGGGTAGAGGAAATCGTACTCCACGGCATCCACTTCAGGGTCGCTGTTGCGTTGATAGGAAAAGAGCGGGGGAAACGCCAGGAGTTGCGAGGTTTCCCATTCGCGGCGCAGGTACAGCGGGCCCAGGATTTCCCATTCCAGCCCGGAGTCCAGCGTCAGGCGGTGTTTATCGTAGAGGAAACCGTGGTGGACGGCATTGGTCTCCGCGGCGTGGCAGGCGGGCGACAGCAAAACCGTCACGGCTGCGAAGAGCGCCAGTCCACACGCCCGCTGGCGGCGCCACGCGCCCTGAAGACTCGCGAACAATGTTTTTGGGATTGGCATGTCCCGGAGCCGATACTTTCCCAGCCGGCGCCTTACCGTCAAGCCAATCAACCCACGGGCTGTGATGGCGTGGGCGGAAAAAGCCGGACCAGCTCTGGAGGATTTTTCCAGGGCTTGGATTTTTTCCCTCACCCCGGCCCTCTCCCAGAGGGAGAGGGGGGGCAGGGTGATGCGTTTAGCGAGGGCCGAGCGCCCCCAGCCCTCTTGCGGCGAGAGAGGAAGGCTTTTGTTGGTGGGACGCCGTGGAGAGCCCCCCTCCAAGGCATTGCTGCTGGCATTGGGTGGGTTTTGCCCTGGCGGGAGTTCTGCAAAAAACAGTGACATTTTAACAAATTAGGCATTTGACCACTTGGGCAACTTGTCGTTTAGTCTCCGTCTGTTTGGGGTGCCGTCCCGGAACCACAGGGGGCGCCCGGAGTTTGAGATTATGCATCGGATTGTACGGCGAACACCCCTCAGCCCGAATGTCACGCGGCTGGAGGTCGAGGCCCGGCGCATTGCTGAGACGCGCGCGCCCGGCCAATTTGTCATTGTGCAGCGCACGCTGGAGTCGGAGCGGATTCCGCTGACGATTGCGGATGCGGAGCCGGCGGCGGGCGTGATCACGCTGGTGGTGCAGGCGGTGGGCAAGAGCACGCGGGAGCTGGTGGCCATGCAGGAAGGGGAAGCTATTGCCACGGTGTGCGGCCCGTTGGGGCGGCCCACGGAGTTGATTGAGCGCGGCCATGCGCTGTGTGTGGGTGGCGGCGTGGGGACGGCGGTGGTGCATCCGATTGCCCAGGGATTGCATCGGCGGGGGGTGCGGGTCACCAGCGTGATTGGGGGCCGCTCGCGGGAATGGGTGATTTATGAGGCGGAATTGCGGCGCCTGGGCGAGGTGGTGGTGTGCACGGATGACGGCTCGTACGGGCGCAAGGGGTTTGTGACTGACGCCACGCGGGAGCTGCTGGCCCGGGGCGAGGTGGATATCGTGTACGCCGTTGGGCCGGTGCCGATGATGCGCGCCGTGGCGGAGTTGACCCGGCCGCTGAAGGTGCACACCATTGTTTCCCTGAACCCCATCATGGTGGACGGCACCGGCATGTGCGGCGGCTGCCGGGTGGACGTGGGGGGCAAAACGATGTTTGCCTGCGTGGACGGACCGGAATTTGACGGGCACCTGGTGGACTTTGATTTGCTGGCCGACCGCCTGCAAACCTACCGCGCTCACGAGCAAAATCTGATGCAGGGCCATGCCTGCCACATTGGCCTGCCCACGAGTTAATCACCTTTCAGCCATGAAACAACCCCTGCCCATGAAGGAGCGCCTGCAGTTGCCCCGGCAAAAGATGCCGGAGCAACCGCCCGAAGCGCGCACCGCCAATTTTACCGAGGTGAACCTCGGTTTTTCCGAGCAACTGGCCCTGCTGGAGGCGCACCGTTGCATCCAGTGCAAGGAAGCCCGCTGCATCCAGGGCTGCCCGGTGCGGGTGAACATTCCCCAGTTCATCAAGCTGGTGGCGGAAGGCGACCTGGCCGGCGCGGCGCGGAGCTTGCTGCGCGACAACGCGCTGCCGGCCATTACCGGCCGCGTGTGCCCGCAGGAGACGCAATGCGAAGTGGAATGCGTGCGCGGCATCAAGGGCGCGCCGGTGGCCATTGGGCATCTGGAGCGTTTTGTGGCCGATTGGGCCTACCGCAACGCGCATCACCTGGAGCTGCCCAAGGCCGCGCCCACCGGCCGCCGCGTGGCGGTGGTGGGGTCCGGCCCCGCCGGCCTCACGGCGGCGGGCGAGCTGGCGGCGATGGGGCACGAGGTCACGGTGTACGAGGCGTTGCACAAACCCGGCGGCGTGCTGGTCTATGGCATTCCGGAGTTTCGCCTGCCCAAGCAGATTGTGAAGCAGGAGGTGGAGCGCCTGCAAAAGGCGGGGGTGAAAATCGAGTGCAACGTGGTCATTGGCCGCACTTACACCCTGCCGGAGCTGCGCCAGCGGTTTGACGCCGTGTTTCTGGCCAACGGCGCGGGCCTGCCGGTGTTCATGCAGGTGCCCGGGGAAAATTCCAAGGGCGTCTATTCGGCCAACGAATACCTGACGCGCGTCAACTTGATGGCGGCGTTTGCCAAATCCGACACCCCGGTGTTGAAAGGCCGGCACGTGGCGGTGGTGGGCGGCGGCAATGTGGCCATGGACGCTGCCCGCACGGCCAAACGCCTGGGGGCCGATGCCTCGATGATTGTTTATCGGCGCACCAAGGCCGAGATGCCCGCCCGGGTGGAAGAAGTGCATCACGCCGAGGAGGAGGGCATTCAGTTTGAATTTCTGGCCGCGCCGCTGGAGGTGTTGCACGATGAAAAGCGGTGGGTCACCGGCCTGCGCTGCCAGCGCATGGCGTTAGGCGAGCCGGACGCTAAGGGCCGCCGCCGCCCCGTGCCGGTGCCCGGGTCGGAGTTCACCCTGCCTTGCGATGTGGTGGTGGTGGCGATTGGTTCACGGGCCAATCCGCTGCTGACCTCCACCTGCCCCGAGCTGGCGCTGGATGAACGCGGCCACATCAAAACGGACGAGCGCGGCATGACGAATCTGCCGGGGGTGTTTGCCGGGGGCGACATCGTCCGCGGCGCCGCCACGGTCATTCTGGCAATGGGTGACGGCAAAAATGCGGCGCGGGCCATTGATGACTACCTGAAGGGCCTGCCACGCTAAGCGGGTGGCTTGCCGCCGATAAGCAGGCCGCAGGCAAGGCGGCGATGAGAGTATATTAGTGAGCAACCTGAAATGGAGCTTTTGCCTTCTTCAGTTCAGCGGATGCTGGCCTCGGGGAGCTCGGTTTTGACTCCTTCATCCACCGGCATGCGGTCGGGCAGCGCGCCCGCCAGCCGCATCAAGCGCTCCAATTCCCGGCGCAGCTCGCGCACGCGCGCGGCGTGAGCGGGGTCGTTGATGAGGTTGTGCCGCTCCTCGGGGTCGCGGCGGAGATGGTATAACTCGGCCAGATGCCGGTCCGGGCTGCCGTCGCCATGGGGGTAGTGGATGTATTTCCATTCGGTGGTGCGGATGCCGCGCACATTGGGGGTGTAAGGAAATTGTTTTTCGTAATTGTAGGCGTAGAAGAAAGATGACCGCCACGGGCCGCCGCCGGTGCGGGCGAGGGATTTGAAGGAGCGGCCGTGGATGTTGGGCAGGGGGGGCAGGCCGCACAAATCCAGAATGGTGGGGGCCACGTCCACGGTGAGCACCAGTTGCTCCAGCACGCGGGGGCGCGGGAAGAGGGGCGGGTACCGCACGATGAGGGGGATGCGGATGCTGGCCTCGTGCATGGTGCGCTTGTCCACCATGCCATGCTCGCCGTTGAGCAGGCCGTTGTCGCCCATGAAGATGAAAATGGTGTTGTCGAGCTGGCCCACGGCCTTGAGCGCCTCGTAAAGGCGGCCCACGCTGTCATCCAGGCTCAGGATGGTGCCCCAGTAGGCGCGCGTCATGGCGGCAAAATCCTTGACCGCTTCGGGGCGGCGGTCGGGGAACTGTTTGCGCCATTCAAAGAGCGGGCCGTAGATGCCATGCCAGGTGTCCAGCCTTTGCCTGACCCACTCCGGTTTGTTGTCCAGTTGAAAGGCGGTGTCCGGATAGCGAATGTCCACGTGCGCAAAGACGTTGGAATATTTGGGTTCAGGCACATAAAAACTATGGGGTGCCTTGTGGCCGAGAAAAAGCAGGAAGGGATGGCCGGGGGTCTGGCGCAGCACAAAATCCAGAGCATAATCCGTGACCACCTTGGTGTAATAGCCGGGCGGGGTTTCGCGCACGCCGTTGACGTTGAACTCGGTGCCGTAATATTTGCCCTGGCCCTTGTGCGAAATCCAATAATCGAAACCCGGCCGCGGCGCGTCATTGTCTTCGCCCATGTGCCACTTGCCGATGTAGGCCGTGCGCCACCCGGCCGCCTGGAGGCGGGCAGGGAAGCTGGGCAAATGCGCCGGGAACTCGGTAAAATTGTTCAGCACGCCGTGGGCATGGGCGTAAAGGCCGCTCAAGATGGAGGCCCGGCTGGGCGAGCAAAGAGACGTGGTGCAAAAGGCATTCGCGAAGCGCACGCCCTCGGCGGCCAGGCGGTCAATGTTGGGCGTTTTAAGGTGGGGATGCCCGGCACAGCTCAAGGCATCCCAGCGCAAATCATCGCACAAAACCACCACCACATTGGGACGCGGAGCAGCCGCCCCCAGCGCGGCGGCCAGGGACAGCAGCAGAGCGGCGGACCACCGGGCCCAAGAGCCACGGCGCGAGAAACTGGATTGCATAAATACTTCTTAACACCGCCTGCCCTTCGCGGCAAGCGTGGAGAGGGGGACATGAGTGAGAATTGTCTCCAATTCTAAAGGGGGTGACGCCGTCTGCTTTATTACCAGGCATTTACCTTGCCTGCCCCGGGAAAAGCACTGTGAGTGGCGGCCGGGGAGCAATTTGCAAGATGGCGGCGGGGCGGGGCGGGGGCGGGCGCTGGAGGAGTTTGATGAGGCCGATGGCGAAGACGGCGCCGCCGATGACGATGCCGGCCAGGGCCACCCATTTGAGCGGGGAATTGTAGTTCTGGAGCTGCACCCATCCGATGACCCCACAGATGACGGCCAGCAGTCCAAACCAGTGCAAGGTGGGGATGATGGAAAAGATGGCCACCGCGATGGCCGCCAGCGCAAAGTAATTCAACGGCGGCGCTTCTTCGGGCATTTTGACCGGCGCCTTGGGGGCGGCCGGGCTTACGGCCACGCTGGTGTGCAGGGGTTGGGTGGCGGCTTCGCGCGCGGCCGTGCTGTAATCCTGGGCAGTCGCGGGGGCGGCAGCCGCCGCCGCCGGCGCAACGGCGGGCGCGGGCGCGCGGCGCGGCTGGGCGGGCGCGGGCGGCGGCGAGGGGCGCGTGCCGGTTTGGCGGGTGGGCAATTCGTTGGCGGCCAGCCATTCGGGCACGGCTGAGACGGGCGCGGGCTGGGGTGCGGGTTCGGGCAGGGTGCCGCTGGCCAGGGCCTCGATGGTGGCCTCGAAGGTGGGGACCTGGGCGATGGGCCAGATGCAGGCGCGCTCCAGCACCGAAGCCAGTTTTTGCACGCGGGAATCGGCATGCTGCTTGAGCCGCTGGAAGATTTTGGAATTGCGCGGGTCTTTGAAATCGTTGGCCAGGAAGAGCAGGTTGTCGCCGGTGTGGAATTGCTGCCAGAGGGACGGTTCGCCGGCCAGCGCCAGGAAGCTGGTGTAAATGACCAGCGCGGCAAAATTATCGAGGTTGATGTCGTAGTAATCCGGGGTGCGGCGGGGGTGCTGGTAATTGGCGTGGCCCAGCTCGGGGCTGCGGCCCTGGCCAAAGGCGGGCACGTACATGCCATCGTAGTCCACCAGGCGGAACTGGCCATCGGGCAGACACATCACGTTGCCGTGCTGCAGGTCGCCGTGGGCGATTTGATTGGCGCGCAAATCCTTCATCAGGGCGCACCATTGCTCGGCCAGGCGCAGCATGGTCTCCGGCTCGTGGACGTGGTCCTCGATGTACATGTGCATGGGGGTGCCGGCCACCCAGTCCATTTTAACAATGGGATACCATTCATTGCGGAGCCGGATGCCCCGCAATTGAAACTCGAAGCCCACCAGCCAGGGGACGGCGACGGCCTGCAAATGGCGGGTCAGCAGGTTGTAGCGCACCTGCTGGTTGGCCACCTGGCGCACGAAACAACGGATGGCATAGTGCTTGCCGTTCACCGTGGTCAGCTCATAGACGCTGGCAAAGTTGCCCGACATGACCTTGGGCATGCCGAGCATGTCGGTGGCCACGGTGGCGGTTTTCAGTTCTTCCTCCTGAAAACACACCTGGGGATTTTGAATCGCGTCCTGATAATCGGTGTGGGAGGGCCAGTTCATGGAGACATGCGGTTTGCGGTTAACCTTCCCAACGGATGACCACCAGGGTCATATCATCATTGCGCACCCCTTCCTGCTTGCGCAGGCGCTCAGACAACGCCGCAAATTCCTCCTCGCTTTTCAGCGCCAGCAGTTGCTGCCACGGCTTTTCGCCGGCCTCGTGCCGCTCCAGAAACCACTTGGCCAGGGCGTCGGTGGCCAGGAAAAACTGGTCCCCCGGCTTGACGCCGCCGGAGGCGGACTTGATGTCGCGCAAGGCGGAGTAATTGTGGTTTTCATTGCTGGCCAGCAGGATGGGGCGGCTGCTGAATTCATCGCTGCGGGCCACGGGAAAGGTGGCAATCAACTGGTCCTCGCGGACTTGAAAGAGGTTGCTGTCCCCCACGGCAAAAGCATTCCATTTCAGTTCCTCGCCCTGCAACGTGCGGCTCACAATTTTTTCCCAAACCGTGCCGTGCGCGGAAAACTCCAGGGCCAGAAAGGTGGCAAAGGCGCCGTTCTCGGCCTTTTCCTGGCAATACCAGGGCAGGCTGGCCCAATCAATGCTCTGGCGCCACTCGTGCTGCAGGGGGAGCATCCAGAGCATCATGGCATCTTCGGCAGGGGGCATGCCGAAGGGGGGCTCGGTGATGTAGGCCTTGACGAGGCTCTGGGCCCACCGGTCGCTGAAGGCCGACTCGGTGGCGCCGTCGGCAATGGCGAAGCGCAGGCAGTTCACCTCATACGCAAATGCGTCATCGCATTCGTCCAGAGAGTATCCCTGCTTGGGCAGGCGAAAAGCGGTGACGATGGGAACCACGAGCCGGCAAAAGTTTAGCGCAGGTTGCTGCCGCGGGTGCCGATGTCCAGGAAGCGGATGAGTTCCACCAGGTCGGCGTTGAAGGCAAACCCGCGGGCTTCCGGCCCCAGGTTGAATCCCTCGGCGCGGGCCAGCTCGCGCATGCTGGCGGGCAGCACGCTGGAGATGGAGAAGAGCGTCTTGGCAAATTCATCCGGCAAATCCGCATCGCTTTCCGGGAAGATGATGGGCTGCACCGGCTGGCTGGAAATGTGGCAGTTGAGCAGCAGCACATTGCCGTCCTCGGTGGCCAGGCTGGTCAGCTCCTGCGCCTGCGGCACGGGGCCGCTGTCGGTGGCCTCGCCGTCGCTGATGTTGATGACAATGGGGGGATACGAGGCCATGTGGCGCTGCACCCATTCCCGCAAAATCTTGCAGGCCATGTTCAGGGCGGTGCCCATGGGCGTGATGCCCTTGGCCACCGGCTCGAACCAGATGGGGAACTTCACCTTTTGCTCGATGACGCCCCCGCTGCCGTCGTCCACTTTGCGAATGCGCTCCTCGATGCGCGCCGGCGAGCTGGCCACCTCACTCAACGGCACCAGGTCCCGGCCGGCCAGCGGCCCGCTGAAGGCGGGCGCCACGGTGGCGCCGTAGCCGATGACGCACACTTCATAAAAGTTGCGCACCCCGTCGCCGCGGGCGCATTTGATGATGAGATTGTGCAGCAGGCGGTTGATGGCGTCGGCCACACTGTCGCACTTGCGTTTGTTCTCACTGCCGGCAATGGGTTCCACCATGGAGCCGGACTGGTCAATGAGAAACATGAACACACTGGGGTTGGCACGACTGATTTCGGCTGAATAAGGCATACCGTTTGGCTCGTGTTATGGCTTCGGCTTGCTTGCTCGCTCCGCGCCAGGACGCTGCTGCGTCAACCGCCACATCGCCTGGATGTCCATTAAATAGCAGCCTCACCGGCAAAAAGCAATCAGAGTTTTGGCCTGAAAAAGGGCCGGGGCTTCCGTTTTGGGTGAAGTTTTTGTGCCGCCCCGGGCGCTGCCGCCGGGCGGGAATGCCCGGAAACAGCCCGATGGCCGCGCGCGGGAACCCCATCGGGAGGGTGCCGGGGAGTCCGGGATTGCCAGCCGGCGGGAGGTTTGGCATTCTGCGGTGGTTGATGCCACGGGCGAGCAATCCTTTAACCACACCCCGACGCTGGCGGCCGGCCGGTCAAGCCCAGCCATTTCCTGCCCATGCCCACCTGCCCAGCATGTGAGCAGCCCTTGCGCGTCCAGCGGATGGCGGATGGGGTTTTATACGTGTGCGACGGCTGCACTGGCAGGTCCGTCACGCTGCCGCAGTTGCGGGCGCTGGGCGGGGACCGGCTGGTCAACAACCTCCTGCGCCAATTGAACCGGAATACCGCACCCAGCCCGCGCCGCTGTCCCTTCTGCGAGCAATCCATGAAGGCTCTGGCGCTGCCGGAGGCCGGCCTGGAGCTGGACGGCTGCCGCCGCTGCGGCATCATCTGGTTTGACACCCAGGAGCTCGAAAGTGTGCCCCCCGCGCCGCCGCCCAGCCTTGAAGAGCTGCATCTGCGGGCCGCCGAGGCCATGGCGATGGAAAAAATCCAGCGCCAGCAGGACGCTCAACCGGAGCCGGACAGGGAGTGGAAAACCCTGCCGGCCCTGCTGGGTTTGCCGGTGGAATCGGACACGTCCCCCCTGCGCCGCCGCCCGTGGCTGACGTGGAGCCTCGCGCTGCTCATCCTGGTCATCAGCGTGGCCGCCTTTTTCAACCTGGAACAAGTCATCGCCCAATGGGGCCTGGTGCCCGCCCAATGGTGGCGCCACGGCGGCCTGACCCTGCTGGCGGCTTTCTTCCTGCACGGCGGCGTCTGGCACCTTGCCAGCAACCTCTATTTTCTGCTCATTTTTGGCGACAACGTGGAGGATGACCTGGGCCACACCGCCTATGGCTTGCTCCTGCTCCTGGCCACCCTGGGCGGCCAGCTCGTGCATATCCTCGGCGGCCCCGGCTCCCTCACCCCGGCCATTGGCGCCAGCGGCGGCATCTCCGGCGTGCTGGCCTATTATGCCATGCAATTTCCCCATGCCAAAATCAGCCTGATGGCCCGCCTGGCCTGGCGCTTCTGGTGGTTGAAATTATCGGCTCGCACGCTCTTTATTTGCTGGCTGCTGCTGCAATTCTGGATTGCGTGGCAGCAAATCCAGGGCTTTGGCAACATTTCCGGCCTGGCGCATTTGGGCGGCGCCGCGGTGGGTGGGCTGTTTTGGTGGGCGCAGCGATTCCGTGCCCGCCTGCCCAAGACCGTCCCCGCGTAACAAGCCCGCCGTTCTTATCACCTTCATCCCCTGCCTGCGCAGTTTCACCCCACGCGCGTGGGGAAAACTCAGTCCAGCTCGGTGACCCGCAGGCTGGCGGCAAACGCGGCATCGGGCGACAGCCGGAGTTTCTGGCCGCTGGTGGTGGTCAGTTTGCGGAGGGTCACCCGCTCGGTCAACCGATAGGGAAAGGGGCGGGCGGCCGTGGGCGGGGCGCTGCCGTCGGGGTCGGTGAACAGGTAGGGGCCAGCATAGTCTTTCGGGTGCTGGCGGTCGTCAATGATAAGGCCGTCAATGAGGATTTCCCGTGGCATGAAGCAGGGATAGCCGAAGTCGTGCTGTCCGTCGTTGCTGGCGTTAATCACGTAAGGCTGAATGGGTGCGCCGCAGGCGGGAATCCACCGGCAGTTGCGGATGACAATGGTGCCTTCCCACGTGCTGCCATAGTCGCCGCGCAGGGTGAGCAGGGAATGCCCGTTGAGCGTGGAGTTTTCCACGGTCAAGGTGCCCCGCCCAATGGCATTCAGCCCGGCGTGGCCCAGGGTGGAGTTGCGGATGGTATAGGCGCCGGAAACGCCCTGGTGGACGTCCATGCGGGACAAGGTGCAGTTTTCCAGGAGGATATTTTTGCAGAAGTTGGCCCCGATGACGCCCCAACGGGTGGTGTCGCAGATGTTGTCCATGCGGCAGCCAATCAGGGTGAAGTTGACCACCTCGTTCGCGCTCAAATCATAGGAGCCCATGCTCACGGGTTTGCCGGCGGCGCCGATGGTGGTGTAGGTCTTGTGCCCGGTGACAAAGCAGTTGCGCAGGGTGACGTTGGCGCAACTGTTCACCGCCAGGAATCCGCTGTAGGGGTGGCCGACGTCCGTCTCTCCCACCACGTGATGAGTCAGGCCCGTGACGGTGGTGTTCGAGCGGTTGATGACGATGTTGCGCGCCCAGTAGTTGTAGCCCTTCTCCTGCTTCATCCGGTTGGCGGTGGTGGTGAAGATGCCGCCTTTGAGCACCAGGGTGCGCTCGTCCATCGGGCGGGCCTCCACGCGGGTGATGGTGTCGTAATTCCAGTCAATATCGCCCTCGATGGTGCCGTCCCGGCGCAGAATGAAGCAATCGCGTTGGGTGGTGCCGTCGTTCTGATTGAGGCCGCGGCGAATATAAACCCGCTGGCGGTTGTTCTCCACGCGCACCCAGCAATCGCGGGGCGGCCGCACGTCCAGGCGGCGTTGGTCGCGGGTGAGGCGCGTTATCGAAAACTTCACGGGCTCGAGCAGCGAGCGGACGACAAACAGCGGCAGGCGGTGGTTTTCGACGTCGGTGTCGTCAATGAGGAAGTGCGCCGTGCCCCAGTCCGTGTCGGTGGCGATGATGGCGGTGAGCGCCCGGCGGCCAAGATGGTAAGTGGCGCCGGGCCGGGCCTGAACCGGCAAGTTGTGGGCGTTGGCAAAGGCGTGCGCCTCGACAATGGCCGGCAAATCGTCGGCCACGCCGTTGCCGACCGCACCAAAGGCCTCATAAGTGACCGGACCATTGGTAGGAACGGCGCGTTTCGGCGCCGCCGCCAGGACGGCGACTACGCCCGCCTGCAAGCCGAGAAGGACGACTATTAGAGTGCAACGCAGCGCCCAGCCACGCCGCGACCCCGTGGGCAGAGCCGCGAGCCGGTGGTGAAAGTTCGCAAATAACATAGGCTTTTCGGGTGTCATCATGGCTTATCCCTGCGAGCGCGTCAGGTCTTAAATTGTCATCCGATTCAAGATAACAGGAAACCTCTGCACAATGGGTTTTGAAAGTTGATGGGTGTGGGTGGTTTTTCACCCCGTTTGATGGACATGGGGGAAGCGACACAATATGACGTAAAAAACCATGCACCACGATGAGCCATTGAAGCGGCGGGCTTTGAGGGGGGTGTGCCTGAAGGTGTGGTTATGGCTGTGTTTGGGCCTCGTTTTTTTGTGGTAGCGAGGTGGTTTTGGCGCCTGTACCGCGGAAGGGAGCGGATTAAGTATTGAGGGGTTTTTTAAGCAGGTTTGGCCCAGGCTGTCGGTCTCGGGGAACACACGTCCCACTGCAGCGGGATAAGGCTTGCGTCCCGCATGCTTTATCCCGCTTCGCGGGACGAGGCGCCTGCGCTACGAGAAATGAAAATTTGACGGGCGGAGTGGTGCTTATAGGGGCGTCTGTTTGACGACAGCAGTTCTGCAATCACGGAGCCGGGAGGCTCCGTGAACCCGCAGGCGGGACGCCTGCGCTACATGAGGCCGACGACCGCGCTACACACCCTCACACTAGTTGTTTCCCACGATGGGGTAAAGGAACACGGATGGACAAGAATTTTGAACAGAAGGGAACGAAGGAAACGAAGGGGGAAAACGCCTCCTCGCCCTGACTCTCTCCTTCAGGGAGTGGGAGAAATTGTAGCTGCGCGGATTATCCTGCTCTTGGCCCCCCTTGGCCTGCGGGACGGAGGCTGAATCCCGCTTTGCGGGACGAGGCGCCTGCGCTACAGAAGGGAAGCCTGCGCCACGACATCTGCTGTATCATTGCAGCTTGGTGCTTACTGGGGCGTCTGTTTGACGACGGCAGTTCTGCAATCACGGAGCCGGGAGGCTCCGTGAACCCGCAGGCGGGACGCCTGCGCTACAAGGACGGGAAGCCTGCGCTACGACAAAGTTTTCACGCGGCCGGGGTTGATGCCATGATGCGTTTGGAGAAAGTCCTGTGTTCTGCCGTGAAACGATTCACAGGCATGTCCAGGCGAAGGGCATGGGAGGAGGCGGCGAAGGGGGAGGGAATTTTGTAGCCATCGTTTGGCATAAGGTGGTGGCGAACCGGGGATTGTGGCGGCGTAAAGGCGGGGAGAGCCGGCCCGGCAATCAAGGTGGGATGGTGGGTTTTCGCCAAGAAAATTTGGGTTGTTCGTGAAAAAAGTGGTGCGCGATAGAGGATTTGAACCTCTGACCCCTTCCGTGTCAAGGAAGTGCTCTTCCCCTGAGCTAACCGCGCAATGGACAGGCTGGCGCTTGGCCGCGCCTGTGCAGAGAATGTGCGGCGGGCGGGGCACGGTGGCAAGCTTAAAAAACGGGGGTTTGGGCGGGGGAGCGGGTGCCTGCTTGCTGCCGTTGTGAGTGGCGGGTGCGGCGCGTTGGCGGGGGCAAAATTTTCCTGTTTTATCAGGGGCGGAGGTGCATACAATGGGCTGGCAATTACATTACATGGCACGCAATGATCAGGGCGAGCCGGCCCCCAACCGCGGTTTCAATGACATTATTGGGATTGCGTTGCTGGCGGCCGCATTGCTGTTGATGGCGGCTCAGTGGTCGTTTGACCGCGGAGACGTGCGGTATTTGCGCGTGCCGCCGCATGATCCGGCGCATAATTGGATCGGGCCGGCGGGGGCGTATGTGGCGTGGGGCACGTTTTTGATCATGGGAGGGGCGGCTTACATTCTGCCGATGCTGCTGATGTTTTTCGGGCTGGGTTATTTGTGGGACTTCATGGCGTATTTGCGGCGCAAGTGGTACACGTGGGCGGCGGCGGGAGTGGTGTTGTTGTGCTGCACGGGGCTGTTGAATTTGTACACTGATGGGGAAACGGTGCGGCAGATGGCCACGCACCGGTATGCGTATGATCAGGCCGGTTTTCTGGAGAAGATTGCGTTCAACATTGGCGCGGACACGGCGGGGGGGCTGCTGGGGTTGTGGTTGAATCAGTATGCGTTTGGCCATTTCGGGCGGGCGGGCGCCACGATCATTTACTGCACGCTGTACTGCATCAGCCTGTATTTCCTGACGAATTTTGAGCTGGGCAACTGGGTGCGCGAGTGGCTGCAGAAACGGCGCGAGGCGGATTTGTTTGCGGGGTTGTCCGAGCCGGAGAAGGAGCTGAAGCGCAAGGCGATGGAGCTGGAGCGGCGCGCGCGCGAGCTGGAGGAGGAGGTGGAGCGCACGGCCAAAGGCAAAGCCCCCGCCGCCCATGGCAAAGCGGGGCCGGAGTTGGGCGCCGATTTGCAACCGGTGCCCGAGCCGACGGTGCGCGATTTAAGTGTGCCGCAAATCAAAACCGCCCCCAAGAAAACCAAAGAGCCCGCCGAGGCCGCCGCCCCCGCTGCCAAAGAGGAGGGCGAGGCCGAGACCGCCGCCGCGCCCAAGGTGGTGCCCGCGGCCAGCACGGCCGACATCCTGGGCAAGGCTGCCGCGCCCTCGGCCAAAGGCAAGGCAGAGCCGGCGGCAGTCGCCAAGACCGCCGCGCCCGCCGACAAGGTCACGCCCGAGGAATCGTGGGAGCCGGTGGAGAACACTCCCGCCAAGGCCCCGGACCAGGAGAATCCCTTTGCCGCTCCGGCCACGCCCGCGCCCGCGCCCGCCGTGGCGCCTGCGCCTGCCGCCAAGCCGAAGGCGGCCGTGCGGAAGCCCAAGCCCATCACGGTGGCGGAGGGGCCGCACATTGGCAACTATCGCCTGCCGTCGCTGGATTTGCTGCAGTTGCCTGATTTGTCGGTGAAGCCGTCCGAGACGAAGGAAGAGCTGATGGCCAACGCGCAGTTGATGAAGAACACGCTGGCGCAGTTTGACATCGAGGTGGCCATTGGGGACATCACCAAAGGCCCCACCATTACGCGCTACGAGCTGCATCCGGCCCCGGGCGTGAAGCTCGAAAAAATCACGGCGCTGACCAACAACATTGCGGCGGCGCTCAAGGCCGAGCGCATCCACATCCTCGCGCCGGTGCCCGGCAAAAGCTCGGTGGGGGTGGAGGTGCCCAACACGGTGAAGACCAAGGTCACGATGCGCGAGCTGCTGGAATCGGAGGAGTGGCTCAACACGAAGGCGCGGATTCCGCTGGCGCTGGGCAAGGATGTGTATGGGCATCCCATCATTGCGGATTTGGCGGACATGCCGCACCTGCTGATTGCCGGGAGCACGGGGTCGGGCAAGTCGGTGTGCATCAACGCCATTGTGGCGTCGCTGTTGTACCGGTTCAGTCCGGACCAGCTCCGTTTTGTGATGATTGACCCGAAGGTGGTGGAGCTGCAGCACTACAACGCGCTGCCGCATCTGGTGGTGCCGGTGGTGAATGATCCCAAGAAGGTGATCCTCGCCCTGCGGTGGGTCATCCATGAAATGGAAAAGCGTTACAAGATTTTTGCCAAGGTGGGCGTGCGCAACATCAAGTCCTTCAACGAGCGCCCGCGCCACAAGCCGCCTCCGCCGCCGCCTGAGCCGGAGCTGCCCCTCACCACGCGGAAGGAAAAAATTGAGGCCGGCGCCGACGGATTTGCGGTGGAGGTGGACGAGCAGATTGTGGTGCCGCGGGAGGACGACATAGTCATCCCGGACAAGCTCAGTTACATCGTGGTCATCATTGATGAGCTGGCGGATTTGATGCTGGTGGCGCCGGCGGATGTGGAGATGGCGATTGCGCGGATTACCCAGATGGCGCGGGCGGCGGGCATTCATTGCATTGTGGCCACGCAGCGGCCCAGTGTGGACGTCATCACCGGTGTCATCAAGGCCAACATCCCCGCGCGCATCGCCTTCCAGGTGGCGGCCAAGGTGGACTCGCGGACGATTCTGGACGCGATGGGCGCCGACAAACTGCTGGGCAAGGGCGACATGCTCTACCTGCCGCCCGGCTCGGCCAAGCTCATCCGGGCCCAGGGCGCGCTGATTACGGACCAGGAAATCCAGAGCATTGTGGACTTCATCAGCGCCCAAGGCAAGCCGAGCTACGACCTGGAAATCACGCAGCAGCTCAGCAAGCCTGCCAGCAGCATGGATGAGGAGGAGGAGGCCAGCGATGAGGACGAGGAGTTGATTCAGCAATGCATCGAGGTCATCCGCAGCGAGCAAAAGGCCAGTGTGTCGCTGCTGCAACGTCGGCTCAAACTGGGTTACGGCCGCGCGGCGCGGCTCATGGATGAGCTGGAGCGCCGGGGAATTGTTGGCCCCAGCAAAGGCGCCGAGCCACGGGACATCCTGATTGATTTGGACGGCACGGGCATGGACGGGGCCAAGTCCGCCGGCGGGCCGGGATTGACGCCGGCCTAGGGCCGCTGCTGGTTATGGCGCAAGCCGCTGTTTTTCTGGATCGCGACGGCACGGTGATTGCCGAGCGGCACTATTTGAAAGACCCGGCGCAGGTGGAGCTGTTGCCCGGGGCGGTGGAGGCCCTGAAGCGGCTGCAGGACGCCGGCTTCTGGCTGTTTTTTGTCACCAATCAGTCGGGCATCGGACGCGGATACTTCACGCTGGAGGAGGCGCTCCGGGTGCAGGCGCGGGTGGAGGAGCTGCTGGGGCGGGGCGGGGTGCGCCTTGCCAAGACTTACCTGGCCCCCGAGGCGCCGGACCAGCCCAGCCGCGGGCGCAAGCCTTCGCCCGCTTTTTTGTGGGATGCGCGAGATGAATTTGGGTTGGACTTGGCGCGGTCTTACATGATTGGGGACAAACTGATTGATTTGGAATGCGGCTGGAATGCCGGTGTCCGCCGCAGCCTGCTCGTGTGCACTGGTTATGGCCGTGAAACTGCCGAGCGGGAGGCGGGCCGGTTGCGTGACGCCGTGGTGGTGCCGGACCTGGCCGCCGCCGCCGAATGGATATTGCTGCAATCATGAAAGGTGGCTTCTTACTGTTTGCCCTTGCGTGCGCCCTGGTGGCGGCTCGCCTGAGCGCCGCCGAGGACTTCCAGACCAATCCCACCAACCAGCCGCCGCGGGGCTGGGAGGTCACCATCACCGGCGCCGGACAGCCGGTTTGGACCGTGCAGGAGGAATCGTCCGCCGCCGCCACCAATCGCGTGCTGGTACAGTCCGGCATCACGCCGCGCCCGTCGTTTCCGTTGTGCGTGCGGCAGGAGCCGGTGTTGCGGGACGGCTGGGTGAGCGTGCGCTTCAAAACGGTGAGCGGCGAGCTAGACCAGGCGGCCGGCGTGGTGTGGCGTTATCAAAGCGCCACGAATTATTATATTTGCCGCGCCAACGCACGCGAAGACAACGTGGTGCTCTACAAAGTCCAGCAGGGCAAGCGCACCGCGCTGCCGCTGGTGGGGCGCAAGGACGGCTACGGGGTGGAGCAGAAGGTCACGCCCGGGCAATGGCACACGTTGCGGGTGGAGTTTCGCGGCCCGCGGAGCACGGTGTTTTTTGACGGGCAGAAATTGTTGGAGGTGGAGGACGAAACCTTCACGCAGGCCGGGCGCATCGGCCTGTGGACCAAGGCCGACAGCGTGACGATGTTTGATGATTTCGACTGGGGCGCCGCGCCCTGAAGTGAGGGGGCCGCCCCTCAGGGCGATGTTTCGCCGCACAAGCGCAACAACTCCGCCTCGTCAATCACCGGCACGCCGAGCTGGCGGGCTTTTTCGAGCTTGGAGCCGGCCTCAGCCCCGGCCACCACGTAATCGGTTTTTTTACTGACGCTGGAGGCCACGCGTCCGCCGGCGGCTTCAATTTTGGCTGTGGCCTGCTCGCGGGTCAGATGGGGCAGCGTGCCGGTGAGCACGAGGGTTTTGCCCGCCAGCCGTCCGCCGGCGGGGCCGGCCTGATACAGGCTGCTCTGGAAATTGACGCCCGCCGCCCGCAGGCGCTCCACCAGCCGCCGGTTGCGGGGGTCGCCGGCCCACTGGAGAATGCTTTGGGCGATGGTCTCGCCCACATCTTCCGCCTTTTGCAACTGCTCCATGCTGGCGTTCAGGATGTCGTCCAGCGTGGGAAAAGTGCGGCTCAAAGATTTGGCCACGCTGGCGCCCACGTGCAGGATGCCCAGCCCAAAAAGCACCCGCCACAGGTCGCGTTGCTTGCTGGCCTCGATGCCCTCGAGAAAATTGCGGGCGGATTTTTCACCCATGCGCTCGAGTTGGCACAGCTCGTCCACGGTGAGGCGGTAGAGGTCGGCCACGTCCTGCACCAGCCCGGTTTTGACCAGTTGCGCCACCAGCACCTCGCCGCCGCCTTCAATGTCCATGGCGCCCCGGCTGCACCAGTGCTCGATGCGCCCGCGGATTTGGGCGGGGCAATCGGGGTTGGGGCAGCGCCAGACGACATAATCCACGCCGGCCTCGGCGCCGCGGGTGACCGGGGTGCCGCACTCGGGGCAGTTTTTGGGAAACACAAACACCTGCTCGGCGCCGGTGCGTTTTTCCGCCACGGCGCGCACCACGGCCGGGATGACCTCACCGGCTTTTTCGATGACGACCCAATCGCCCACGCGAATGTCTTTGCGGCGGATTTCCTCCTCATTGTGCAGCGTGGCGCGGCTGATGGTGCTGCCCGAAAGAAACACCGGCTCCAGCTCGGCCACCGGGGTGAGGGCACCGGTGCGGCCGACTTGAATGGTGATGGCCTTGAGACGGGTTTCGGCCTGCTCCGGCGCGTACTTGTAGGCAATGGCCCAGCGGGGGGCCTTGGCGGTGGCGCCGCAACGCTCGCGCTGGGCCAGCGAGTTGAGTTTAATCACCGCGCCGTCGGTGTCATAGGGCAGGGTTTTGCGAAAGCGGTCCAGCTCGTCGAGCGCGGCGAGAAGTTCTTCGGTGGAGTGGCAGAGCCAGATACGCTCGGGGGTTTTGAAGCCGAGGCGCTGGAGCCAGTGCAACAAGGCATCATGGGTGGGCGGCACCGGCACGCCTTCCACCTGGCCCACGCCGTAAAACACCATTTCCAGGGGGCGCCGGGCCACAATGCGGGGGTCCAGTTGCTTGAGTGAACCGGCGGCGGCGTTGCGCGGGTTGGCGAATTCCTCCTCGCCGGCGGCGCGGCGTTCGGCATTCAGTTGCTCGAAACCGGCGCGGGGCATGAACACTTCGCCGCGGACTTCCAACACCGCCGGCAGTGGGCTGGCGGGGGGCGGGGCGAATAAATCTCCCTGGGGTGGCGCGGGCGGGGCGGGCGGGGTTTGCAGGCGGAGGGGCACGCTGCGAATGGTTTTGAGATTGGAGGTGATGTTGTCGCCCGTGGTGCCATCGCCGCGGGTGGCGCCCACGGCGAGGACGCCCTGCTCGTAGCGCAGGCTCACGGCCAGGCCGTCCACTTTCGGCTCCACCACCCACGCCAGCGCTTCGCCCGGCAGCAGACGTTGCACGCGCTGCACAAACTCCCGCACCTCGCCCTGCGAGTAGGTGTTGTCCAGGCTGAGCATCGGCGCCGCGTGACGATACGGCGGAAAGGAATCCACGGGCTGGCCGCCCACGCGCTGGGTGGGGGAGTCGGGGGTGATGAGAGCGGGAAATTGCTGCTCCAGCTCGACCAGCTCGCGGTAGAGGCGGTCATATTCAAAATCGGAGATTTCCGGCCGGCCCACCACGTAGTAAAGGTAATCGTGACGCCGGATTTCCGCGCAAAGCTGCGCATGCCGTTGCTGGGCGGTTTGCCAGTCCATGCTCGATGTCGCCCGTTATTAAAACGGTCTCCCGCCGCAGTGTCGAGGGCGCAGCGCAGTTTGTTTGGCCGGGAGAAGGGCAGGGCGCGTGGTCTCACGGCGGGGAGTGAGGGGGGGTGAATAGTTCTGGCTTTGATGGCGTCTTTGTCCTAGAATGTCGTGACACATAATTATGAAAAAGTCCATCCTCTTGACCGCAGTGTTGGCGGTGGGCATTGCCTTGCCTGCTGCTGCCCAGGGCAAAAAAGTCCTCGTCGTCACCACCACCACCGGTTTCCGGCACAGCTCGATTCCGGTGGCTGAGAAAATCATCGGCCAACTGGCCAAGGAAAGCGGCGCTTTCACTGTGGAATACGTGAGCCAGCCTCCCAACGAGCCGCGCGCGCCCAAGCGGCCCGGCAACAATGCCACCGAGGCCGAAAAAGAGAAATTCCAGCAGGAGCAGGCGGCATACGAGGCGGCGCGCAAGGCTTGGAATGAAGAGATGCGCAAGGTGTTGACCAAGCTCAGCCCGGCCAATCTGAAGAATTATGACGCGGTGATTTTTGCCAACACCACCGGCGACCTGCCCATACCCGACCGCCAGGGATTTTTGGACTGGATTGCGGCGGGCGGCGGCTTTGTGGGGATGCACAGCGCCACGGACACCTTCCACGGTTTCCGGCCGTTCATTGAGATGATTGGCGGCGAATTTTTGTCGCACGGCGCGCAAGTCAGCGTGGACGCCAATGTGGAAGACCGCGAGTGCTCGGCCTGCCGGCATTTCAAGGCGGGGCAGTTCACGGTGTTTGATGAAATCTATCTGTTCAAGAGCTATGACCGTACCAAAGTGCACAATCTGCTTTCCTTGAACAACCATCCCAATGACAAAACGCCGGGCTATTACCCGATTTCCTGGAACAAGACCTACGGCAAAGGGCGGGTGTTCTACACCTCGCTGGGGCATCGCGAAGACGTGTGGGACCCGGAATGGAAGGACCGCAAGAATCCGCCTGAAGTGGCGCGAGATTACCAGAAGCACATTCTGGGCGGCATCAAGTGGGCGCTGGGTCTGGAAACTTGCGAACCCAAAACGCAACAGAAATAACCGCGCTGGCCGCCAAGCAAAGGCACATTATGAAAACCATCTGGACCTTGATTTTAGGGCTGGCGCTTGCCGGCCAGGTTTGGGCTGCTGACAACGAACAGGGTTTCGTGCCGCTGTTTAACGGCAAGGACCTGAGCGGCTGGAAACTGCGCAATCCCAACGCCAAGAGCTATTGGACGGTGGAAGATGGCATCCTCAAAAACACCATCAAACAAGGCGACCACGGGGTGGATTTGCTGACGGAAAAGAAGTTCTGGAACTTCACCGTGCGCTTCGAGTACCTCGTGCCTGACGGCTCCAACAGTGGTTTTTACCTCCGGGGCCGCCATGAGATACAAATCTTGGGTGATTACAAGAGCGGCAAACCGGCGCCGGGCGGCAATGGCGCCTTGTATGCGTTCAAAGCGCCGGATGTGTTTGCCAGCAAGCCCGGCAATGAATGGCAGACCTGTGAGGCCACCATCATCGGCAACAAAATCACGGTGATCCTCAACGGCAAGAAGATCCACGACAATGTCGTGTGCGATCGTCCCACTGGCGGGGAGGTGGACAACAAGGTGAAGGAGCCGGGCCCCATCCTCTTGCAGGGGGATCATGGCACCGTGTGGTTCCGCAACATTCGCATCAAGGAATTGCCGGCGGAATAACTCCTTCGCCCGCAATTAAACAAGCGCTGCGCCCGGCCCCTTGGGCCGGGCGTTGCCTTTTTCAGCGGCGCAAAGCGGTGTAGCATCGCCGCACCCAGCGCCGGCCGGCTGGGCTTGGAGGGTACACCACCGCAAACGCCAGCGGCAGCACCGGCAACAAAAACCACCCCCAGCGGAATTGCCGCCACCAGCGCCACAGGCCCAAGCCGGGCCATTTTCCGCTCTGCCGCCAGCGGCGGATGGACTCCAGGTACAACTGTCTGACCGGCGCTGGATGCCAGAAGAAAATGCTGCCCAGCAGACCCTTGTCGAGCTTGCGCACCAGTGCGCGGGTGGCTGCCCAGGTGCCGGGCGTGCCCAGGGTGTCCAACTCCACCCAGATTTGCGCCAGCCCTTGCAGGCAGTGGACAGAGTCATCCAGGGGCTGTCCGTGAATTTGAGCCAGAAAATGGCGGGCATTCTCCAACTGCCCGTTCATGGCGCAAAGGCAGGCGGCCGCCGCGCAAAAGCAGATATGGGCCGCCTGGGACTGGCGCATGGCCAGCGCCTTTTCCAGGCAGGTCTCGGCGGCTTGCCATTGACCCCCGGCCAGGAGGGCTTCCAGCCAGTCCGAGTACATGTCGGCGGGCATTTCGCCTTGCTGGTGGAGGCTGGCAAACCACTCCCGGGCGGCCTGGTATTTGCCGATGTACAGCAAAGCCCGCCCGTATTTGGCGGCCAACCGCGCATCGGTGCGCAGCCATTGCTGATGTTGCTTCCCCAGCCGCTGCACCTGCCGGTGCAGGAGCCAGGGAAAAGGCAGGTCGTCATATTTCATCGCACGATGATAAGCATCGGCGGCCGATTTCAGGTATTGCGCGAGGCTGTTCTTGAAAAATGCGCTGTGCCGGGACACTCGGTCCAGATAGGCGGGCAAAGTGAAGCGCCCCTCCAGGAAACGCAGATGAATGTCCATCGCCCCCAAATACGCATGGCAGGGCGGGGATTCAACGGCAGCGGGCTGCGTCTCCAAAGGCTCCAGGGCCTGGCGTACCAGTTGCGTCACTGTGCTCACCGGCACCCGGTCAACCAGATTGTCCAGGGCGTTGAACATGGCCCATTCATCTTCGCCTTCCTTCATGCGGCAAAGCGCGGCAAAGCGGCCTTGGGCGGCATCTACCTCTCCCTGCAACAACAAGAGGCGAATCTCGAACGCCAGCAGCAGGTCCGAAATTCGGCGCGCGCGCTCCTGCTCCAGGAAGCGCCAGGCTTCGGTCCCGTCGCCGGTCTCCTCCGCCAGGCCAATCAGCAGCCCCATGAGGAGATGGCGGTTTTCCTCCTGGCTGGGGTTCAATTCAACGGCGCGCCGGAGGGTGGCGACTGCCGCGGACTTGTTGCCCTTGTGGTAATGCAGCTCGGCCAGCACCCGGAGCGGTTCGGCTTCATGGGGGGCCATCGCCACCATTTTTTCCGCCGTCGCCAGGGCCTGATCATATTGCCCCATTTCTTTCTGCCACGCGCACAACAGATTCAGGGCACCGTAGTGAGCCGGGGATTCGGCCAGCACGCTTTCCATGAGCTGGATGGCTGCGGGCAAATGGCCGCGCTGGCTCTCAATCCATGCCGCGCGCAGGCGCAAACGGAAGGGTGGCGGCTGCAGGGGACCTTCCAGACACACCGCCAGCGCTTCATCGCACCGGTCCAGCAAGGTCAGAAAACGGGCTTTTTCCTCGTGCGCTTTTTCCAGGCGGGGATTCAAGGCAATGGCCCGGTCCACCGCTTCCAGACAGCCCGCGCTCCCCTGTTGGGCCAGACAATCAGCCAGCATCAGCCACGCCTCGGGATCGCCCGGACGCGCTTGCGTCAGTGCTTCGGCCATTTCGACGGCCAGGCGGGGCATCTGTCTTTCCCGGGCCAGGTATTGAAGAATTTCCCAGGCCGTGCCACAGGCGGGGTCCATTTGCAGGGCTACCCGGGCTTCTTGAATTGCGGTTGAGTCATCATTTTCCCGCAGGGCGATTTCGGCCAGGGCCACATGCAGTGGCGCTTCCAACGGGGCATGGGCCAGGCCGCGCAACAATGTTTGCCGTGCTTTTTCCAGTTGGCCATTTTTGGCGTGCAAGTTGGCCAAAAAATAGACGGCCCGCCCAAAGCGGGGATTGATGGTCAACGCCTGTTCCACCGCGGCCACGGCCGCATCGCCACGGCCTTGGACGCGCAACACATCGGCTTGTTCCAGCCACAATTGCGGGACCAGCGGAAACCGTTGGCAGGCTTGTTGGGCCAGGGCCAGGGCCTCCTCCAACTGATGCATGTTTTTCAGTTGCAGGACCACCACCCACCACGCGGCCCACAGGTCCGGCCGGGCGGCCAGAGCTTCGCGCAGCCGGGCCAGCACTTTTTCGGGGGGCAACAAGCCATGGGCCGCATCGCGGAAAGCCGGCAGGGCTTCCTCAAAAACCACCTGCCGCACCAGCTCGGCTTGGATGAAATCCAGCGCCGCCGCGCGCTCCTCCTCGGTGGCTGAGAGCTCCACCAACTGCATCATGGCGTGGCCGTTGTTCACATCCAGCCGCAGGGCCTGCTCATAATCGGCGCGCGCCTCGGCCCGGCGGCCAAGCTGCCTTAAAATGTCACCCCGCACCGTGTAGATTTTGGGGGAGCGGGGGGTGAGAGTAATGGCCCGCTCGGCTTCGGCCAGCGCCTCGGCGTGGCGGCCGGCGGCGGCATACCGCAGCGCCAGGTCGCATCGCGCCTCAGTGTCCACTGGGTTCGCCGCCAACAAGGCTTGCAGGGCTGGCTCGGCTACCGCGAGCGGTTCTTGCGCCATTTTTTCCGCGCGCAACCGCAGCAGGCCGCAGTGGCCGGGAAAGCGGCGGCACATTTCCTCGAGGTGCGCGCGGGCGGTGGCCAGGTCATGCGTTTCCGCCAGCAGTTGATACACCTGAGCCTGAGCGTCCATCGCCAGCGGCTCGACTTGCAGCACCTCCTGCCAGCAGGCCAGGGCCTGGCGCAAATCCGCGCGATAGACCGCCAGTTGCGCGGCGACGCGCAGCCAATGGCTGTGCCGCGCATGGCCGCGCGCCTGCTCCAGCAGTTGTTGCGCGGGCGCCGCCCGGCCATGCCGCGCGAGGGCATCGGCGTAAAACAGCATCAGTTCGCCATCCTCGGGGCGGCGGTTGCGGGCTTCTTCCAAAACGGCGAAACCTTCCTCGGTGCGCCCCAGGTAGGCCAGGCACTTGAACAGCGTCATGGCCGGAACGGAGGATAAATGGCCCAGCTCGTCAAAGCGCCTCCGCAAAAACGCCAGCCCCGCCTCGCTTTGGCGCAGGTGGAGCAGCGAGGAAAAGTAGCTTTCGGCCAGGTGCTCGTTATGTTGCGCGGCGCAGGCGGCCAGCCGGTAATGCATGGCCGCTTCGGCCAGGCGGCCTGCTTTCCACAGCACATCCCCCAGAATGCCCAACAGGTCCGGGTCGGTGGGAGCGGTTTTCAGGGCGCGCTGCACAAGCCGCTGGGCGCGGGACAATTCGCGGTCGTCCTCCTTCAGGGCGGCGGCCAGCCGGGCCAGAAAAAAAGGTTCTTTGGGGTGAAGCGCCAGCAGGTGATCCAGAAACTCCAGGACTTCCTGGCGGGTGGCGGTGGCTTCCAGTAAATCCAGTTTGACGCGCAGCAACCGGGGATTTTTGGGGAATTGGGCCAGCCAACGCTCGACGTATTGCAGGCTGGCGGCGGGGTTTACATCGTACGCGCTTAAGGCCCAGCCGGCCGAGCAGGTAATCCAATGGTTCGGATGGCTTTGACTCAAGGCGGCAAGCGCCGCCGCTGCCTGGTCCCGTTGATGCTTCTCCAGGGCGCACTGCACGGCATGCAACTGGTCAAACAGGGCGGCGTCGGGAAGCTCCAGTCCCTCCAGACGATGAGCTTCCGTCGGTGGCAGCATGACCAGCCCGCGGGGGCCAAAAGGAGCATAACTTTGCTGGAATCTTGGCCAGATGGCTTCGGAAAGATAGTAATGATAGGGGTCGCGCAACAGAAGGGATTGGCGCAGTTCATCGTAGCCCACCAACGCCTGCAAATGGCCGCTGTTGACTTCCACCGTGGTCAGCGCAAAAGGCACGCCCCGGTCAATTAGCGCCAGAGCCGCCTCCCACGTCACGCTAAACTCCCGCGTGACCAGCCCCTGGCTTTCAGCCCAACGCCGCTGGCTGTGGGAAGGCGTGCCGTCGTAGCAAATTTGTTCCGCGATTTCCAGGTGGTTGATAGGCTGCTGCCAATACTGCGCCAGAGCCGCCAGGGTGGCCGGCGCGCAGGTTTTGTGATGCTGGCGGACAAAGTTCACCGCCAGACAACGCCGGCGCCGGGGCGGGTCTGGCAGGTCCAGGCGCCGGGCCAGCTCGCGATGCCAGACATCCCGGTGACGGCTTAGCTCCAAAACCCGCGCACAATGCTGCCGTGCTCCGTCCAGGTCCCCCGCCCGGCAGGCCAGAGTGGTGCGGCTGCGCGCCACCCAGTGATGCACGGAGCGGTCCGCCAGCGGCGCGACCTGCACAAAATGTTCCAGGGTGGCCAGGGCTTCAGCTTGCAACCCCAAATCCAGTTCCAGACAGGTGAGGGCCGCGGCAATGGGCGCGCATGCGGCACGTTGGACGGCGGCGCGTAAAAAAGCCAGGGCCTCCTCATCGCGGTCGAGCACCTGCAAGAAGTGAGCGGTGCTCAGGATGGCAGGGCGATACAAGGGGCTGGCTTCCACCGCGGCGCGGGCCAGGGCCAGCGCTTCTTCATACCGGTCCTGCCTTTCCAGAATACTGGCCTGGCATACCTTCCCCCAGGGAAGCTCCACGGCATACGCCTCCGCCCGGCGCATATAATCCGCGGCCGTTTCAAAATCCCGGAAATCCGCCTCCACCATGGCGCGCAAGGTCCAAAAGTAATGGCAGGTTTCCGCGTCCACGGTTTCGCCGGGTTCTGGCATGGCCTGTAAAAATTGGCGGGCTTGCCAGCATCCCTGCTGCCGCGCGAGGTTGTGCGCATAAAACACCCCCGCGGACAAATCTCGGGGATGTCGCTGGTAATTGCGCCGGTGCAGAACTTGGGACAGCCGTTCGCTGCCGAGCGAGGCCGCCAGGCGCCCGGCCCAGGTGCGTGACCGGCAGCCGGTCCAGGTCCACAAGGGTGGGTGTGCGCGCAAAAGCTCCCACAGCCGCAGCATCTGGCTTTGATGATACCAAGGCTCAATTTGCGCGATGAAAGCCTCCGACAATGTTTCTGCTTCGGGTCCCTGCATGATGCTTGGCGCTCCGCCATTCCCTGGGCCGTTGCCGGTCCATGCCGCGGCAACGGCATAACAGATATTTGCTGCGGAGATGCCGGCTGGAGATGATGGAGGCAGCCTGGCCGAATCACAAGTTCTTAATCACCTCCCCTCAGCAAGGGCGTTTCCGCCAGGAAACACCTCGCAAAAAATGCCTCGCAGGTATTGCTGGGCAGGAGGGGGCAATCCCTGCAGGCTGGCCCGGGCGGAAGCATTCCTTGCCGGACGGGGCAACCCAGCGCACTTTTAGCTTCTGAAGCTGCCGCGCTCCGGCTTTACTGAAAGGACCTATGTTGACGCAAGATGACGTACTCAAGGCGCTGAAAGCGGTGAAGTATCCCGGCTATTCGCGGGACATCGTCTCATTCGGGCTGGTCAAGCAAGTGCAGGTGGCCGCCGAAGCAGTAGCCGTGCACTTGGAGCTGACTTCGGCCCGCCCGGAAGTAGCGGCCCAGCTCAAGGTGGAGTGTGAGCGCGTCTTGCAGCAACTGCCCGGCATCCGCACCGCGGCGGTGGATGTGCGCATGACCGGCGGAGGCGGGGCGGGGGCGCCGCCGAATCCCTGGGCGGGGCAGGCGCGCGTGCCGGGGATTGAGCGCATTGTGGCCGTGGCCAGCGGCAAGGGCGGCGTGGGCAAGTCCACCTGCTCGGCCAATCTGGCCTGTGCGCTGCAACGCGAGGGGTTGCGCGTGGGCTTGCTGGACTGCGACATTTACGGTCCCACGATTCCGTTGATGATGGGCACCCGCCAGCGGCCCACCATTACGCCCGATGAAAAACTGCTGCCGCCCTGCGCGCACGGGGTGAAATTGATGTCCATCGGATTTTTATTGGAGGATGACCAGCCGGTCATCTGGCGCGGGCCGATGATTGTCAAAACCATCCAGCAATTTTTGGTGCAGGTGGAGTGGGGCACGCTGGATTATTTGATTGTGGATTTGCCTCCCGGCACCGGCGATGCCCAGCTTACGCTTTGCCAAACCGTGCCGCTCGACGGCGGCGTGGTGGTGACCACCCCGCAGGAGGCCTCGCTGGGAGTGGTGCGCAAAGGTATTGCCATGTTTGAAAAGGTTAACGTGCCTGTCCTGGGCCTCATCGAAAACATGAGTTATTTCACCACGCCAGACGGGCAGCGCCTGGAAATCTTTGGCCACGGCGGCGGACGCCACGAAGCCGCCCGCAAAGGCCTGCCCTTCCTGGGAGAAATCCCCATCTTCGTGGAAATCCGCGAGGGCGGGGACCAGGGAGTGCCCGTGGTGGTGGGACGGCCCGACAGTGCGGCGGCGGCAGCCTTTCGGGCGGTGGCCCGGGCCATGCGCGCGCAGGTGGAGCAACCGCGGCAGGCTGGTTAAGTCAGCGCGCCGCCCACCATTTCTGCAACGCCGTTTGCAGCACGTCCGCCAGCCGGTGGCTGGCGAAGGCCGTCTGCCGCTGCAAGCGCAACAGCCCGGCCATGGCGCCGGGTTTTTTCAGCACGGCGCCCGCCAGTTTGAGCGGCGAGAGCTGCTGCTCCGCATCCGCGAGCTGATTGAAGTCCAGGGGCAAATCCTCCTCCGCGGCATCCGAAATGACCCGCACCGTCGCTGAAACCACGCCCGCCCGCCGGCAGTGCTCGCGAATCCATCCGGACTCCATCTCCACGGCGTCCGCGCCGGTTTGGTGATGGCAGGCGGCCTTTTCGCGGGCGGTGATGAGCATGCGCTCAGCGCAATGAAAACGGCCGGGCGTGGCGCCGGCCTGCTGCAAAAACGCGGCCAGCGGCAGCGCGGCGTCTGCCTCGAATAACACCGTGCCCACGGGCAGGCCGGGACGCAGGCCGCCGGCAAAACCGGCGGTGATGACGAGCGCCGGCGGGGCCTGGCCCAAGATTTCTTCAATGGCCTGCTCGGCACGGGCGCGGCCAACCCCCGTCACGCGCAGCAGGAGGCGCGGCTCGGCCCGCGCATACGCCAGCAGCGGCGCTGCTTCGCGCGGCAGGGCCATCAGGACCACCACGGGCTGGGGGGAGGGGGACATGGCGTGTCGCGGACGCCGCGTTATTTGATGCCCGCCAGCCGCTGTTTCCAGAGGTGATAAAGCTGCACGGTGGCTTTGACGTCGCGCAGGCAATACTCGGCCACCTCGCGTTGTTTGCCTTCCGCCATGAGCTGGGGCACGTCCATGCCGGTGACGCCCTGCATTTTGGGGCTTTCGATGCCAAAGGCCTTGCAATAGAAATCCAGGTTGAACTTGCGCGCCGCGCCGTCGCGGCCGCTGACGCCGTAGAAGGTGAGCTGCTCGGCCAGGTCGCAATGCGGCTCGGCCGTGAAACGATACCCCAGCCAGTCCTTGCGGCTGATGGGCACATTGAGCAGCGCGGAACGCAGGTATAAAAAGGGAATGTCGAAGGAACGCCCGTTGAAGGTCACAATTTGGTCGTAGTGTTTGGCCACGTCCCAAAAGGCGTTCAGCATTTCCGCCTCGTCGGGGAAGGGCACAAATTCCACCGGCCCCGCCTCCTCGGCGTCATCCTCATAATCCTCGGCAACAAACAGGACCTGGCCGCGGAGGCTCTCGGCATTGAGCATGGCGATGCACACCACCTGCGCCGTGAGCGGGTAGAGACTCATGAGATGCTCCAGCTCGGCCCGTTTTTGGGCGCGCGCGGCTTCATCCTCCAGTTTGTCGGCTTCGCGGAAGAGGTATTCGCGCTGGACTTCGTCAAAGTTTTCCACCGGCAAAGCCGTGGTTTCGATGTCAAAAACCAGAGTGGCCATGGCTTGAATGCAACACGTGATGGTTTGCGGGTGGCGTTGCCACGGCGCTCAACCTATCGTGGCCTTCCTCCGGCGACAAGCCGCAAAACGATGGCGCGCACGGGCGCCGGCGGTCTCACGGTACAATGATGGCCACCGCCTCAATCTCAATCAGCAAATCACTGCGGCAGATGCCCGCCTGAATGCCGGTGCTGGCAGGGTAGGGGTCCAGTCCCAGGGCATCGTAGAACTCGGTGCGGATGCGGTTGAACTCGGCGTAATCACGGTCAATGTCGCGCAAGTAACAGGTGGTGCGCACCACGTCGTGCCACGTGGCGCCCTCGCTTTCGAGCAGCTCGGTGATGTTGTGGTAGGTGCGCCAGAGCTGCGCCCGGAAATCGCCCGGGTACAGGGTCTCGCCATGGGGTCCCACGCTGGAGGTGCCGCTGATGAGCAACTGGATGTAATGGCTGGGCAGTTCGAGCCGCAAACCGCGGGTGAACGCGCTGCCATAAACCGGCGCCTCGTTCAACACGCCGGGGGCACAGATGGCCTTTTTCAGAATGGGCACGCGGCCTTTGGGCAGTTTCTTGATTAACCCGCGCGGAGCGGGAGAACAGGGCGGCAGCCCCAGGGCGGCGCGCTCTTTTTGTTCTCCCGGACTATAATAAATGCCTGAAGCGGGGAGTTTGGCTCGAACGTTTTTTTTCTTCATGTCATCAAGGTCCATCCGGCAGTGACTGCATTAATTTAGGTAATTATCTTAAGGTTGAGACGCTTGTAAATTATTACTTATTCAGCGTGCCACCACCAGCACCGCGGAAATGCGGCCTCAGCGCGGAAAACTGGAGAGCAGCGCAGGCATGGGCTGCGGCTGGGGGCGGAGGGGTCCCTAGGACCAGAGGGCCTGAAAAAGCGCCTCCACCACCCGGTTCTGTTGCTGCTCGGTCATGCCGTAATAAAGGGGCAGCGTCATGGCCTCGGCATAATACCGCGTGGCTTCCTTGTAAGATTCCTCCTCCTTGATGGCGGGGTTGCGATAGTAAGGATGCAAAAACAGGGGAATGTAATGCAACTGCACGCCAATGCCCTGCCAGCGCATGTCCTTGAAAACTTGCAAGTGCGTCTTTTTGATTTCCTTCAGATTCAGCCGGATGATGTACAGGTGCCAGGAGCTTTCGGCGTGCGGCGAGCGGGCCAGGGGGGTCACGGGATAACCTTTGAGTAATTGGTCGTAGCGGTCGGCCAGCTCGCGGCGGCGGCGCACAAACTGGTCGAGCTTGTCCATTTGGCTGGCGCCCAGGGCCGCCTGGATGTCGGTCATGCGATAGTTGTAGCCCAGCTCGATTTGCTCGTAGTACCACGGCCCATGCGCCGGATTTTTCAGGTAAAGGGGGTCGCGGGTGATGCCATGATTGCGCAGGCGGAGGAGCCGCTGGTAGAGGTCATCGCGGTTGGTGGTGATGACCCCGCCCTCGCCGGTGGTGACGATTTTGACGGGGTGAAAACTGAACACGGTGAGGTCAGAGTATTGGCAGCAGCCCACGGGACGGCCACGATACCGCGCCCCCAGGGCGTGGGCGGCGTCCTCCATGACGGAAAGGTTAAATCGCTGCGCCAGGGCGTGGATGGCCTGCATGTCGCACGGCTGGCCGGCCAGGTGCACGGGGATGATGAGACGCATGGGGACCTCCGCCATGTCGCCCAGGGTGAGCCGGCCTTCGAGGTTCTGCGCGCTCATGTTGGCGGTGGCGGGGTCAATATCCACCCAGTACGGCTCGCCGCCGCAATAACGCGCGCAATTGGCCGTGGCCACAAAGGTGATGGGGCTGGTGTAAACCTGGTCGCCCGGCTTGACCCCCAGCGCAAGGGCCCCCAGATGCAGGGCGGCCGTGGCGCTGGACACGGCCACGGCGTAGCGCGCCTCGCAATACTCGGCCACCTTGCGCTCGAAGCGTTCAATGGCCGGCCCCTGGGTCAGGTAGTCTGAGCGCAACACCGCTTCCACGGCCGCAATGTCGGCCTCGTCAATGAATTGATGGCCGTAGGGGATTTGGATGGGAGGATGATTGCTCATGGGGGCCTGTGCTTCTATTCAACGGCCAGTCGCTGCAGGTCCGGCACGCTCAACCATTGGGCGTTGGTGTCGCTGGCGTATCGGAAGCCGTCCGGCAAAGCGGCGCCGTGCTGCCAGTGGCGCGGCTCAAAGCCCGGCACGTAGGGCTGCAGCACCACGTATTTGTCCGGCAGCTCCACCGCATGGCGCGCCTCATCCTCGCTGAGGAGCACCTCGTGCAATTTTTCGCCGGGACGGATGCCAATCGTGTCCACGGCGCAGCCGGGGGCGATGGCCGCCGCCAGGTCAGTAATTCTCATGCTGGGTATTTTTGGGATGAACACCTCGCCGCCGTGCATTTCCTCCACGCAGCGGATGACGAAGCGCACACCCTGTTCGAGAGTAATCCAAAAGCGGGTCATGCGGGGGTCGGTAAGGGTAATCCGGCCCCGGGCGCGCTGCTGGCGAAACAGGGGGATGACACTCCCGCGGCTGCCCACCACGTTGCCGTAGCGCACACAACTGAATCGCACCGGCGACTCCCCGGCGTAGGCATTGCCGTGGATGAACAATTTTTCCGCGCACAATTTGGTGGCGCCGTAGAGGTTGACCGGATTCACCGCCTTGTCGGTGCTGAGGGCGAGCACTTTTTTGACCCCCTGGTCAATGGCGGCGTCAATGATGTTCTTGGCGCCCATCACGTTGGTCAAAATGGCCTCAAACGGGTTGTACTCGCACGCGGGCACCTGCTTCAGCGCCGCCGCATGCACCACCACGTCCACCCCGTGAAACGCCCGCTCCAGCCGCTCGCGGTCCCGCACATCTCCCAGGAAAAACCGCAGGGGCGAATCCTCGCCGTGGGGATAAAGCTGCTGCATCTCGTGCTGCTTCAACTCGTCACGGCTGAAGACGATTAACTTTTTGGGCCGATGCTCCCGCAGCAGAATCTCAACGAACTTGCGGCCAAAGGAACCCGTGCCCCCGGTGATTAAAACGACGCTATCGTGCCAATTCATGTTGCCGGGGGCACTCTAATAACATGCTTAAGATAAAGCAACCTTCCGGCGGGGCCACCTTGGCGCCGGGACAGGGACGACGACAAGGCAGCCGCCAAAGGCATGGCACGATGCACTCTAGCAACTCCGCTGACTTTTCCGGTTGCCAAAAGGGGCGGGTGGGATTATTCATCAACATGATGCCACGGCCATGCTGTGGCGGGCATACACCATATATGGCGGAATCAAAGAAGCGCGACCCCAACCAGTTGGATTTAGGCATTCCAGTGCCCGCAGCACCGGACCCGCAAGGGCATATTGTACCGGCCGGAGTTTCGCCGACCCCGCCGGCGACCAACGGCAGCCCTGGCCAGAATAAGACCCAGGGCAACGGCAATGGCAATGGCGCCGCCCATGTGCAGGCGGAGATTGAGGCCGCCGCCGTGGCGCATCGGCCCTTTGACCCCAAACGCGTGGAGTTGCCGCTGCACCGGCGGGTGGATAACAACTTTCTGCAATATGCCTCCTACGTCATCCGGGACCGCGCCATTCCGCACCTGGCCGATGGATTGAAGCCCGTGCAGCGGCGCATCCTCTGGGCCATGCACCTGGGCGATGACGGCCGCTTCACCAAGGTGGCCAATGTGGTGGGCGACACCATGAAGTTTCACCCGCACGGGGATGCAGCCATTGGGGAGGCGCTGGTGGTGCTGGCCAACAAGCGCTACCTCATCGAAGGCCAGGGGAACTTTGGCAATCTCTTCACTGGCGACCCCGCCGCCGCGCCGCGGTACATCGAATGCCGGCTGACCGAGCTGGCGCGCACGGAGTTGTTCAATGATGACCTCACCGAATTTGTGCCCAGTTACGATGGACGCAACCAGGAGCCGGTGACGCTGCCGTCCAAGCTGCCCCTGACCCTGATGTTGGGCACCGAAGGCATTGCGGTGGGGCTGTCGGCCCGCATTTTGCCGCACAATTTTCCCGAGTTGCTGCAGGCGCAAATTGCCATTCTGAAAAAGCAGCCGTTCAAGTTGCTGCCCGATTTTCCGACGGGCGGCTTGATGGATGCGCGGGATTATCAAGACGGCAAAGGCAGCGTCAAGGTGCGCGCCAAAATCAAAGTCAAAGATGAGTCCACCGTCGTCATCAAGGAAATCCCGCCCACCACCACCACGGAATCCCTGATAGCCTCAATTGAAGACGCCACCCGCAAGGGCAAGCTCAAAGTCAAGTCGGTGACGGATTTCACCTCCGAGGAGGTGGAAATCGAGGTGAAATGCCCGCCCGGCGTGACCGCGGAAAAATTGGTGGACGCCCTTTATGCCTTTACCGATTGCGAGGTGACGATTGCCAGCCGCATCATCGTCATCAAGGACAACCGCCCCGTGGAAATGACCGCCAGCGAGGTGTTGCGCGAGAACACCGCGCAACTGGTGGATATTTTGCGCCGCGAGCTGGAGCTGAAGCGGGGGCGGTTGGAGGAGGAGCTGCATTTTCGCACCCTCGAGCGCATTTTCATCGAGGAGCGCATCTACAAGAAAATTGAAAAATGCCGCACCAACGAGGCGGTCTTTGCGGCCGTGCGGGAGGGCTTTGAGCCGTTCCAGGCCGAGCTGGCGCGGCCCTTGAGCGAGGCCGACATCGAGCGCCTGCTGGGGGTGCGCATCCGGCGCATTTCACTCTTTGACATCGAACAACACCGGCAGGAAATGGCCCGCCTGAAGGGCGAACTCAAGGAGACCGAAAAGCACCTGAAAAATGTGGTCAAATACACCATCGCCCACCTGGAAGGGCTGCTGGAAAAATATGGCCCGCAGTATCCCCGCCTGACGCGCAGCAGCCGTTTTGATGAGGTGGACACGCGCGAGGCGGCCTTCAAGGCGTTCAAGGTGGCCTATGACCGCGAGTCCGGCTACCTGGGTTACAAGGTCGCCGGCGAGGAATACAAAACCGAGTGCACCCGCTTTGACCGCATCCTCATGGTCTTCAAGGACGGCCATTACAAGCTCATTGAACTGCCCGAGAAATTATTTGTGGGGCCGGATTTGGTCTATGCGGGCCTGCCGGAGCGGGACCGGGTCTTTACCCTGGCCTACACCACGCGCGATGCCACCTATCTCAAGCGTTTCACCTTTGGCGGCATGATACTGAACAAGGATTACCAATGCCTGCCGGAGAAGGGAAAAATCCTGTTCTTTGAGCCGGACACGCCGCCGGAATTGTACATTCGCTACAAACCGGCGCCGTATCAGAAGGTGAATCAACAAACCTGCAACCCTGCTGAGGTGGACGTCAAAGGGCCAAAGACGCGCGGGCGCCAGATTAGCATCAAGGAAGTCAGCTCCATCACCAGCAAGCCCACCCGCGGATGGGACCCTGAAGCGCCCACCACCAAAGTGGTGTTTGCCTGAAGTCCGATGCAAGATTCACTCGACCAGCACTGCCGGGAAATCAACCGCTGCAACCAGCGCGGCGGGCGAATGCTGTCCATCGTGGACCTCCTGGAGGCGGGGACGTTTACGGCGGATTTGGCCGCGTATTGTTTGGCGGCCATCAGCCGCGGCGCTTCCTTCATGGTGGGCGCCCTGCCCGGCGGCGCGGGCAAGACCACCGTCATGGGCGCGCTGCTTAATTTTGTGCCGCCGGGGGTCAGCCTGCACGCTGCCGACAGTCTTCCCACCATCGAATGGGCGGCCAAGTTCAACCGCCGGCGCGGGTGTTATATTTGCCATGAAATCGGCACTGGCCATTATTTTGCCTATTTATGGGGCGAACCTTTGCGGGCCTACTTCGATCTGCTGCGCAACGGCCACATGCTGGCCACCAATTTGCATGCCGATTCGCTGGAAGATGCCCGCCGGCAGATTTGTGACCAGAACCAGGTGCCGCCGCTCCTTTTCCGCAAAATGAACCTTGTGCTGTTCGTTGAGTTCTCCGGTGGCTGGCACGGCCGCCGCATCATCAGCCAGCTCTGGGAAAGTGACGGCCGCCAGGAACACCAGTTGCTTTACGATGGGGATAAATTGCGCCTGCGCGACAGCCGCCTGGTATCCATCGAGGCCATGACCGCCGCCCATGCCCTCCTGCAATCCGTATTGGATGCGGGTGTGCGGGAAATTCGCGACGTGCGGCAGACTTTGCTCAGACCCATTGAAATCCCCTCCGTCCCCACCCCCGGCCATGCTTCCCCCGGAGAATCCCCAAGCTGAAGAAGCCCGCCGCGCCCGCCGCTTGTTACGCTGGGTGATTGGTGCCGTCATTGCTTTCAACCTCGGCCTCCTCCTCTATCTTTTCCTGCCGCGGTAATTGTTCAGATTTAACAACGCCTCTTCCCCCGGTGGAGCTTGGAGTGAGAACTGAATTGTGGGTTTGTTTTGTCCCCGTAGGGAAATAAAAAAAGAGCCGCTCTTTCCGAGCGGCTCTTTGGTTGAGAACTTTCCTTTTGGTGGATTAGGCCTTGCGGCGGCGCAGATACAGCAAACCGCCCAGCCCGGCCAGACCCAACAGAATGGTCGAAGGCTCAGGCACCACAATCAGCCGGTGAGAGGTCAACCCCACCAGAGCAGCCGGAGCATTCGGCGGGCCAGTCACGGTCACGCGCACCACAGGGTTTTGGGCAGCGGCAATCGGGCTGGCAACGCCTTGGGCATTATAAGCCGCCTGCCACGTGGTGCCATCAGAGGCGCGCCAAGCACGGATTTGGAACAATGCTTCCTGCCCAGGAGCCACCCCCGGTACGGAAACTACGGTAGTAGGCAGGTAGCCCGCTGCAGCTCCCGTACGGAATGCAATAGCCAATCCCAAACTTGTGAAAGTAGAGGGGTCAGAGCCAACCGGACCATAATACAGGTCCGCCAAATAGGCGGAACCAGCAAGCTTGGTCGTCCCATCAACGTCAAAAATCGGGGCATCAATGCCATTGGCAATGTCCCGGTTGATAAACGTCAACTGCCCTTGGGCCCATACGCTAACACACGTCAGTGCCACCATTCCCATTACGATTAGCTTTTTCATAACTTTGTGTTTACTGGTTTGTTTAGAATTCTCTAAATGTTTACTGATTCACCGTAAAATTACGCACCCACTGACCAGGTGTCGGAGCGCTCACCCAAAATGCCTCACCCACTTTGAAGCTGGGTACTACGTCCCACTCGCCAAAGGAGTAGGAAAAACCTTCAAACCGGCTTTGAGCGTTATTGTATTTATAAACAATGGTATCTTCAGGAGGGGTGAAACCCAGTTGTGGAGCCGTTCCTTCCTGAGGCACCATGGAAGCCTTCATGCTGAAACCCACAGGTATGGCATTCGTCAAGCTACCTTGCATCACCTCCCCCACAAAAGTGTTGGTAAATGCAGTCAAAGCTTTGATGAAGCAGCCTTCCCCCGGATTGAGGGTCAAATTGGGGTTATCCCATTCCCCGAAGCTGAAGGTGGCTCCCACGAAAGTCGTCCCCGTCCATTTGAAAATGGCGGTATCTTCCGGCGGATTGGGGATCAGGGAAGCGATCGTGTTGTTGGTGGTGTTCAGCGGGTTGGCGATCATGGAAAACCCGACCGGGATGGTCATGTTCACATAACCCACTGTGTTGATGGAGTAAACCGTTTGGGCGGCTGCGGTGGCAAGACCCCCCGCCGCGACGGCGGCCGCGAGTAACAGTGCTTTTGTTCTCATGTTGCTACGTTGTTGTTGTTGACTGTGTGCGCGATAAAAATCGCAAACTTTCCGCAGGGTGTCAACAGCTTTTTTATTTTTTTTGAACATTTTTTCGCGTCATGTTTCCCATATTTTCAGGCCGTGACATCGCCTGACTTATTCCTGCAAACCCCTGCCAGACAACAGGTTTTATTTGCCGGTGCGAACCCCGCTTTTCCTGTCTCTTCCATCCATGTCCGCCGGCTGCACCGGTTTCTCAGCGCTGCTCATGGGAGCCCGCCGCCAGCAGCGATTCCAGCCGCGCCTTGCTCTCGGCAAACACCGCCTCGTGGAGGGATTGCCCCCGGGCGTCCATCGTCACCACACAGGGGAAATCGCGCACCTCAATCTCCCAAATGGCCTCGGGCGAGCCAAATTTTTCCATGAAATACACGTTGCGCACGGCCACGATGCGCTCGGCCAGCACCTGCGCCGCGCCGCCCACGGCATGCAAATACACGCAGCCATATTCCTTGCATCCCGCCTGCGTGCGCGGCCCCATGCCGCCCTTGCCAATAACGCCGCGAATCCCGTGGTCGCGCATGATTTGCCATTGGTACGGCTCCTCCCGCGCGCTGGTGGTCGGCCCCGCCGCCACCACCTTCCAGCGTCCCGCCTCGTCCTTAATCACCACCGGCCCACAATGGTAAATGATGCCCCCGCGCAGGCTCAGCCCCGGCGGCAAAGCCCCGCCTTCATGCAGGTATTTGTGCACCGCATCGCGCCCGGTAAAGAGCACGCCGTTGATGGCCACTTCATCGCCCACCTTCAAGGCGCGCACCGCTTTTTCATCCAGAGGAGTCGTCAAAGAAATCATAAAATCGTCCGCCTTTCTTTTAATACAGCCATTGCTCAATTCGCCCGTCTTCCGCCAGTTTCACGCCCTGCCGGCGGAAGGCCCAGCACATGTAGCTCACGCTGACAAAATAGGAGGCCGGCACGCGGTTGATGGCGCAGGCCTTGACGCCCAGCAGGGTGGTTTTGCCCCCAAAACCCATCGGGCCGATGCCCAGCTCGTTGGCGATGCGCAGGATGTCCTGCTCAAACTTGTCCAGCACGGGGTCCGGGTTGCGGTCGTCCAGCTTGCGTAAAAACTGCAATTTGGAATACTCATAGCCGGTGGCGCGGTCCCCCCCAATGCAAACCCCCAGCACGCCCGGGCCGCAGCCCTTGCCCTGCGCCTGCAGCACGGCGTCCAGCACCGCCCGTTTGCAGCCCTCCAAATCGCGGTTGGCCTGGATGCCCTCATCGGGCAGCGAGTATTGCGCGCCCACATTCTCGCAGCCGCCACCCTTGAGCACCAGCCGCACCTCCACTTCGGGGCGGCGATGTTGATGAAAATGCAGCGTGGGCGCGCCCGGCCCGAGATTGGTGCCATCGTTCTTGCCGGTGATGGCGTCCACCGAATTCTGCCGCAAATAGCCCTTTTTGGTCGCCTCCTTCACCGCCTCCCGCGCCGCCTCGCCAAAGGCCAACTGGTCATAGCCCACCGGGCAATCCACGTAAAACAACACGCTGCCGGTATCCTGGCAGAGGGGCTGCGATTTGCGCTGGGCCAGCTCGATGTTTTGCTCGATGATGCGCATGGCCGAGGCGGCAATGGTGCCCTGTTTCTCGCGTTCCAGCGCCGCCAGGATGGCCCGGTGCACATCGTCCGGCACTTCGGCGGAGGTGCGCCGAATCAATTCCAACAAGGACTCTTGCAATACATTCATCACCTCACGCTAAAGGGCTTCTGCCCCCCTGTCAACCGGACGCTTCCCCCGCCGGACCAGCGCCTAAAACACCTCTGGCACGCCTTCTTCCAGGAATTTGATATGGCGGCTCAGGCCGTTATCGCGGGCCAGCTCCTTGAGCCAGCGGGGCGGTTCGTCCATGCTTTCAAAGGAAAGTTTGAAGGTGCCATAATGCATGGGGATCATCAGTTTGGCCCGCAAATCCTTGAACACCCGCACCGCGTCATCCGGCCCCATGTGCACATGGCGGAAAGACTCGGGGTAATACGCGCCGATGGGCAACAGCGCGATTTCCGGGTGACAACGCCGCCCAATTTCCGTGAAACCCTCGAAATAGGCGCTGTCCCCCGCGTGGTAAATGGAGCGCCCCTGATGCTCAATGACAAAGCCGCCGTAACCGCGGTGGTCATCGCCCAACATCCGCGCCCCCCAATGCCGGGCCGGCACGAACGTGATTTTCAGCTCGTTTTTGCTGAAGGATTCCCACCATTCCAGCTCCAGAATCCGGGCAAAACGCAGCCCCTCCGCCAGGCGCCCCACCCCCCACGGCATGATGCCCACCTTGGTGGCCGGCAGTTTGCGCAGGCTGGGCTTGTGAAAATGGTCAAAATGAGCGTGCGTAATCAGCACAAAATCCACCCGCGGCAAATCCCGAATTTTCAACCCGGCCCGCTTCAAGCGCTTGAGCAGAAAGAGCCAGTTGGCAAAATTCGGGTCAATGAGCAGGTTCACATCCGTAAACTGCACCAGGAAACTCGCATGCCCAATCCACGTCAGTGCCACCTGCCCGGGCTGCAGTTTGGGAAAAACCGGCGGTTTGTGATGCCCCACCCGCCGCGTCAGCCACCCTTTCCATACCATCTCATGGAAAAATTTATGCGGGCTGAAGTGTTGGGCGGGTGTCAGGTCCTTGAAGGACCGGGGCAGCCGCCGCCGCTTGGGCTCGCCGGGCTTGGAAGCCGGTTTGGTCATGTCACGAGTAATGACCCGCCGCGAAATTCGCCGTTCAATCTAACGCCCGCCGCCGCCGGCGGCAATGAGGCTTTTTCCATTCCCCCGAGACCCCGCCAGCCCCCCCGCGGCCATGGCAGGCAACCTGCCCGCCGCCAGCGTCTTCCCCTTGCTCTGCCTGAGGAAAAGGGCGCCACCTCGCCCTCAGCGGGCGTTTTTCTTCAACTCTTTGCTCCAGGTATCCTTGAGCGTGATAATGCGATTGAACACCAGCCGCCCGGGGGCGCTGTCCGGGTCCAGGCAGAAGTAAGCCAGACGTTCAAGCTGGTACCGTTCCTCCGGTTTGGCTTCGGCCAGCGATGGCTCCAATTGCGCCTGCACCACCTGCAATGAATCGGGGTTCAAGTATTGTTTGAAGTCCCCCTCGGCCGCATCCGGCTCCGGCACGGTGAAAAGCCGGTCATAAAGGCGCATCTCAGCGGGTACGGCATGGGGCGCGCTCACCCAGTGAATGGCCGCCTTGACTTTGCGGCCGGCTGTGGGTCCGCCCGCTTTGCTGCCCAAATCCGCCGTGCACCGCAACTCCACCACGCGCCCTTGTGCGTCCTTGATGACTTCCTCGCACTTGATGATATAGGCATACTTCAGCCGCACCTCGCCGCCCGGCTGCAGGCGGTAATACTTGGGCGGCGGATTTTCCATGAAATCGTCCTGCTCAATGTACAACTCCCGGCTGAACGGCACCTGCCGCGTGCCAGCCGCCGGGTCCTCGGGATTGTTCACCGCCTCCACCAGCTCGGTTTGCCCCGCCGGATAATTTGTCAGCACCACTTTGAGCGGGCGCAACACCCCCAGCCGCCGCAGCGCCACGCGGTTCAAGTCCTCCCGTATGGCATGTTCCAAAACCGCCACATCTGTCAGCCCATTGTACTTGGTCACACCAATCATCTGGCAGAAGCTGCGGATGGCTGCCGGCGTGATGCCCCGCCGCCGCAGGCCGGCCAGGGTGGGCAGGCGCGGGTCATCCCAGCCCTGCACCAGCCGGTCACGCACCAGGAGCAGCAATTTGCGCTTGCTCATCACCGTGTAACTGAGATTCAGCCGCGCGAACTCGTATTGTTTGGGCCGCGGCTGAGGCACCGGCAAGTGCTCCAAAATCCAGTCGTACAAGGGCCGATGCACCTCAAACTCGAGCGTGCAAATCGAATGCGTCACGCCCTCAATGCTGTCGCTCAGGCAGTGCGCATAATCATACATGGGGTAAATGCACCATTGGTCCCCCGTATGATGATGCTCGGCGTGGCGGATGCGGTAAAGCACCGGGTCGCGCAGCCAGATGTTGGGCGAGCTCATGTCAATTTTGGCGCGCAGCGTGCGGCTGCCATCCGGAAACTCCCCCGCCTTCATGCGTTGGAAGAGGTCCAGATTTTCCTCCACAGAACGATTGCGGTAGGGACTTTCCCGCCCGGGCCGGTCAGGGGCGCCCCGGTAGGCATCCACCTCTTCCGGCGTCAAATCGCAGACATACGCCAATCCTTTCTGAATCAGAATCAACGCATATTCGTAAAGCTGCTGGAAATAGTCCGAGGCATAAAATGGCTCCAGCGTCTGCGGCTCCGCCGCCGTTTGCTTCAGCACCACGCGGCCGGAAGTGTCCCCCTTGCGCTTGTAACCCAGCACGTGGTCCGCCCAGCCTGCAATCAACCAGTCCACATCCGCCTGGATGGACTCCACGTACTCCACATCCTCCTTGGTGGGGTTGGTATCATCCATGCGCAGATGGCACACCCCGCCAAACTCACGCGCGATGCCAAAGTTCAGGCAGATGGACTTGGCATGGCCGATGTGCAAATAACCATTAGGCTCCGGCGGAAAGCGGGTGACAATCCGCTGGTGCCGCCCTGCCGCCAGGTCTTCCGCCACAATGTCCCGGATAAAATCGCCTGGGCCGCGCTCCGCCCCGGCCTCTGCATGACTCTCATTCATCATAAACCCGTACAGCTTCCTCAAGGTGGGCTGGAATTTCAAGCTTGCAAGGAGGGGATGCCTGCCTTAGTCATTCACCTGAACCCCGGGGTCATTTAAGCATTTATTCCAGCGCCAGCGGTTATTGGCTTTGCCCAATGACTCAAGGTTGTGGGTAAAAAATGACAGCCACGGCCAGATATGGGAGCACAAAAAACAAGGCCACCGGCCTTGCCAAACCGCGGTTCTCCGGCGGTAAAAAGCTGGGAGTCAGGCCGTTAAATGCAATAAACGACCGGCCAGGGCGTATTCCTTATTAAGGGCTGTTGAGATGAAGCGGACGTTGACCATCAGCCGCAAGCTCACGCTGGTGCTTTGGAGCGCCAGCTTAATCATGCTTTTGGCCGGCGGCGCCACCTGGTGGTGGCATCACCATACCGGCCCGCGCCGCATGGAGGCCGCTCTGGAGCCTTACGCCCAGTTGCTCGGCGCGAGCCTTCCCGCCCTGGTCTCCCTCCGCGCCACCAATCAAATCACTGAGCTGTTGGGAGCCTTGCGGGCCGCCCCGCCCATCCGCGAGGCCGCTGTCACCGATTTGGATGGCCAACTGCTTTCCCTTTACCGTCAAAGCCTATCAGACCCCCCACGGCCTTTGCAGGCCCAGACGGAAGGCGTTTATTTTATGGAAGGCGAAGTCGAGCTGGTGCGTTTCATTCGAGTGGACGGCCAGACCGTGGGCCGCCTGCACCTGTGGTCGCATCCCCGACTGCTGGACCGGGAAGCGAGAAGCCACGCCCTCCATCTGGTGGCCATGGGCATTCTCCTGTTGGGGTTGACCTTTTGGCAAACCCGGCTTGTCCGCCACACCGTTGCCCGCCCCGTGGAGGCCCTCACTGCCAAAGTGGACCATGTCATCGCCCAGCAAGGCCTCCAGCCGGAAGCCGAGGCCACCCCCAGGGATGAAGTGGAACGCCTGGACGCCCATTTTGAACAAATGCGCCACGTCTTGCGCCGGCATGAGAGTGAATTGCGCGAAACCAACGAATTTCTCCAGGCCCTGCTCAACTACGCCACCCACGCCATCATCAGCGTGGATAACCACGGCACGATTACCACCTTCAACCCCGCTGCCGAACGCCTCTTGGGTTACACCGCGGAAGAGGTGATAGGCCGCCGCACGCCGCTTTTGTTCCATGACGCGGCAGAAATCCGGCAACGCGCCGAGGAGCTCAGCCGCCTCACCGGTCAGCCGGTGCCCGAAAACATGGAAGTCTTCTGGTGCCTGCCCCGGCGCGGCCAGACGGACGAGCGGGAATGGACTTACATCCGCTGCGACGGCCATCGCCTGCCGGTCTGGCTTTCGGTGGCCGCCTTGCGGGACGCCAAAGGGCAGTTGCGCGGCTATGTGGGTATCGCCGAAGACCTGACCCAGCGCAAGGCTCAGGAACAGGAATTGCGGCGTAAAAACGAGGAAATGGAACGCTTCATCTACACCGTGTCCCATGACCTTAAAAGCCCGCTGGTCACCATCAAAGGCTTCGCCGGCGAGCTGTTGCGCGCCCTGCAGGAAAAACGTTACGAACACCTGGCCGAGGATTTGCAGCGCGTAATTGCCGCCACCGATAAAATGAGCGAGCTGCTGAATGATTTGCTGGAGCTTTCCCGGGTGGGCCGCGTCATGTATCCTCCCAGCGAAGTTGCTTTGGCCCAGGTGGTTCAGGAAGCACTGACCCTCCTGGAAGGCACTTTTCGCGAGCGGCGCGTGGAAGTGGTCCTTCAGCCTGACCTGCCTACAGTGTGCGGAGACCGCCGCCGCCTGTTTGAAGTTTATCTGAACCTCCTGGAAAACGCTGCCAAGTTCATGGGGCCACAACCCACCCCGCGCGTGGAAATTGGCTGGGATAAAACCGGGCCTGAACCGGTCTTTTTCGTGCAAGACAATGGCATCGGCGTGCCGCCGGCCTATCAGGAAACCATCTTTGGCCTGTTCAACAAACTGGACCACGACAGCCCCGGCACCGGCCTGGGGCTGGCCATTGTCCGCCGCATTATCGAGGTTCACGGGGGCCGCATCTGGGTGCAAAGCGAGGGCCGCGGACGGGGCAGCCGCTTTTGCTTTACATTAGGCCAAAAAGCTTTAACGTCCACTTTACAGCCTGCAAACAAGACAGAGATGTGTGATGAAAGTGCCAGCGCTCCTCATCCTGTTGGTGGAGGATAACGCCGACCACGCCGAGCTGGTCCGCCGCAACCTCGCCCGACACAACCCCGCCCACCGGCTGGTGCATCTCCGCGACGGTGAGAGCGCTCTGGACTACCTCTTCCACCGCGGCATGTTTGCCCCCCCCAAAGCTCCGCCGCGCCCCCATCTCATCCTGCTGGATTTGCGCCTGCCCAAACTGGATGGCTTGGAAGTCCTCCGCCAGGTCAAGCAAGACCCTGAATTACACCTCATCCCCACCGTGGTGCTGACCACCTCCGACGCTGAACGTGACCTGTTCAAGGCTTACGACAGCCACGCCAACAGTTACCTGGCCAAACCTTTGGATTACGGCGCTTTTACCGGTTTGCTGGAAACTTTCGGGCGGTATTGGATCGGCTGCAACCGCTACCCCTGGCCGGAGACGCGTCTCCACTGAATTTTGCCTGTTTTCTCTCACATGCCGCGCCGAATCCTCATTGTGGAAGATGATGCCGCCCATGCGGAGCTGATGCGCCGGTCCTTGCGGGTGCAGGAGGCTGAATTTGAATTAGTCTTTGCAGCCACCCTCGGCGAGGCTTTGAGCAAGACCAAAACTCACTCCCCTGACCTCATCATCGCCGACCGCCGCCTCCCCGACGGCCTGGGGGATGAGCTCCTGGGCCACTTGGGCTTTCAAGTCCCCGTCATCATTCTCACCACCTTTGGCAATGAGCGCGAGGCCGTGGAAGCCTTGCGCGCCGGCGCCATGGATTACGTGGCCAAATCCCCTGAAGCCTTTGCCAGGCTGCCCCATCTGGCACACCGCGCTTTGCGCGAATGGGGCTATTTGCAGGACAAACGGCGGGCTGAAGACCAGATGCGCCGCGCCCTCGAACGCATGCAGCGCCAGCAGCAGGCCCTCAGCCGCCTGGCCGTGTCGCCTGCCGTGGCGGAGGGCGACCTGGATACCCTGGCCCGCCTCGTCACCGAAACCGGCGCCGAGGTCCTCGAAGTCGAGCGCGTCAGCCTTTGGTTGCTGGATGAGGCCCGCGGGGAGCTCCGCTGCCATGACCTCTTTGAATGCAGCCTGAATCGCCACAGCAGCGGCATGGCGCTTACCCAAAAGGAATATGCGCGCGAGATCGAAGCCTTGACCGCGGACCCTTGCGTGTGCGCTGCCGAGGTGTTAACCGACCCCCGCCTGGCCGGTTATGTGGAGAATTATTTCAAGCCCCTGGGCATTGTCTCGCTGCTGGATGCCGCCATTCGATGGCAAGGCCGGGTGACCGGCATCCTGTGCTGCGAAACCGTCGGCGAAAAACGCGCCTGGGAGGCGGATGAAAAAACTTTTGCCGTCCAACTGGCAGACCAGGTCGCCCTCACCCTGGCCAACCAATCCCGTGTCACCACTGAGCTGGCCCTCCGCCAGAGCGAAGAACGCTTCCGCCGGATGGTGGAGACGGCCCACGAGGGCATCTGGGTGGTGGATGCCGATGAACGGACCGTTTTCGTCAACCGCCACATGGCCGAGATGCTGGGCTATGCCCCTGAGCAAATGCTGGGCCGCCCGGTCAAATCCTTCCTGCGCGCCCCTGATCACGATTTCCCCAACCGCCAGATGGAATTGCGGCGCCAGGGCCGCTCCAGCCATTATGAATGCTGGGTGCGCCACGCCAACGGCGAGTGGCGCTGGATGGATGTCTCCGCCAGCCCCATCTTTGACGGCCAGGGCCGCTTCGCCGGCGCGCTGGCCATGATGCAGGACGCCACCGAGCGGCGCCAGGCCAATGAACGCCTGCGGGAATCCGAATCCTTCTTCCGCGCCGTGTGGGAAAGCGCCCGCGAAGGCCTCCGCCTCACGGATGCCCAGGGGCGCATCCTGCTGGTCAACGAGGCCTTCTGCCAGATGTTTGGCAAATCCCGCGCCGAATGGATCAACCACTCGCTGGCCGAAATGTATGCTTCGGACGAGGGCCAACGCATCCTGGAAAAGTACCAGCAACGCTACCAGGAGCGCACCCTCGAAGGCATCAATGAAAAAGAGCTAACCCTCTGGGACGGCCGCAAGGTTTGGCTGGCCGTGGCCCATACCTGGCTGGACCTCGAAAGCACTTCCCCTCGGGTCTTAAGCTCTTTCCGCGATGTCACCGCCAACAAACGCGCCGAGCAGGAGCGCCTGGAAATGGAGCGCAAGCTGTTGTTCAGTCAAAAACTTGAGAGCTTGGGCGTGCTGGCTGGCGGCATCGCCCACGATTTCAACAACCTCCTCACCGCCATCCTCGGCAACCTCGGCATGGCCATGGAGGAAGTGCCCGCCGACTCGGTGGCCCAGTCCTGTCTCAAGGCGGCCGAGGAGGCCGCCCTGCGCGCCGCCAACCTCTCCCGCCAGATGCTGGCCTACACCGGCCGCGCGCCGCTGGAAATGACAGAAGTGCACCTCAGCCATCTAATGCGGGAAATGGCCATGTTCCTGCGCTCCTCCATCAACCGCAACATTGAGCTGGACCTGCAATTGGAGGAAGACCTGCCGCTGGTCCGCGCCGATGCCGCCCAGGTGCAGCAAATCACCGTCAACCTGGTCACCAATGCCGCCGAGGCCATTGGGGAGCGCAACGGAAAAATTGTCGTGCGCACCGGCTTCGCCCATTGTGACGCGGCCCGGTTGTCACGCAGCCGTTTGCTGGAGCGCCCGCCGCCGGGACCTTACGTGTTCCTGGAAGTCCAGGATAACGGCTGCGGCATGACGCCCGAAGTGCTGGAGCGGCTTTTTGACCCTTTTTTCACCACCAAATTCCACGGCCGCGGCCTGGGCATGGCCTTCGTGCTGGGGGTGGTGCGCAGTCTCAAAGGCGCCATCCTGGTGGAAAGCCAGCCGGGTGCCGGCACCACCATTCAGGTTTATTTCCCCGTCAGCCGCGGCAGCCGGCCGTCTCCCGCTGAAGTGAAGACCGACACCCCGGCCACCCCGCCTCCGGCTTCGCCGCCTCCGCCCGAACGCCAGATTACCGTGTTGATTGTGGACGACGAACCTGGCGTGCTTGCCACCGCTGCGCGTCTGGTTCAACGGGGCGGTTACAAAGTCATCATGGCGGCGGACGGTCCAACGGCCATCGCGCAAATGAGCCAGCATCGTCAGGACATTCAATGTGCGATTGTGGACCTTACCATGCCCCTGATGGACGGACTCACCACCAGCCAGGAGCTGCGCAAGCTCAACCCCCACCTCACCATTCTCCTCTCCAGCGGCTACGACGCCCAGGAAATCCGAAAAAAGGCGGCCGGCTTTCCCGTCCACGGTTTTCTCCACAAACCTTATCAGATGCGGGACATCATGCAGAAACTCGAGGAAGTCTGCCGCCCCGCCGCTTCGCCCCAGCCCTGAGCTTGGTTCAGGCTCAGCTCCGGCTTGCGCTCGCGAGTTCGGGCGGTCAGCGGCTTAATTGGGTCAAGCGGCGCAACGACTGGATTTCCAATGAATTGAGCACCTCCACAAAGAAGGGATGTTTTTGCGTGAGGCTGGCCGTCGTGGTCATGGTCACTTCCAAATGACACTCCGGCAGGGTCACCCACAACACGCGCCCCTGATACCGGCGCGTGCCCTGCGCAAAATTGAAATCGCAGCTTTTTCCCGTTTTCCCCGCCGCCGGGTACTCGCCTTCGCCGATAATCTCAGCGCCGGGCGACAAACTCGCCACCAAGTCCTTCAAAGCGGGCGCGGGCGGCAACACCGCCACCGCGTTGGTTTCTGCACGCTGGGGCAGAACCAGGCGCAAGCGTATTTGCGTATCTGCGGCCGGGCTTTCCAGGAGCAAAATCCGGCGCACGGCATCCGCGGTGGCTTTCCACTCCGCTGGCGGTTGAAAAGCCATTCGCAGTCCATCACAGAGCAGTGCGCGCCGGTAGGATACCGTGCCGTATTCAGGGCACACCGTTTGTTCAGTAATCACTTGAAACGGCGGCCATGGCTCAACGGCGGCAGCCGTCAGGCAGATTGCCACCATTCCCGCCCACGCCAGCCCAGGCAAGTTTTTCATGGTTGGTTATCGGATTTGTGGAGTCAGTTCTCGATGGTTATCCAGGTGAACCGGGCCGTCTGGGAGATGCCAGCTTCCAGGAGCCGCGGATTAACGTACTAACTGATGGGGTCCCCGGTGGCAGTTTCTTGGCGTCCATAAAATTCAAGTCAAAGGCCCAGTTGCGGGCCGGCGGGTCATACACATTGGAAAGCCCCCACCGTGCTGTGGCATACTGGCTGGGGAACAACACCACCATCGAGCCGTTGTAGGTGAAAGTGCGCTTGCCGCCGCTGCTGGGATTCCAATCCTCCAAAAACCGCGGGAAATTTTCCACCCCGCCGCTGTAATTATTGTAAGTGAGCGTCTCCACAATGCCGGCCAGAAAGGCCGCGTTCACCGTGGTGTGCTCGGCGGGACGGTTGTTGAGACTTTCCGTGCTCCGGTTATCCCGCCAGGCGGTGGAGAGCACCGTGATGGCGTCGCCCATCAGGGCCGCGGGCGCCGTGCCCACGGTGTTGGTGCTGCCGACATTGGCGGCGTTGGGCGCATTGTAGTGACCCAGCACATACATCGGTTTGTCCGTCGCCACCGTCAGCCCGCGCGTGGGCAGTGTTTTGCCATTCACCATCCGCACCGCCCCCAGTTGGGTGGCGGGATTGACACTCCGCAGGCGCTTGTCTTCAACATAAATGATGGTCACATCCCGCCCCAGCGCCGTGGAGACCGCCGTGTTGGTGCGCAGCCGGCCCACGTCAATGTCAATGGGCAGCACCCGCTTGCCTTCGCGGGAGTCGTAAAACGAATTCGTGGCCGCCCCATGCGGCGCCACATTCACAAACGTCCGCAGTAGCGAATCGCCGATGGTCGCGGACCCGCCCGGGGAAAGCGCCCCCGTTTTGCCTGCCAGGATGATGTTGGTGGTGTACGAGTAATTCGTGGTGAACTGCCATACCCCGCCCACGCGGTTGCTGGTGATGCCGGTGATGTTCGTAATCACCGTGTCGCTCACCGTGAGAATGAGGTCCGCCTTGTTGTAAAACCGCTGTTTGCCCATCAATGAATTTGGGTCCTCTCCCAGCGGTGGTGCTTCCAAAATCGCGCGCACCGCCTCGGGCGAATTGTTGGTGCCAATGGGCAGATTCAAACTCGCCACCCCGGAATCATGCTGGCCCCGATAAGTCACGGAGCCGCTGGGCGCGCCGCGGCTGTCCCCCGGCGCCCGGCCCCAGCGGATGTTGCCCACCGCCGTGACATCACTCCAGAAGGTCAAGGTGTTGTCCGGGCATACATACAATTCCCGATTCGAGTGCACCCGCCCGGTCACATTGAACGGCTGGCCGCAGCTAATCTCCATATTGAGGCCGTAAAAAATGGCAAATTGAAACACTGGAATGGTGGCCACCTGCACATTTTGCTCCACCGCTACCGTGATGTCATTCAACGCGTTCGCCTTGCGGGCGTTGCTCACCACCCGATAACTGGCCGCCAGGCCGTACAAACCCTGATATTGCGATTGCAACGGCGTAAACCCCCACGCCTGCGTGTTCTCCACCGTCAGCCGATTGGGTGTGCCATTCACATCGCCAAACACGTAGGATGCCCACGCGGTATTTTCCGCTGCATTGGGCACCATGCCCCGGTACAACTCCAGGTTGTTGTACACCCGCGCCTCGTCTCCGCGCTTGAAGTCAATAATCATCCGGCTCAGCACCTTTTCAGTGGCGGCCTCGGCAGCCAGGAGCGTTTCCTGGTATTGATTGTGCCGCGCCGTCAGCCGCGAATTGGTGCTGCTCCATTCCATGGCACCCGAAAGCGCCACCATGGCCAGCCCCCCAAACAACATGGTCATCACCAAGGCGTAGCCCCCCGGGCGGGGCGATGAGGGAATAATCAGTTTCACATGACCTCCTTATTCCAGCGTGCGCCGCGTGGCGCGAGTGGTCAGCCGGTAATAATCAAAATATGCCCCCGGCGTGCCAATGGGCGTGATGGGGTACTGCACCTGATAAAATTCCAAGTCCACCGCAATCACCCGGTTGTTGAAATAATTGCTCAGCACATTCCCCTGGAAATCCTGGGCGGCAAACACCACCGTATTGGAGACATACTCCGCAATCACCAGCGGCCGGCTGTCATCATGGTCAATCCGCAACAATTTCGAGGTGGCCGGGTCCAAATAATATCGCACCCACTGGTTGGTGCTCAGCGTGGGATGAATCATCAGCGCATTGCCCCGCTGCGGAAAACCCTCCTCAATCTGCGTGAACGAGCTGGCCGTCCCCGTGCCCACCTGCACCCGCCGCGCGGAGCGGATTTCCTCCAGCAACCGGCTCAACGCCGAACGTGCCGCGTCGCTGGCTCCCAGTTTGGCGCGCGTCAGCCCGTACAACTTCAGCCCGGCCACGTGGCCGTAAATCACCCCCGCCATCACAATCATCACCAGCGACATCGTCACCATCAGCTCGGTGAGCGTGAAGGCCCGCCGCCGTCGCCACGGCACAAGGAAAAGGGTCTGCAGTTTCATGGCGCCAAGTTGCTCAACTGTCCGGAGCGCGGTAGGTCACCACGGTGTTGGTGTAATTCCTCCGGCCCTTGAAATTCCATACGCACTGCACCATCACACATTTGGTGGGCGGGTCAGCGCTGACCACCGTAATCGTCGTAAAATTGGTTGCGTACACAATGTTCGTGCCGGAAACTGGGATGTCCAAAATGTTCACCTCCGGCGGGAAATTCGAAGCCACTAATTGGTCAATGGGCGGGCTGGCCTCGGGGTCCCACTTGCACGAGCGCGCCTGCTCAATGCGCTGCAAGGCCAGACTTTGCGCCGCCAGCGAATACGCATTCCACTCCGCCCGCGTGGCCGTGCCCAGGTACCCATAGACAATGCTCCCCATGATCAGTACCGAGATGGACATCGCAATCAGCACCTCAGCGAGCGTAAATGCCCTCTTTCGGCGGGCGCATGAACTGCATATGGACCTGCTGGCAGTCATAATGGATTCAAAATCTAGGTCAATATGTACCTAATCTGCTTAGAGCAATGCGTATGCCAAGTCAAGTTTTCAATTCTTACTTCACACTCCTGGCTGTCATCGGGTGATTCGAGAATGATGTAAAACACTGTTCCTGAATTATTTATGAAAATAGCAGATGATCAACAAGGCATCGCAATTTTTTGAACCGCCTTGGCTTCTGGATTCCAATTATTGCGAGAAACCAGTAATCCGCTGTGGATTGTCTTCTTCCGGCAGTGTCTTGTCTTATTTTAGTACATGGATTGCAGTATCTTGAAATCTACCTCCTCACTATACCCTTTGATTCAAAGGGCAGACACCCCTCGCTGGAAGGAATATTCTAGGCCTTTCACCGCCAGTCCGGCGAGGCAATGCCCAAATTCCGTCCATATTACCCCATGGAGTAGGGCTGAAATAGTTGCACAAAAGACTTGCTGGGACAGGGTCAAGAAATTAGCTTCCGGCTTGGGGATGTGGTATCCAGGCTGCTTCTATCATAAGTGAAACTTTTGATGAATCGTCAGCCTGCCAAAAAACGATAATGAAACGCCAGCAGATTATGGTCTGGTGGGTGGGGCTGGCAGTCGCCCTATGGGGTTTGAAGGCGAGTGCCGCCGCACCTGAGGTGCCCCCAGGCCAGGAGAAAAAGGCCATCCCGGAGCGCCCAGTGGTGATTCCGCGCAACACCCCGCAGAATCCGGCGGAAAAACCCGAGCGCAAGGGGCGCGTGGATAAAACCCAACCCACTGACATCAAAGAGCTGGTGGCGGCCTTTCAGGCGGCCCGTGAACAATTTTTGCGAGAGCAGGAGGCGGTGCGGCAGGCCTACAAAACCGCCACTCCTGAACAGCGCGAAAAACTGCGGGAACAACTCCGCGAGAGTTTGGAGCGCTGGCGTGAGCTGCAACGTGAATTGCTGAAGGAACAACGGGACCGCGCCCAGGAAATGCAACGCGAACTGCAGGCCGACTTGGGGAAAATTGTGGATGAGGCCAAAGGTGAGGGGCGAGGCCGATAACCATATTGTTAAACATTCGTCAGGCATCACGAACCCCCCGCGCCCGGCCGGCGCGTGGTGGAGTTCGCGTTTTGCCTTTTTGTTGTGCGGAGGGGTCTTCCTGGTATTTGCCGCCGCCACCTTGGGGGTGACCTGGCAATTGCGCCAGGCCCTGCGCCATCAGCTTGTCGCCCGCGACGCCGAAATTCTTCAGGCGGTGATATGGATGGAGCACGTGGAAAACATGCCCGCCGGCCAGCCCTCCCTCATTCCCTTGACCGAACCCGCCGAACAAGCCTCCATCCTCCTGCGCGCTTCACGCCTCAAGGGTGTCCTGGCTGTGCGCCTGTTTGACACCAATGGCCACTTTGTAGTTTCGTTTCCCCCCTCAGTGCGCGAAACCCGGCTGACGGACAAGGAGCTTGGCCCGCTGCGCCGCCTGCAATTCCTGAGTCGTTATTATGAAGCGGCCCGCCTGGAAGCCCTCTTCATCCCCCAAACTGACCAGACCGCCCCCCGCGGACCGGCGCCCTTGCTCGAAATGTTCATTCCTATCAATGAGCCGGGCCGCCCCGACTTGTTGGGCGTGGCTCAATTTTACGTGGACGGCCAGCCCCTCAAGGAAAAATACCGGGCCCAGGACCGGCACCTGGCCGGGCAGGCTGCCGTGGTTTTGGCGGTGGGCGCGCTGGTGATTCTGGGTGGGCTGGGCGCGGCGCTGCGTCATTTGCAAAAGCAACATCAAACCTTGCTGGACCTGACTGAACGGCTGGCCCGCGCCAACCAGGAACTCACCCTGGCCGCCAAAACCTCCGCCGTTGGCGCCGTGGCAGCCCATCTGATTCACGGCCTGAAAAGTCCCCTCTATGGCCTGCACAATCTCCTCCTTAGCGAGGCCCTGGGCAAGGGCGCGGCGCGGGAACCGGCCTGGCAGGCGGCCCTGGAGACCACCCAGAAATTGCAGCAAATGATTCAGGACACCGCCCGTCTGCTGCAACAGGATGCCGGTGTTTCCCCCGCCAGCGAGACCCGCCTGCAAGAGCTGTTGGAGCTGCTCCGCTGCCGCATGGAATCCCTGCTGGTTCAGGGACGCGTGAAATTGCACCTGCGCACCGAAGCCGATGCCCGCCTCTCCAGCCGGGAAGCGGCGCTGGTGGCGCTGATTTTGGAAAATCTCCTGCGCAATGCCATTCAGGCCAGCAGCCCCGGCCAAATCGTGGAGCTGCGCGTCCGCGGCAGCGAAACCGAAGTCATTTGTGAAGTCCGGGACCAGGGGCCGGGCCTTCCCGAGGCCATGCGCTCGCAGGTTTTTGCGCCGTGTGTTTCCTCCAAGCCAGGCGGCATGGGCATCGGCCTGGCCATCAGCAAACAACTTGCCAATCATCTGGGAGCGCGGCTTGAACTCCGCTCCACTTCGGCCGCCGGCACCGTTTTTGAACTGGCCCTGCCCTCCGTCCCAGTCCCCCTCGACGAACACGCATCCTTGCGCTGAGGTTGGCCGGAGACCTCTCCTCGGCATCCAGACCTAAGGGGCCATGCCAGGGCCGGCCCGTGGCCGGCAAGACCCCATGAAACTTGTTGGATTACGCAATCATCCACCTGTTTTGCGTGAATAAAAAAAGAGTCCCAGACGTCGAACCACTTTGCTGACGACCTTCAACCTGAACAAAGAACCGGGTCCGTTCATCGGCGCCTGCTCTTCGTGAGCAGAACGCACCCATAAAACGCGCCGTCGTGGCGATTGTCATTCGCCTTAACTGCGGAGACCGATTAAATTAGAAACCGTGGCGAGACGGGGGCCCCGTTCCCCCCCTTTTTCATGGTTTTGAATGCTGCCATACGCAGGCTGTTGGCTTGGAAGTACCAACGCTCCGGGATGGGCAGGCAGGCCAGTTTTCACTGGCAGGTCATGCCTTTCCTGTTGTGGGCGGGGCTGCTTCTGGCGGCGGACCCCTTTGCCCCGCGCTGGCGCTGGTCCAATCCCCTGCCGCACGGCGCCCATGTGTATGACATGGCTTATTCCCTGGGTTTAACCGTCCAGGTGGGCGAACGCGGCCAGCTCTATACCAGTGAGGACCTGGTTTATTGGGAACCCCAGTACACCCGCACTGATAAAGCCCTGCTGGCCGTCACTTTTTTCAACCAGCGCCTGATTGCTGCGGGGGAAAGTGGCACGGTGGTTTATGCAGATTCCCTGGCCGATTTTCGCGTGGTGGATTTGGGCACCCCTGACTGGTTCATGGGGGCGGCCACCTCCGGCAGTGTCATCGTGCTGGTGGGCGACAATGCCGCGATTTACCTGAGCAGTGACGGCGCCACCTGGGCACGGCAATCACCCCCCACCGGTTTCACGGGCTGGCTCCGGCATGTCACCTTCGGCAAAAACCTCTTTGTGGCGGTGGGCGAAAACGGCGCCATCCTGACCAGCAACAATGGCCGCCTGTGGAAAAAGGAAGTCAGCGGGGTTACGCAGCACCTGAATCGGGTGGCCTATTGGAATGAGCAATTTGTCGCCGTGGGCGAACAGGGCGTGGTGCTCACCAGCGCCAATGGCACGGCTTGGCAAATCGCCAGCCTGCCCGGCGTCACCAACACCTGGTACGGCATCGCCGGCATCACCAATGAAATCTTGATGGCCGGGCAGGGGCAGTTGCGACACCGCCGCGGATTGGCCGCCTGGTCTGATGAAACCAGCCCCGGCAAACTGAATGGCGCACCCCCCTGGACGTACTACTCCGCCCTCCACGATGGCACGTTGTACCTGATTGCCGGCCGGTCGGGAATGATGGTTGAGGGCGTTGCCGAAGCCGGGCAGCCCCTGCGCTGGATTCATCGCTTCCCGGGGCCGCGCCACTGGTTGTGGGACTTGTGCCGGGCCGGCGAAATCTACGTGGCGGTGGGCGACCGCGCCACGCTCATGACCAGCAGCGACGGGGTGCTATGGAATCTTGAATGGCCACCGCCGGCGGCCACCAACGCCATTTTGCTGGGCGTGGCCGGTTCTTCCAACCGCCTGGTGGCCGTGGGCAACCAGGGCACGGTGCTATTAAGCGAGGGGTACCTGACCAATGTCCTGGCCACCAATGTGCAAGGTCAGGTGGTGACCAACCGCGCCACCACCTTGGGCATTTTTTGGCAGGTGCTGCCCCAGCGCCTCACCACCAATGACCTCCAGGCTGCGGCCCTGCGCGGCGAGGAAATCCTGGTGGCCGGCGGCAACGGTGTGATTTTTCACAGTCTGGACGGCGGCCAGAGCTGGCAGCCGCGTAGTGCGCCAGTCGCTCATTTTCTTTCCGGCGCGGCCGCGTTTCCCGGGGGCTGGGTGGTGGTGGGGGACCGTGGCACTCTGTTGACCAGCAGCGATGGCGTGGAATGGACGGCTCGTCCCACCGGCCGGACCAACTGGATTTTCCGGGTGCGCTGGGTGGAGGACACCCTGGCCGCGGTGGGCCAGGGCGGCCTGCTCATGTTCAGCACCAATGGCGTGGATTGGGTGACCCGCCCCACGGGCGTGAGCGCCTGGCTCAATGACATCACCCGCGTGGGCGGCGTGTGGTATGTGGTGGGCAATCAAGGCACCGTGCTGGCCAGCACCAATGGCCTGCAATGGTCCAACATTGGCACGCTCACCACCAAATCTCTCTTTGGCGCCGCCACGCAGGGCGGACAACTGGTGGCCGCCGGCGTGGAAGGCGCCATCCTTCGCGCCCAAATCGTCCCCCGCACCAACCCCCCGGTTTTCGTCCGCTTCAGCGTCACCCCGCCCACCAATGCCACGATGCGCCGGCTCTTCCTGTTGGCGGGCGAGGCGGACCAGCGCATCCTGGTCGAGCGGTCCACAGACCTGCGGACCTGGACCAATGGCCCGGCTGTCGAAGTCCTTGACCCCTCCAACACCGTCTTGCTGTTGGATGACGCCCCGCGCCAGGCCCGCGAATTTTTCCGCGCCCGCCTGCAGCCCTGAGGCCGCGGCTTGCAAAATATCCGTTGGCAGGACAGGTTGAAGTGTGCTACAAACACCCCCCCGCTTGCCGGGAGCCGCGGAGGCTGGGCAGGGCAAGGCGGGACAAAAAAGATTTTTTATTTAGCTTTATGTCGCAACATCGAAGTCTGCGCGCCGCCGCCACCACCGGCGCCAAGCGCAATGTGTTGAAACGCTACGAGCGGGTGGAATTGCTCAAGAAACGCGGTCAGTGGAAGGAAGGCGACCGCGTCACCGGTTTGCGCAAGACCAAGCCGCCGGTATAAGCCGTTGTTGCTCCGGGCAAACGCGGGCGGGAATGGCCCGCGTGTCCTCTGCTGACCGGGGGGGACGGCGGCTTTTCCTTGGACCATGCTGGTGCGTCTGCAAAAGTGGCTGGCCGATGCCGGCGTGGCCTCGCGGTGCGCCAGCGAGGCCATCATTCTGGCCGGCCGCGTCGAGGTCAACGGCGTGGTGGTGCGCGAGCTGGGCGCGCGGGTGGACCCCGCCGTGGCGCGCGTGACGGTGGACGGCCAGCCCATTCGCCCCCGCCGCAAGCAATATGTGGCCCTCCACAAACCGCCCGGCTATTTGTGCACCCGCCAGGACCCCGAAAACCGCCGCACTGTCTTTGCGCTGCTTCCCGCCGAATGGGGCCACTTGTATCCCGTGGGCCGGCTGGACCGGGACAGCGAAGGGTTGATGTTGCTCACCAATGACGGTGATTTTTGCCTGCGCCTGACCCATCCCCGCTACGGAGTGCTCAAGAAATACCACGTGCTGGTGGAAGGCCGGGTGCCCCCGGATTTGCCCGCGCAATTGACCCGCGGCGTGTGGGATGCCGGCCAGCATTTGCGGGCGCATCGGGCGCGCGTGCTGGAGGCGCATCAACGCCATAGTCTGCTGGAAATGGAACTTAACGAGGGCAGGAACCGCGAAATCCGCCGGCTGCTGGGACGCCTGGGCTGGCACATCGAACGGCTGGCGCGGGTCCAGATTGGCCCCATCAAATTGGGAGAGCTGCCGCCGGGCAAATGGCGGATGTTGACACCCGCCGAGATTCGCTCTCTACTTGCCCAGGCAACGATATGAAACATTCATCGCGCTTTTTCCTGGGGGCCTGTCTGGCGCTGGCCTTGGGGTCACCCCTGTTGCGGGCCGACACCACCCGCGAGCCGGATGTCCGCACCGCCCGCACGGACCGCATCAACATTCGCGGCCAGCCCTCCACCGCCGGCGAAGTGCTCGGCCAGTTGAACACCGGCGACCGCGTCACCGTCCTGGAAGTGGTGCGCGTGGACAAACCCAAGGCCGGGGACGCCACCAACTGGCTCAAAATCGCCCTTCCCCCCACCGTGCCGGTGTGGGTCCACAGCCAGTTTGTGGACACCAACAAAATGACCGTCAGCGCCAACCGCCTCAACGTCCGTGGCGGCCCGGGTGAAAATTTCAGCGTGGTGGGCCGGGTGGAGCGCGGGGAAAAGCTCAAGTTGATTCGCCGCAAAGATGAGTGGCTGCAAATCGCGCCGCCGATGGGCAGCTTTGGTTATGTGGTGGCAGAGTTTTTCACCGCCCCGGCGCCGCCGCCGGTCGCCGTGACTCCACCACCCCCGGTGGAAACGGCGCCGCCGCCGGTGGTCACGCCACCGGTCGCTCCGCCGGCCACTTCCCCGCCCCCGTCGGTGGTCGTCGTTGCGCCGCCGGTCATCACCAATCCGCCCACGGTGGTCACCCCGCCTGCGCCCCTGCCGGATATCATCAAGGAAGAAGCGGATGCGAAGGAGCGCAACCTGGCCAAGATTCGCGGCTATCGCACCCCGCCCACCGGCCCGGGGACCAATCTGGTGGTCGAGGTGGAGGCGGCGCCGCGGCGCATCGTCACCCGCGAAGGCATGGTGCGCTACACCGTGCACATCAACGCCCCCAGTTGGTATGTGCTGGAGGCGCTGGACACGCGCAAGGTCATCAACTATTTGCACCCGGCCAGCACCAACATTGTCCTGGGCCAGTTCCGTGACAAACGCGTCATGGTCACCGGCGAGGAAGGTTTGGACCGCCGCTGGCCCAACACCCCCGTGCTGCGCATCCAGAAACCGGAGGACATTCAGCCGGTCGAGTAACCTCCGCGCTTGCTCACACCGCCATGAACAATCTGATTGACGGCCGCGCCATTGCGGAGCAGTTGCACCAGGAAACCGCCGCCCGCGTCGCCGCCCTCAAGGCCCGGGGCGTGCAGCCCGGCCTGGTTTTTGTGCGGGTGGGCGAAGACCCCGCCTCGCGCGTCTATGTGGGCATGAAAGCCCGCATGAGTGAGCGGCTGGGCATTCGCTCCGTCACGCATGTCCTGCCCGAGTCCACCACGGAGGCCGAGCTGCTGGCGCTGCTGGAGCGACTGAACGGCGATGCCGAAGTCCACGGCATCCTCGTCCAGGCCCCGCTGCCCAAACACATCCGCCACCAGGTCATCTACGCCGCCGTGGCCCCCCACAAGGACGTGGATGGCTTTCATCCGGTGAATGTGGGCAAGTTGATGCTGGGCGACACCACCGGCTTTCGCCCCTGCACGCCGGCGGGCATTCAGGAATTGCTCATTCGCTCCCACATTCCCACCGACGGCGCCGAAGTGGTGATTCTCGGGCGCGGCGAAATCGTGGGCAAACCCATGGCAGCTATTCTTTGTCAGAAAGCCCCGCACGCCAACGGCACCGTGACCCTCTGCCATTCCCGCACGCGCGACATTGCCAGCCATTGCCGGCGGGCGGATATTCTGATTGCGGCCATGGGCGTGCCGCTCTTTGTCAAGGCGGACATGGTCAAGCCCGGCGCGGTGGTCATTGATGTGGGCGTCAACCGCATCCCGGACCCCGCTGCCAAGGACGGCACGCGCCTGGTGGGCGATGTGGACTTTGCCGCCGTCCAACCTGTCGCCGGCCGCATCACGCCCAACCCCGGCGGGGTAGGGCCGATGACCATTGCCGTGCTGATGCAAAACACCGTGCGCGCGGCGGAAATGGCGGCCGGCCTCAAATAACATGAGCCAGGGACCCCTTGCATCCATCCTGCTGCCGTCCCAGGTCCGGTACCTGTCCCCAGGGGACGGGCTGGCAACGGCTGAATGCGTTGGCCCTCGTAACTTCTGCGTTTAATTGAATCATGGACCCCACCCGCATCCTCCCTGACCTGCAATGCTCCGTCCTGTGCGAAGACGTCCGCCAGGAAGCCAACGGCAACTTCATCCTTATTGGCGTCATCAACGCCATTGTGGTGCCCGGGCTGCCCGTGACGGCCGGGCGCGTCATCTTCTTCAATCGCTGGACGGCGGGCCTCGGGCGCTTTCGCGAAACGCTCCGTTTGGTGGCGCCGGACCAGGCCACGGTCCTGAGCAAACGCGAGGTCAACTTCGAGCTGCCGCATCCCAACGGCCATGCCATCAACATTGCCGTGCTGCCCAACGTCACCTTCCACGTCCCGGGCACCTATTTTGTTGAGGTGCTGGTGGACGACGTCATGAAGATTCGCTACCCGGTGAATCTGGTGGTGCTGCCTCCCCAAGGCCAGCCCGCTCCCGGGACGCCTCCGCCGGCGGAGACTTGAGCCGCGCGCCCGGCGCCGTCAAGTTTCCTGCACCCAACGGCTTTGCCACGGGGCCAGCGGAATGTCCGGCTTCCGCTTCCAGCTCTGCGCGGCGCAATTTCTGGCGGTTGATGCGGCGCGGGATGCCCGAAGCCGCCGCCCCGGCCGGGTCGCCGCGCGAGCCAAACAGCGAATGAAAATAAATCCCGGGCATGCCCCGCAAGGCCAGCAGCAGCGCATGCGCCGTCAGGAATTTCTGCAGGGCAGCCTCCTCCGGCTCGCCGGCGATTTGCGCCAAAAGATTGTTACCCAGGCGGGGCTGACCGGTTGGCGGAAACTGGTCGTTGTGCCAAAAGTCGGTGTTACCGAGCCATGAACACCGAAATGAGTCAAAACACTCGTCAAGAAGTCCTGGCCCAGCTGCGTCGGCGCTATGCCCGGGCCGGGCGACTCTACAAAGCCCAACTGCTCGACCAGGCCGTCGCCCTGTTGGGCTACCATCGCAAGGCGGCCATTCGGGCGCTGCGGGCCGGGCCGTCGGCGCGACGGGCGCCCGGCTTGGTTTTGGGGCGGCCGAAGACCTACCACCCGGAGACGCTGCTGCCGGTGATTCGGCCGATCTGGCAGGCGGCCTTCCAACCCTGCGGGGTGCGGCTGCGTGCCCTGCTTCCCGAGTGGCTGGCCGCCTATGAAACCGATCATCGCCGCCTGGACCCGGATTTGCGCCAGGCGCTCTTGAGTATCAGTGCGCGCACCTTGGATCGTTTGCTGGCCCCGCTGCGGCGGGCGGGCGGCGACCGACCGGCACCCGGCCCGGCAGCCTCTTGCGTCAGAGCATCCCCCTGCGCGGCGAGTGGACCGAGACCGGCCCCGGCTGGCTGGGCTGGACACGGTGGCCCTATGCGGCGGCTGTCTGGATGACCGGCATCTGTGGATGCTGGATGGGGTGGATATTAGCACCGACTGGGCCGGGCTGCGCGCCTTGGAAAACCGCAGCCAGCACGCCACTTTGACGCAGATTCGCGATCTGGAGGCCAGCCTGCCCTTTGCCCTGCGGGGGTGGACACCGACAACGGGGGCGAGTTCATCAACCATCACCTGGTGGCCTACCTGGGGCAGCGTCCCCGGCCGGTGCTCTTCACCCGCGCCCGGCCCTATCAGAAGAACGACAACGCCCATGTCGAGCAGCGCAACTGGACGCGGGTGCGCCAGCATTTCGGTTATGGGCGTTACGACAACCCGGCGGTCACGCCGCTCATCAACACCCTCTGCAAAGAGGCGTTGGAGCCGTTGCTCAATCATTTCCTGCCGACCCTCAAGCTGGAGGGTAAGTCTCGGAGCGGGGGCGGATGGTGCGGCAGTATGGCGTCCCCCAAACGCCCTACGCCCGGGTGCTGGCGGCGGCGGAAGTCAGTGCCGAAACCAAGGCGCGCTTGCGGGCGCTGCACGCCACGCTCAATCCCTTCCAACTGGGGCGGGACATCGAACGCCAGAAGCAGGCGATTGAAGCCCGGCGGCGACTAACGGCTTGAATTCGGAGGCGTCTTGGAGTACGGGAATTTCCCCAAGAAACGGGAACAAGGGAGGCCGGCGGGACTGCGTCCGGCGGCTTTCTTTGTTCTCAAATGAGGGGTCAACTTGGGTAACACCCTTTTGGCGCAACGGGCCCCCTGCCCACCCCGCGCCGGGTAACAGTTACTTTTGGCGCACAACGCCGGGCCAGTGCAGCGCGTCCAGATAATTGACATTCAGCTCATACGGGCTGCGGGAGCCGTCGGGATTGGCCTTGTACGAAATCAACCCCGGACCCTGCGCCACATGTTCCACCAAAAAATCCACCTCTGCCGGCGGCAGGATTCCACGGGCGGGATTCAGGCCGATGCCATCGTGCGATGGTAAAGGCTGGGTAGGTCATGCCCCCGGTGGTCAGTATCTACCCAGTCTTTCCCTGCGGGCCGTGAAAAGTTGCTTGCCAAGAACGCGGCGGGGGGCATAGTTAGGGGGTTGCGGCGCTGAAGCGCCCGCGGAACGGATGGTGGGGTCGTAGCTCAGTTGGTAGAGCGTCTCGTTCGCAATGAGAAGGTCAGGGGTTCGACTCCCCTCGGCTCCACCAAATCCGTCCGCCGCCTGCCTCTCGCCCTGGGCTGGCGGCGTTGAGCCTGGTCCTGTATGGAAGTGAAAAACCTCGACGAGCTGCCGGCCTTCATCACCAAAGACGGCTCGGAAATCCGCGAATTGCTGGCGCCGCGCAACTCCCGCCTTTTGAATCAAAGCCTGGCTGAGGCCCGCCTGCCCATCGGCGGGGCCACGACGGAGCATTACCATGCGCGGACGGAGGAGATTTATTTCATCCTGTCCGGCACGGGCCGGATGCGGGTGGAAGGCGAGGAGCGGCCCGTCAAGCCGGGGGACGCCATCGCCATACCGCCGGGACACTGGCATAAGTTGTGGAATACCGGCCCCGAGCCCCTGCGGCTGCTGTGCTGCTGCGCGCCGGCCTACGAGCACGACGATACTTATTTAGTGGAAGGTTGAAGTTCATGCCCCCGCGTAGCATTCGCCTGTTCATCAAACCGTATTGCCCCTGGTGTCATCAGGCTGAGGCCTGGCTCAAGGCCCGCGGCCTGCGCTATGAGGCGCTGGATGTCATTCACCACCCGGAGCATCGCGCCCAGATGTATGCCCTCAGCGGCCAGACGCTGGCGCCTGTCATTGAGGTGGATGGCCGGGTGCTGGCGGATTTCGACACCGCCCAACTGGAGCGCTGGTGGCGGCAACAAGGGTGGGATTAAGAGGCGGGGCGCGCGGTTTTACTTGGCCTCGCCCTCCGCATCGCGGGTGATGCCGAAGACGCGCTCGAATTCATCGCTGAACCGCCGAATTTCCTGGCTGATTTGCGCTGGCCGCTCCTGCAGATAACCTGCCACCCGGCTGGCCGACTCCGGTTTGATCTGCAGGATTTCTCCCGCCGCGGCAAACAGCGCCAGATGATTGTTGACGCTGTGCCGCATGGCCGAGAGTTTTCGATTCAAATCCGCAATTTGCTCCGGGGTCAACGTCACCGGATGTTGGGGCAAACCCATGAGTTAATCATGCGCCAGCCGGGCCATTCCCGCAAGCGAAGACATGCGGCGGCGGAAGCCGCGGCCACGGGCTGACGCCGCCAGCCCCCCCTGTGGCCATGCCGTGCGCCAGCAGTTCACCGTTCCCACTTGCCTTGACGCGGGGGATGCGTCAACGTCTTGGCGGACAGCAGGTGAGAGTCTATGGCTAAAGCAAGAACCATTGTTTTAACTGGCGTCAGCCGGGGTTTGGGCCGGGCCATGGCGCTGGAGTTTGCGCGATTGGGACACAAGGTGGTGGGATGTGCGCGGTCGCAGGACGCCCTGGCGGGGTTGAAGGCGCAACTGGGGCCGCCGCATGAATTTGAGGCGGTGGATGTGGCGGACGACGAGGCCGTGGCGCGCTGGGCCCGGCACGTGCTCCACAAGTTCAAAGCGCCGGATTTGCTGGTGAACAACGCCGCCATCATCAACCAGCGCGCGCCCTTGTGGAAGGTGCCCAGCGAGGAGTTTGCCGCGGTCATGGAGGTCAATGTGAAAGGGGTGTACCACATGCTGCGGCATTTTGTGCCTGCCATGGTGGCCCGGGGCGAAGGCGTCATCATCAACATCAGCTCCGGGTGGGGCCGGACCACCGATGCCGAGGTGGCCCCCTATTGCGCCAGCAAATTTGCCATCGAAGGCCTCACCCAGGCGCTGGCCCAGGAGCTGCCTCCCGGCTTGGCCGCGGTGCCGCTGAATCCGGGCATCATTGACACCGACATGCTGCGCAGTTGCTTTGGGGACTCCGCGGCGTTGTATCCCTCGCCAGAGAAGTGGGCGCGGCGGGCGGTCCCTTTTATGCTGGAGCTGAACGGGCGCGACAACGGCAAGCCGCTCACGGTGCCCGGCAGTTGATTTGCCAGTGACAAACCGGCCAGGCTGAATTACGCTGGCCGGCATGAGAAAGCGTCTGCGACTGTTATTCCTTGGGGTTTGCGCGTCCTGCGTGGCGGCGGCCGCCGCCGCGGCCAGCCTTCTGCCCGAGGGGGCGCGGCTGGCCATTGTGGGCGACTCCATCACGGAGCAAAAACTTTACTCCAAATACATGGAGACCTACCTCCTGGCCTGTGCCGGGCGGACGGATATCCATGTTTTCCAGTTTGGCTGGAGCGGGGAGCGGGCGGATGGTTTTGCCTCCCGAGCGGCCAATGACCTGGGGATGTTCAAGCCCACGGTGGTCACCACCTGCTACGGCATGAACGATGGGCAGTATCGCCCTTATACCGAGGACATTGGCCGCGCCTATGAAGCCAGCACTCGGAAATACGTGGAAATCCTCAAAGGTATGGGGGTGAAGCATATTGTGCTCGGTTCCCCGGGCGCGGTGGATACCCGTTATTTCGTGCGGAACAATTTTGCGCCCCTGTCCGGCGCGGAGGGCTACAACCAAAATCTGGGCAAGTTGCGGGACATCAACCGCCGGCTGGCGGGCGAGCTGGGCGTGGCGTTTGCTGACGTGCATCAGCCCATGCTGGACGCCATGGCCAAGGCCAAGGCCGCCCTGGGCGATGACTATGATGTGTGCGGGCGGGATGGTTTTCATCCCGGGCCGAATGGGCATCTCATCATGGCCTACGCCTTCTTGCGCGCCCTGGGTTGTGACGGGCGCGTGGCGGAGTTGACGCTGGACCTGCAAGGCGCCCCGCAGGTTTCTGCCGGCCACAAGGTGGCGGGCGGCGGGCGCAACCAGGTGGAGCTGGAGAGCACGCGCTACCCGTTCTGTTTTGACCCGGACCCCAAAGCCTCCTCCAGCACGCGGAGCATTGCGCCGTATTTTCCCTTCAATGAAGAGCTGAACCGCTTTGTGTTGAAGGTGCGCAATTTGAACGCCCCCAAGGCGCGGGTGACCTGGGGCGCCACCTCGCTGGAGTTTACCCGCGAGCAATTGGAAGCGGGGGTGAATCTGGCCGCGGCTTTTCCGGCCACGCCGTTTGATGAGGCGTTTCGCAAGGTGATGGATGCGGTGGGGCAGAAGCAAAACTTTGAGACGCTCATGATTAAGGAAATGGTGACCAAGTTCCGCTTCTTCGGGCGCGAGACGGCGGCAGACCCGGCGCTGGCCGAGGCCTTCCGGCAGGTGGGGGCGCGCCTGGTGGCCCGGCAGGAGGCGCTGGATGCGGCAGTGCGCCAGGCGTTGACGCCGGTGCGGCACACGTTGAGCGTCACGCCGGTCACGCCCTGAGCCGTCCACCGGCCAGGCGAATCGGACGCAGGACTTGTGGAACCCATTGCGCGCGTGAAAAAAAATCCAGTGCCGGTCGAACCCGCCGCCGATGCTCCGCCGCCGGCCGCCGCCGGCGGCGGGGCCACCCGGTTGCGGCGGTATTTGTACTTCACTGCCGCCTTCACCGGCGCGGCCATTCTAATTGTCGAGATTCTCGGCGCCAAAATGCTTTCGCCGTATTTTGGGACGTCGCATTTTGTGTGGACGGCGCAAATCACGGTGACGCTGATTTCGCTGGCGGCCGGCTACTACCTGGGCGGCTGGCTGGCGGACCGCTCGCCCGACCTGCGCCGCATGTACCTGGCCATTCTGGCGGCGGCCATTTACCTGGCGATTTCCGTGCCGCTGTGCGCGCCGGTCTCCTTTGCCTGCCTGAAACAAAAACTCGCCGTCGGCTCGCTGCTGGCCTCGCTGTTCCTGTTTTTCCCGCCGCTGACGCTGCTGGCGGTGGTGGGGCCGTTTCTGGTGCGCAACTTCACCCACAACCTGCAAACCGTGGGCGGCCAGGTGGGGCGGGTTTCGGCGCTGAGCACGCTGGGCAGTGTGGCGGGCACGCTCCTCATCGGGTATGCGGTCATCCCGTATCTGCCCAACTCGCTGAGCATGTACCTGACGGCGGTGGGGTTGATGGTGGTGTCGCTCGTCTATTTCTTTCTGCTGAATCCCCGTCCCTTGCGGGCGTCCGCGCAGGTGAGCCTGGTGGCGGCCCTGCTGACGGGCCTGGGGGCGGGATACAGCGGCATCCGGCAGGAGCTGGCCTTGAACATTCCCGGTTACGAAGAGCTGGAGCGGCGCAATTCCAATTTTGGGCAGATGCTGGTTATTCAGCACACCAACCTGCCCCACCGGGTATATCTGAATGACTGGCTGACGCAAAACACCTATGACCCGCTGGAGAAGAAAAGCACTTCCATGTTCACCTGGATGCTGCATGGCCTGGCGCGGGCTTACACACCAAAGATTGAGCGGGCGTTGTGCATCGGCCTCGGGGTGGGCATCGTGCCCATGCAACTGGCCCGGGACGGCGCGCAGGTGGACGTGGTGGAAATCAACCCCGAAATGCCGGGGCTGGCCCAGCGACATTTTGATTTCGACCCCACCCGGGCGCGGGTGTTTATTGATGATGGCCGGCACTTTCTCAATGCCGCCGCCCGCCCGGATGGCCCACGCTACGACACCATCATTCTGGATGCTTTTCTGGGGGATTCCTCGCCGTCTCATCTGATGAGCCGCGAGGCATTTGTGGCGATGCAAAAAATCCTGCGGCCCGGCGGGACGGTAGTCATCAACAGTTTCGGCGAGCTGGACCCCGCCCGCAATTTCTTCACCGCGTCGCTGGAGTGCACCCTGCAGGCCGTGTTCAAATCCGTGCGCATCCACACGGCCTTCGGCGGCAATGTGTTGCTGGTGGCGTCGGATATTCCGGACCTGGCCTTTGTGCGCCAGCCGGATTTGTCCGAAGTCCACCCCCGCGCCCTCGGCGCCACGCGCTTGGCCATGGAAAATGTGGTGACCGCGCCTCCCAGCAAGCATCGCATCCGCGTGTTGACGGATGATTTTAATCCGGTGGAATTCTACGATGCCGTGAACCGGGAAATGTTCCGGCGCAACATGGTGCAGGGCATGATGCAGGGTTACGGGTACTGAGGCGGCTCTGCCCGGCCCGGCCCGTTCTGCGCCGGGGAAAAGCGCGGGCCCTTGGCGGCCGTCAACCCAGCGGCGTGGCGCGCAAGGCGTTCAAGACCTCAAATAACTGGGGCAAATCCGCCAGCAACACCGCGCCCGCCCGGCGCAGGGCCACCTGATAAGCCGGAGCGCTCCGGCCGCCGGCCAGCAGGGTGACTTGCGGCGGCAGCGCTTTGCGCAATTGATCAATCTCCTCCGGCAGCGCGGGGTCGTCCGCCGGAAAAACAATGCTCAGACCCACCACCCGCGCCCGGCTGCGCACGGCGGCTCCGGCAATTTCCGCTGCGGGCAAACTGGCCCCCAGATAAACCGCATTCCATCCCTGGCTGCGGGCGGCAAAAGTGGCCAGCACCGCGCCCAGCTCATGAAGCTGCCCGGCGGGAGTCGCGGCCACCATGGAAGGGCCGCCTTGCGTGGGAAACTGCCGGGCGTGATGTAAAAGGTATTCGCGGATGGTGGCCGTGGCAAAGTGCTCCTGGGCGGCGGTCATCTGGCCTTGGGCCCATTCCTCGCCGATGCGCTGGGCCAACGGGGCCACCAATTGCACCAGCAGCCCCTGGCTGCCCAGCTCCACCTGCCACTGCTCCAAGTGGCGGATTAAACCCCGTTCGTCAAACTGGCGCACGCACGCCAGCAAATCCTCCACGGACACCCTGGCCTGGTGATAACCATTGGGTGAGATTTCTCCCCGCCCGCCGCCGGGTGTGCCCCGTCCCACCAGCTCCCGCAGTTGCTCATCCTGCAGCCGGGCGATGGCGCCAATATTGTGGCCCTGCTCAGTGGCCTGGCGCAAAAGCGTCAGCCGCTCCAGGTCCCGGTCGCAATAGAGGCGGCGGTGACTATGGCTGCGCTGAGGTTGAACCGCGCCGTAGCGTTTTTCCCAGATGCGAATGACATGGGCGCTCAAGCCGGTCAACTTCGCCGCCATTTTAATGGTGTGACAAGGTTGATCCATGCAAACAATGGTCACAAGATAGCCAGTATCGCTTTTGTCGCAAATTAGAGTTTCTTTTGCACAACGAGAATAACATGAAATTTTTAAATATCTTAGACAAAAGATTGACAAGCGCTCGTTTTTGTCGTATCAAGAGCAAGAAATGTTAAAACAATATTAACCACAGCAAAGACAAAGAAAGTATGCGCCCGAATAAAAACGTCACCGTCAAGCCCGCCAAGGTCAACCGCAATCGCCGGCCCGCCAAGGCTAAAGCCCATGCGGCCCGTTTTTCGGTGGCCGAGGCCAAACTTCCCCCGGTCAAGCCTGCCGCTGAGGTGGTCAAACTGACGCCAAAAGAGGTGGGTCAGGCTTCCCTGGCCGAGCCTGCCCCGGCTGTGGAAATCCCGCTGGTGGATTACCGGAATGAGTACGAGCCTACGGACAGCCTGAGCCTTTATATGCGCGAGGTGGGGGAAGTGCCCTTGCTGACGCCGGAGGAGGAAGTCAAGCTGGCGGCGCGCATCAAGCGCGGGGATGCCAAGGCGCGGGAGCGGATGATTCGGGCCAACCTGCGATTGGTGGTGAAGATTGCCCGGGAATATGAGGGCTACGGCCTGCCGTTGCTGGACCTGATCAACGAAGGCAACATTGGCCTGATGCGGGCGGTGGAAAAATTTGACCCGGCCAAGGGGGGCAAGCTGTCCACTTACAGCTCGTGGTGGATTAAACAGTCCATCCGCCGGGCCATTGCCAACCAGGCCAAGACCGTGCGGCTGCCCATTCACATGCTGGACAAGATTGCCAAGGTGCGCCGCACCGTGACCCGGCTGGCCGAGGAGCTGGGGCAGGAGCCGACGGATGAAGAGGTGGCGGAGGAACTGGGCATCAGCGTCAAGCGGGCCAACATGCTGCGCTCGGCGGGGGTGCGGACATCCTCGATTGACGCGCCCATTGGGGACGATGACAGCAGCCGGATGGGCGACATCATTGCCGATGAGCGGGCGGAAAATCCGTACGACATGCTCGAACAGAAAACCATGCTGGATTTGCTGAGCGAGCTGGTGGAGCGCCTGCCGGAGCGGGAATACAACATTTTGCGGCTGCGCTTTGGGCTGGATGGCGGCCCGGAGCGGTCGCTGGAGGAGATTGGCAAGGAATTTGGCGTGACGCGCGAGCGCATTCGGCAGCTTCAGAATCTGGCGCTGAACAAACTGCGCAAGATGATTGAAAGCCGCGAAGCCGTGCGCATCGCCGCCTGATGCCGTACAAGCGCTTTGCCGGGCAGGGTTGGGCGCCATGCCCGGCAGGGAAGGGGTTGGTTGACGGGCCGGAAAACGGGGGTTTTCCGGCCCGTTCTCTTTCGGTCTTTCACGTTTCAAGCCAGGCCGTTGACCTTGTTGGGGGGGACGGCGAATCCTGTTTCACTGCGTTGGGGAGGGAGACCGCGCTGAGTTCACTTATCCAACTGCCAATGGATGGTGAGTTGGAAGTCGGCCGGCATGGGCTGGCCATTGCAACGGGCCGGTTCAAAGCGTAGCACACCGGCGGCCCGCACGGCGGCCTGGTCAAAAACTCCCGCCGGCTGGCTGGACGTCACCCGCGCCGATTGAACGCGGCCCCGGGCGTCCACCTGCAAGGTGAGGTGAGTAACCCCCGTCAGGGCCTGCCGGCGGGCAGCCTCAGGATAAAACCGCTGCAAATTGGGTGGCTGCCGAAGGCGCGCCCCGGCAAAGTTGCCGGCGCTGGCGGGGCTTTCGCTGCCGGACGCCCCGCCGCCCGCAGGGAGCAAGGATGGGGCCCAAGACCGGTTTTCTGCACCGCTCCCGGAGCCGATTTTTTCCTTTGCTTGAGCCAGGTCCGCTGGGCCGGCTGGGGCAGAGGCCGCAGGGGGGAGGTACGCTGGTTGAATTAGAGGCTCTTGTGCCACGGGGGACTCAGGGATGGGCGGGGTGGGAGACGGCGGGGAAACTGCCTGGGGCGAAGTGACGACGGGAGATTCTCCCGTAGGCGGCAATGAAAGCCGATTCTCGGGCGCGGGCGGAGGTGCAGCAGCATCCCCGCTGGCCGGCGCAGTGGGGTTTGCTGGGGTGGGGTATGGCGCTGGCGGGGCAGGCGGCGCGGGTTTGGCGGCACCGTCACCGGCCACGATGATGAGCGAGAGGGTGAGTTGAGGCGGTTGCCGGGCTGCCGGTTGAAGCTCTTGCAGCCAGTCCGGCACGGGCGAGGGCCGTCCCGCCAGGAAACCAAAGTACACGCCTGCCACCACTCCATGAAACAGGAGAGACCAAAAGAGCGGCTTTAACATGGGGCGCAGCCCCCCGCTTGGGGGCCATGCCTCAAGCGCGGCCGGATGCCTGTGGGATGGCGAGGTTGCCATGGCGGCAATGGCGTTGAGAGTGTGTATTACAATGCGGCCAAAATCCGCCGCGGGCAAGCGGGCCGTGATGGTGGCGGTCTGTGCTGGTCTCTCCGTTCACTGTGGCGCGTCACACGTGAGGCAAGCAAGCGATGGTGAGCCGCTTTTTCCACAACTTCGCTAAAACACCAGGGTCAACCCGCCTTTGAGCATCAAGCCATAATGGGGATACCCCACCACGGTGGAGAATTCTTCATCCGTCAGGTTTTCAACTGCCAGGTAGAGGCGGTGTTGTTGCTCGCGGCCCAGATAATAATTCAACGAGGCGGTCAATTCCACAAAGTCCCCCAAATCCACCGGCCGCATGCCGGCGGGCAGAAACCGGTCGTTTTCATACAGGCCCACGTGCTTGGCCAGGAAAATGGCCTCCAGGCGCCGGTAGAGGTAGGAGGCGCCGCCGCCCAACACCACCTCCGGCAGCTCGGGGTCATGGCGCCAGCCTGCCGGGGTGCGGCGCTCGGTGGTCATGAGCGTGGCGTTGAAGAACAATTGCAACCCGAAGTCAAACCGCCGTGTGCGCGTCTCGAATTCCACCCCGTAGCTGCGGGCGTCGGTATTTTCAAACAAGGCAAAGGGCAGGCCATTGACGGTGACGGCGGTGTTTTTAATCAGGGGCGCGTCGTACTGGTCCACCAGGAAGGCGGTCAGGGAAATCTCCCCATAGCTGGGCCACGCGGCGCGCACGCCCAAGTCATATTTCCAGCGCGTTTCGGTGTCGGGCCGTTGCAGGGCGGAGTTGAGCATGCCGGGCTGGCTGGCAATCTGGCCCCAGGTGAAATTGGCATGCAAGGACCACACAGGGCTGAGCGTGTACTTGGCGCCCAGGCTTAGCGTGTGGAGGGGGTCCTCCCATTCATTGCGCACCTGCACCGCCGTCAACCCCGCCGTGGAGCCTTCCACGTGAAAGCCGCCAAATTCCTTGATGTAGGTCTGGCTGAAGCGGTAGCCGGCGTTGAGCGTCAAGCGCTCCCATTGGTGCTCATCGGTGAGGGCCGCCGCGTACGTGCTCAAGTCTCCCGGCCGCCCCGCGTAGAAGCGTTTGCCCGTGGGGGTTTCCCAATGATTGAACAGGCCGGAAACGCGCAAATGATTGCGCTCGGAAAGCTGGAACGTCTGGAGCAGGCGCGCGCCGTATTCGAGGTCTTTTTCCAGCCAGTCCGGCGTGCCGGTTTGATGCGCCAGGTAACGGCGGTTGCCGAAGTTGAAGGTGGCCTCCGTCACGGCGGGCCGTTCCCATTCAAGCCGCGCCCTGGCCACGAGCATCTGATAATTCATGGGGTCCGCGCTCTCGCGGCGGTTTTGCAGGGAAGGCATGGCGGGGGGCCGGGCCAGTTGCAACTGCCGGTCGCCGTTCAGCGCGTAACCGAGCAGGCTGAGTTGCAGGCGCGGGGTGGCCTGCCATTGCAGGCGGCCGTACAGGTCGCCCACGTTTTCCCTGGCGTTCATGTTTTGCGGGCCGTCCGTGTGCCGATAGCTCAAGCCCAGGCCGTACATGCCTTGCGAAAACGGCGCGCCGTGCGTCAACCGCGTGAGCACTGTGTTCAAGGTGCCGTACTCGGCCTGCACCTGAGTTTCCGAGCGCGGGTATTGGCGGGGCACCAGATGGAGGTGCCCTGCCATGCCGCCGGGTGAGAGCAGCAGGTCGGCACTGGAGCGGGTCAGCTCAATTTGCTCAAGAAAGGCAGCGTTCAGGAAAAACGCCGATTCGGTGAACTCGCGAAACCAGGCGCCATCCACGAGGTGGCCGGGGTAGGGATACCGCTGCCCGCGCACGCTGAAGAGCATCTTTTCCTTGCGCCCGCGCGTTTCCGTCCACGCGCCGGGAGTGTATCTCAAGGCGTCCAGCGCGGTGTAAGCGTTGAACCGCTCAATTTCCGGCCGACCCACCACCGTGGTGGCCGTTTCCAGCCCGGGCGATTCCACCAGTGGCCGCAGAAGCAAATCCCGGGGCGGGAGCGCGGTGAACAGGGATTTTTCCCCCTGCTCGACCGCCGGGCGTTCACCCACGATGGTGATGGTGCCAGAGCTGTTGGTGGGGGTGGAGGCAACCGCAGGCGAGGGGTCCGCCGCGCCCAGGGAAATCAGATTCAACCCCAGCGCCAGAATGACCATGGCCGGGCTTGCCGACGGCAAGAGACGGAGAAGCGACGAATTTCTGCCCAGTGTTGTTTGCATTAGGGCATTAGCATTAATAATGCGATGAGGATATGTCAATCACCTCCGCTTACCGCCATGCGCTCCGCCACGCTGGCCGCAAGGGGGGCAGCCAGTCCGCCGCTGGGCGGGGAATGGTGAAGTTTGTCCGTCACTGGCGCAGCCGGGCAAAAGCAGGGAAAATCAACCGGAGCTCTTTTGCGGAAAGGCCCGTGGCGGGACGAAATGCCTGCGTCTGGCGGCCGGTGGTTTTGGGCCGGGCTTCAGGCTGCGGTTTCCAGCGGTTGCAAGATGAGTTCCAGACCTTCCTGGGCGGCGTTGACCTCCACGTTTTCGCCCAGCAATTGCACGAAATTGCGGCCCCATTCCACCATGCGGTCCACGTGCTCATCCTGATGCCGGGGGTCGTGGTGGAAGAGAAACACGCGTTTGACTTTGGCGCTCACGGCCAGGGCCACCACATCGTCCACGCAACCGTGGCCCCAGCCGATGCGGCTCTGGTATTCGGTGGCGTCGTATTGCGAGTCAATGATGAGCACGGCCGCCCCCTGCACAAAATCAATGATGCGCTGGTCCTGGCGGCGGGCGTACTCGATGGCCTCCTGGCTCACAGGCGGGCCGTTGTCATTGACGGTGGCATGGTACTTGAAGCGTTGGTAAGGCTCGTTGTCGGGCAAATAGGCCACCACGCCCCCTGGGGTGTGGATGCGGTAGCCCATGCACAAGCCGGGATGATTCAAGTACGTGGCTTCCACGCGCACCCCGCCCACGTCAAAATTCAAATCGCGCATTTCCTCGATGCTGATGTTGCCCGGCAGCTCGGCCAGCGAGATGGGAAAGTACGGGCTTTCCATCTGGCTGCTGAGGGTGGATTCGAGGCCCTCCCGCGCGCCCTTGTAGCCGATGATGCGCACCTGGTTGCGAGGGTGGTACACCGGTTCAAAAAAGGGAAAGCCTTGAATATGGTCCCAATGGGTGTGGGAAATCAAAATGGTCACCGCAAAGGGTTTCTCGCCAAATTCCTGCATCAAACTGGCGCCCAGCGGCGCGATGCCTGTGCCGGCATCGAGGATGATAATCTGCCCGCCGGTGCGGACTTCCACGCAGGCGGTGTTGCCGCCATAGCGCAGCGTGGCCCGGCCGGGGGTGGGAATGGAGCCGCGCACGCCCCAGAAGCGGACGCGGGGTGGGGCATCCAGCGGCAGGGCGGGGGGCGGCGGCCGGGTGCTGGGCGGGCGCGGCCGGCGCGCGGCTTCCCGCCGGAGGAAGGTGGTGTCGGTTTCCCCCATCAACTCTTTGACCAGCTTGAGGAATTCGTGGCGCTGGAGGGGTTTGACCAGGCAGGCGTCAGCGCCGGCCTGGAGCGCGTTCAAACGGTCGGTGGGATAACCGCCGCCGGTGGTGAGCACCACGCGGGTGTAGCTGCGGAGGACAGCCTCCTGGCGCACCATGCGGCATAGTTGAAAACCATTGCAGCGGGGCATCAGCAAATCGCACACCACCAGCTCGGCACGGTTTTTTAGCGCCAGCTCCAACCCGGTTTCCCCGTCGTCGGCCACCAGGACGCGCCAACCGTTTTCGGACAGCCAGGCGGCCACAGCGGCACGCTGGCTTTGGTCTTCGTCCACTAGAACAACGGTTTTCATGCCACGGGTTGCGCGTGGGGAAATATAGCTTCCCCGGGCTGTCTGCCAACCGCTCACCCGGCGCGCGCCAGGGCGCGGCGGCGCGCCGTGGGCCGCAACACCACTTCCAGCCGCTCCCGTGCTCCGGCCACCTCCAGGGCGCGCCCGGACGCTGCGGCCAGTTTGCGGGCATGCCGCACCATGGCGTCAATCTTGCGGTCGTCATGGCTGGGGTCGTGGTGGAAAAGAAAGAGCTTTTTCACCTCGGCCCGCACGGCGAGGTTCACCGAGTCGTCCACGCAGCTATGGCCCCAGCCCACGTGGCGCTCGTATTCTTCGGCGTCGTATTGGGAATCCACAATCAGGAGGTCGGAGCCGCGGATGAATTCCACCAGCTTTTGGTCCTGCTGCTCGGCGAAGGCCTGCGCCTCCGGGCTGACCGTTTGCGCGCCGGCCGAGTGAGATTTCAGGCGCACGTAATTTTCATTGTCCGGGATGAAGGTGATGGAGCCTTCCGGAGTGAACAACCGGTAGCCCACGCACACGCCGGGGTGATTGACATAGGTGGCGCGCACCTGGATGGAGCCGATGGAAAACTGCAAATCCCGCAGCTCGGTGAATTGCAGATTGCCGGGCATTTCTTTCAGGCCAATGGGAAAATAGGGGCTTTCCATCTGCCCGGAAAGGGTATCCTGCAGGCCGCGAGTGGCGCCTTCATAGCCGAGCACCCGCACGGTGTTGCGGGGGTTGTAGGCCGGCACGAAGAAGGGAAAACCCTGGATGTGGTCCCAGTGGGTGTGGGTAATCATCAGGGTCAGCTCCAGCGGGCGGCCCTTAAATTCGCGCGCCAGCGCCAGCCCCAGCGGGCGGATGCCCGAGCCGGCGTCCAGAATGATGATTTGGCCTGCGGCGCGGATTTCCACGCAGGAGGTGTTGCCGCCATAACGCACCGTTTCCGGCCCCGGCGACGGGATGCTGCCGCGCACTCCCCAGAAACGGAGACGGGTGGGGGCATCTTCCGGAATCATATTGGTGCACGGTGGCATCTCCAACATAGTATCACTTTGGGCCACATTCTCCAAAAGCCGTTTGAGCGCCACCGGATCGTAAGGTTTGACCAAAAAATGCCGCGCCCCTGCCTCCCGCGCATTCTGGCGGTCGGCGGGAAAGTCCCGGGCGCTGACGGCCACCAGCACCGTGCCGTCAAACGCCGGCGTATCCCGAAACCGCCGGCAAAGGTGAATCGCCGCCCCTTCCGGCAGCAAAAAGTCCACCACCACCACCCGCGGCCGCTGCCGCTGCGCCAGGTCCCAGGCTTGTTCGGGAGTTTGCGCCTCCCAGACCGTCCAGCCTTCCGACGCCAGAAAACTTTTCAAGCCACGACGAGCGCCGGCGTCTTCATCAATGAGCAGGACGGTCTTCATGAGGCTGGGCAAGGCTAAGCCAATTGGTGTTTTTTTTCAAGCCCCTGCGCGATAATCTTGGCCTCCAGCCGGGGGCAGGGGGGGCGAAGGGCCGTGACATGCCTTTTTTCATGGACGCCCCTGAGATTAACATCCCGCTTAAGATTTGTGTAGGATTTTTACTTACAAGTCTTTCAGGCACGGGTGGACTTGGCCACATTGCGCTGCATCCGATAGGGTTACTGGGTGAAAGTTCACCCAAGTTTGGCATCAATTGTCGTATGACGGGCACGGCTTTACAGAATAGCACACCGCCGCTCAAGCGGGAGACAAGCGAACCGCAAACGTTGCGGGAATTGTTCACTGCGCAGCACCACGGCAATGCGCAGGAATATGAACGCGAGGTCTTGTTTCAATGTGCCTATTCTCCCGTGTTGGTGCGCCTGGCCTGGCGGCTGGACCCGGATTTTTTCTTGAGCGATTTGCAGTTAATCCGCGCGGTGGGATGCTGCCGGACCTTTGGTGATTGCCGCCATGAGGTGGAAGCCTTCCGGCGCGCCAATCCCCCGCGCGGTTTTTTCCGCAAAACCTTGCGGGTGCGCTTATCCGGCCAGAAATTGTTGAAAATGGCTTCCCGTCTATTCCTGAGCCAGAGTTTGCCGTCCCGCACGGCCGCCCGTTAATCCATAAATCCGCATGGGTTACCTTGGCTGCGCCGTCCCGGACGAAGCGTGTTCTTCCTCTCCTTTGGATGGGTAGCTGTCTTCAGAACTGACCCCCGGCCGGGCCTCGGGGCGCTCACCCGCTTGCCAAGGGGAGCGGAGGGCGGTAGGTTAATGGGCTTATTGTCGTTTATGAAAAGACGCATTTACTTTGGGGTGCTGACCACGCTGGTGATTCTCAACCTGGTCATTGGCGCCCGCATCTATTTTTATTCAGTGGCGGCGGCGCCGCAGGATGATGCCTATCCCAACCTCAAGCTTTTCACCACCGTGCTCGAGCGGGTGCGCATGGATTATGTGGACGCCGACAAGGTGAGCTATCAATCGCTCATTCGTGGGGCGCTCAAGGGGATGTTGAACACGCTGGACCCGCACAGCGAATATCTGGAGCCGGTCCGGTATGAGGATTTGAAGAAAGATACCGAGGGCGCGTTTGGGGGGGTGGGGCTGGTGGTCACCACCAACCAGGGCGTGCTCATGGTGGTGGAGCCGATGGAGGACACGCCGGGGGCGCGAGCGGGCATTTTGCCGGGGGATGAGATTTTGAAGATTGACGGGCAAAGCACCGAGCGAATGGGGTTTCAGGATGCCGTGCAGCGGTTGCGGGGCAAGCCGGGCAGCGAGGTGGTGCTGACCATTCACCGCCCGAGCAGTGGACAGGTGAGCGACTTCAAATTGCAGCGGGCCGAAATTAAAATCCACACCGTCAAAGACCTGAACAACCGGCGGGAGTTTGCCCTGGGGCCGGACAAAATTGGTTATGTGCGTCTGTTGCAATTTGGCGAGCAAACGGCCTCGGATTTGGAGCAGGCCTTGCGCAAGCTCGAGAGCCAGGGGATGCAGGGCCTGGTGCTGGATTTGCGGGACAATCCCGGCGGCCTGCTGGACCAGGCGGTCAAGGTGGCGGAGAAGTTTCTGCCGCCTCGCTCGCTGGTGGTCTCCACCGAGGGCCGCAACCCGGCCCATCGCAGTGAATACCGCGCTGGCAGCCGCAACACGCATCCGCGCCTGCCCATGGTGGTGCTGGTGAACGACGCCAGCGCCAGCGCCTCGGAGATTGTGGCTGGCTGCCTGCAGGATTACCAGCGGGCCATCATTGTGGGCGAGCAAACTTTCGGCAAAGGCTCCGTGCAAAGCATTGTGCAATTAAATGACGGCTCGGCGCTGCGGCTGACCACCGCCAAATATTACACGCCCAGTCACAAGGTGATTCATGAGCGCGGCATCACGCCGGACATTGTGGTGCCCATGGGCGACCAAGCGCGGCGGGATTTGCAGCTCCTGCGCGCCCCGGGGGGGCTGGCCAATCTGACCGAGGAGGAGGCCCAGCGCGTGCGCCAGGCGCGTGATGTGCAGTTGGAGCGGGCCATGGACTTGTTGCGGGGCATCACCTTGTTCACCCGCAAAGAGCCGCCCGCCGGCAAGACGGCCATGAAATAAGGAGTTGGGGCGCCTTTCCCGCCGCCGCCCGCCTGACCTTTGATGCCCACGGTTTTGGCCATTGAAACGTCCTGCGATGAAACCAGCGCCGCCGTGGTGTGCGCGGGCCGGGTGCTGGCCAACGTGGTTTCTTCCCAGATTCACATTCACGCCGAGCATGGCGGCGTGGTGCCCGAGCTGGCCGTGCGCGAGCATTTGCGCAACCTGCCGGTGGTGGTGCGGGAGGCCCTGCAACGCGCCGGAATAACGCCCGCGGACATTGAGCTGCTGGCGGCTACGCGCGGACCCGGACTGCCCACGGCCTTGATGGCTGGCCTCAAAATGGCGCAGGGCATGGCGTATGCCCTGAACCGGCCGCTGGTGGGGGTGCATCACCATGAGGCGCATTTGTACTCGCCCTGGATTGGCGGGCAACCGCCTCAAGCAGAATGGGAGCAGTTGCAACCCAATGTTTCCCTCATCGTCAGCGGCGGGCATACCATGCTGGTTTGGGTCAAGGGTCCCTTGCAACACCAGCTCCTGGGGGCCACCGTGGATGATGCGGCCGGGGAGTGTTTCGACAAAACGGCCAAAATGCTCGGCCTGCCCTATCCCGGCGGCCCCATCATGGACCGCCTGGCCGCCCAGGGAGACCCGCGGGCGTTTGATTTTCCACGCCCGATGTTAAACGAAGACAGCGACGATTTTAGTTTCAGCGGGCTGAAGACTTCCGTCCGTTATTTTCTGGATAAGCAACCCGGGCTGGCCGATGACCCGCAGCAATTGCGTAATCTCTGCGCCAGCGTGCAGGCCGCCATTGTGGAAACTTTGGTGGGCAAGACCCTCCGGGCGGCCCGGCGGTGCCGGGTTAAATGTGTAACAGCTTCTGGCGGAGTCACATGCAACAGCAGTCTGCGCCGGGAACTGGCCCGCGCCTGTGCTGCCGCTGGCCTCAGCCTGCGGCTGGCTTCCCCTGAATTTTGCTCGGATAACGCGGCGATGATTGGGGTGCTGGCGGAACAAAAATGGCGGCTGGGGCTGGAGCCCACCGATTTGGATGCGGATATTTGCCCACGGTGGGATTTGGCTGCAACCTGGGGGAGTGCATGACCGACCGCCGACTCATTTGGGGGATGAAGTTAGCCCCCCCCCGGTATGATAATGGCGCGAGATTTGCTTTTCTCAGCTTTGCAATTTGAATTGCCTGTGGCAATTTAGCAGCGGCAAAAGTAGAAAATCTGCCTTCTACTCGCCCAAAATGAGGATACAGGCAGGGCTGTGGATAAGGCCCTGTTTATAAATTATCGTGGCATAAAAATATTTTAATGAATACTAAAGTGCGCCCGCAATGTAATCTTCCTTTCCGATGGCGAGTCTTGCGCCAGGGGGTGGGTTTCCTGTGCGTGAGCCTGCTGGTCTGCTCCTTGCAAGGCCAGCCCAACCCTCAAGCCGTTGTCCGCCTGATTCCGGATGGTGATGGATGGCGGGTGAGCCTGGACGGCAAGGCTTCGCTGCCGCTCAAGGAGCTGGCTGCCGGGGTGAAGATAAGCGGCGTGCAGATTACTCCTCCCGGCGCTGATGGCATGGCCACGGTGATGGCGGCGGAGCGCGAGGTGGCGCTGGAGGTGGAGGGATTCAAGGGTTGGACGGCGCAATTGCCTCTGGGACAGGGGTTGCGGGTGCGCCCGGAGACTCAACTCCAATGGCTGGATACGCAAACTTTGGAAGGCAACACCGCCGAGGTGACGTTGAACCTGCCGGATGGCGCCAAGGCCACGCTGCGGGGGATGGCCAGCGCGCGGTTTGATTTATTCAAAGACGGCTCTTATTACCTGGCGGGACGGGGGCCTATCACGGCCACGGATGCCGATGGATTGAGCCGGGAATTGTCGCCCTTTTTGCCGCCGATGCTGGGCGGCCCGTTGCAAAGGACAGCCGGCAACGGCAAACAACCCGGGCGTTTCCAACGATTGACTCCGCTCTTGGAGGCGGCCATTGGCGGCAAAGCGGAAAGCCAGGCGGAGATTTATCTGGGCAAACAGCGGTACACGTTGAATCCCAACACCCCGCAGATGCTGGAGCTGCCCAACGGCACGCAAATCGAGGTGACGCAAAACAGCGGCACGCGCAAGGTGGAGTGGCGGGTGCGCAAGGGCATTTTGCGGGTGTGGGTGGCGGGTTTTGATTGTTGGAGCGCCTTTCTAATTTCGGAACAAAGCGCGGGAGGTCTGTGGAATCTGGACAAAGGAGCGGTGGACACCTCGAACACGACTCCCACCAATGTGTTTTTGACGGCGCGGGAGGTGCTGGTGCGCATTGCCAACCGGTTTTCCGCCAGCGTGCCGGGGGGGGCCACCTTCCAATACATCAATGTGCAAAACTGCTCGACGTTTGTGGCGTCGTCCGACAAGCCCGTGGATTTCTTCAATCCCATTTCCCGGCAGATTACGCGAATTGGCAGCGAGAGCAGCGCCACGTTCCGCAGCGGCGTGGTGGCGGCCAGTCCCAATGCGCCCTTCAATTCCATCCAGATGAACTGGGATGAAGGGGGCGATTTGCGTATCAGCGGGACGGCGGGTGATTTCAAGGTGGCGCCCAAGACGCGCCAGGTGTTGCGCGGAGACAATGACAGCCAGTTGGCGGTGAATTACGCGGATACGGGCCTGATTGAAATCCAGTCCGTGAGCAGCGCCTATCAGATTGAACTGCGCCCGTTGAAGGACTGGCAGGTGCGGATGGGCGAAGGCGACGGGCTGGGCGTGATTTACGACAGCCGCACCGGGGTGTTTTATGGCACGGCCAATCCGGCCAACAGCGGCCCGGTGGTGTTTCAGACGCCGGAAGGATTTTCACCACAGGTGAATCCGGGGGGGATGATCACGGTGATTACGACGCAGGGGGGAGCGCTGCCCTCGCGCTTGATGGGCAGTGCGGTGTTTTACGAGCAGGGTGGAGCAGGCGGCGGCACGTATTTCGGCACCGCTTTGCAACCGAATTTGCTGCCCTTTGGGGCGGCCTCGTTAAACACCTTTGGCCATCCCAACAACATGATTGACCCGGCGCGCGTTCCCCAGCCGGGGGCATCCGTTGTTGGGGGCAAATAACCCCAAGTGAAGCAAACCCCGTGGCCCCCGGCGTGCAAACTCACCGAGTCCAGCAAACTAGCCTGCCCAAACGCTGGCTGGGGGCGGCGGTGTTGGCGGCGGCCCTGAGCACGGGCATCGCCCAGACCAGCCGCGGTTACATCATGCAGACGCTGCCGTATCCGGCCTACAGCACGCCGGAAACCAGCGCCTACAATTTGAAGTGGGGCAAGATGATTGCCCGCGTGCATGCCAGCACGCAAATGGAGTACAATGACAACATCAATCTTTCCGAGCTTAACCCGCGCAGTGATTTCAGCATCTCCCCCAATGTGGGCGTGGGGTTCATGTATCCGGTGAGCAAGAACAACCTGTTGCAACTGGATTTGGGCGTGGGCTACCGCTGGTATTTGAACAGTCCGGCGGTTAGCTCCATCATTTTGGCGCCCAATTCGCGGCTGGATTACCGGGTGTTCATCAATGATTTGAGCCTCAATTTCTACGACAACATCAGCGTCCAGGCGGACCCCGTTTCCCGCCCGGAAATCAGCGGGGCTGGGGCGGGCGACTTCATCAATTTCCGGCGGCTGCACAATCTGGCGGGGGTGATTGCCGAGTGGCGGCCGTTCCGGCAGTGGGGTTTTGTGGGGGGATATAGCCACACGCTGGACCGCAGCCTGACCAGTGAGTACCTGGAGCTGGATTATGACCAGCACACCTTCAGCCTGGGCGCCATGTACCAGGCCAGCTCGCGCTTGATGCTGGGGCTGAACAACGCCTACGCGATGACGTTTTACCGGGACAGCTTCCAGAATGACGGCACGGCCTTCAATATCGGGCCGTTTGTGACGTGGGAGGCCACGCGCTTCATTCTTCTGGATGCCTCGGTGGCCTACAGCCTGGCCACCTATGACACCAATAACCGGATTGCCGATGCCTCGGATTTTCAGGGGTTGGTGTTTCAAGTGGGCGTGCGGCATCGAATCAACCGGCGCATGAATCAAAACCTGCGCGTCGGCCGCACGGCGGGGCTGGGTTTCGGCAGCAATTACACCGAGATGTACAGCTTGCAGCATGGCTTCCAATGGCAGCTCAACCGGGCGATGAGCGTGAACACCCTCTTCTCGTATGAGAACTTCCAGGCGTCCAACGTGGGCGGGGACAGCGGCAACCGCTACATGGCCTACGTGGGGTTTAACTACTCGCTGACCAGGACGTGGAATGCCACGCTGGCCTACAGTTATGCGTTGAAGGACTCGGCGATTGAGGGCCGGGACTACTCGCAAAATCGGTTGACACTGGAATTGCAGAAGCGATTTTAATTTATGCGCATGAGTGGACCAAAGGCCGTCTGGGTCTTGCTGCTGATGGGAGCGTGGGCTGGCGCCGCCCTCGCCCAGAGCGGGGCCACCAACCCTCCAGCGCCTGCGTCCACCAATGCGCCCGCGCGCCCCGGCGATGACTTCCGGCTGGGAGTGGGGGACAAGCTGCTGTACTGGATTGAAGATGACCCCGTCAAGGGCGCGGAGCCGGATACCGTCACCGTGAACGCCCTGGGCAACGCCACGTTCCGGGTCACGCGCGGTTCGGACTTGTCCATCACTTTGAATGTGGCCGGCCGCACGCTGGCGGAGACGGCGGCGGAAATCAAACGGCGGCTGGACGCTGATTATTATCACGATGCCCGGGTGAAGCTGGAGCTGAAGGAAACCACGCCGCGGTTTGGGCAGGTGTTGTTCATTGGCCGCGGCACGCGCGGCAACATGCTGCAACTGGTGCCGGGCGAGGAAAAACGCATCTTCGAGGCGGTGTTTCAAGTGGGGGTGAATGAGTGGGCCAACTTGCGCAAGGTCAAACTCATTCGCGTGGATCCGGCCACCCAGAAGACCGAAACCAAGATCATTGACCTGGAAGAAATCCGGCGGGGCAACCGCGCCAACAACATCATTTTGCAGCCGGGGGACATCATTGACGTGCCGGAGCGCACCTTTAACTTTGGCGGTTGAGGGGCAGTATGAGCGCAAACGCCACTCCCGAAGCCCGCGGCGTGGACAGCTTTGACACGCCGCTGATGGATCGCATCAACCTGTATTTCCGGTTGCGGCGGTACATCAAGATGCTGGCGCGGCGGTGGTTTATCTTATTGCTGACGGTGGCGGTGGGGGTGGGCATGGCGGCGCATCGCGCCTACAGCATGCCGAAAATCTACCGCGCCATTTCCAAGATTGGCATTGCCTCCCGCGTGGTCACGCCATTTGACAACAAGGCGGCGGTGCTGGTGGACATCAACAGCTTCTACGACACCCATCTGCAATACCTCCAAAGCACCAAGGTGCGCGAGCGCGTGCTGGCCAAAATCCGCGCCGATGAGCGCCTGGCCGGGATGAGCGGCCCGGCCAGCGCCAGCGCCACCAAGGGCCTGGGTTTTTTCCTGATTACGGTGGACGCCACCAATTTCCTCTTCGCCCAGCAATACGCCCTTCACTGGGCGCGCGAGTTCATGAGCTTCAAGGAGGAGCTGACCGCCAGCACGGTGGATTTGAGCCTGGCGGAGACCCAGCGCGAAATTGAACGCTACGAGCGCAAGCTCGAAAAAGCGCGGCAGGATTTGCTGGCCTTTCAGGTCAAACACAACATCGCCAGCGTCAAGGAAACCGCCGATGCCGCCCAGCAGCGCCTGGACAAGCTGCTGGATGAAATGACCGCCGTCCAGACCCTGCGCCAGCGCCTGGAGAACAAATCCAGCCGCGACCTGCTCAAAGGCGGCATGGTGGAAACGCGCCGCCTGCCGGAGCGCTCCAGCAGCGACACCTCCAACCCCGCCCCCCAGACGGGGGACACCCTGGAGCGGCTGCTGAGCGAGTCCAAGTATGCCGAGCTGGAATTCCGGCTGTTGAGCAAGGAGGACGAAGTGAAAAAATACTCGGCCACCCTCAAGCCGCGGCATCCGTTCATGCAAAATCTGCTGGCGGAAGTGGACAAGTTAAAACGGGAGATGCAGTACCAGTTGGATTTGATTGAAGACAAGCGTTTGGCACGCATCGAGTCGCTGAAGCGCGATGAGGAGAGCTACAAACCGCTGATTGAGGATTTACGCAAGCAGGTGTTTGAATCGCGCAACATTCAGAATCAATTTGACCGGCTCAAGAGCGACGAAACCGACATTAAAAACGAGCTGGAAAGCCTGCGGCGCAAGGCGCGGGCGCTGGAAGCCAGCAACACACGGGGCGACAAGGAGCTGGCCATTTTGGAAGAAGGCATCGGTTCGCCCGTGCCCATCAGTCCCAACCGCCAAAAAATCATCCTGGTGGGCTTGTTGCTGGGACTGGCGGCGGGGTGCGGCATCATCTACCTGCTGGACAAACTCGATGACCGCCTCGAGCTGGCGGAAGACATTGAGGCGGAGCTGGGCCTGCCCATCCTGGGGCAGGTGCCGCTGCTGGGCAGCCGGCAGGCCAAACCGCGCATTCTCATCACCCAGATGGAGGAGCACAGCATGTTTGCGGAAAGCATCCGCGTGGTGCGCTCGGCCATCATGCTGGGGGTGGAAAGCCCGGAAAAGCAGGTGCAAATCATCACCAGCGCCGTGCCGGGCGACGGCAAAACGACCTTCTCGGTGAACTATGCCATCACCCTGGCGCTGGCCGGCAACCGGGTGTTGCTGGTGGATGCCGATTTGCGCCGCGGCAATGTGAATGGTTTTTTCAATCTGGAACGAGAGCAGGGTCTGGCGGAAATCCTGGGGGGGGAAGTCCACTGGCTGGACGTGGTGAAAGATACCTCCGTGGCCCAGCTCAAACTCATCACCACCGGCAAGCTGCCGGGGAACCCGGGGGAGTTGTTGATTGGCCCCATCACCGCCCAATTCATTCGGGAAGCCCGTCAACAATACGATTTTGTCGTGTTCGACTGTCCGCCCCTCACGGCCATTGACGACGCCTTTGCCCTGGCGGGACACGCCGATGGTTTGTTGTTTGTGGTGCGGGCTGGCAAAACCTCCATGCGTTTTGCGCGCAACGCCCTCAATGCCGTCCAACAACGGGGCGGGCGCATTTTCGGGGTGGTGTTAAACGGCATCACGGCGGACAACCCTTACTACTACTACAACTACTATTACCACGGCTATTATCGGAGCCGCGAGCGCAAGTCGTCCAAAGAAAGCCAGGCGGCGGACGTCAAGCCTGGCAAGGTCATGCCTCCACCGCGCAAGACTGCGGCCAAGCCGGGGACCGGCGTGCCGGTGGAGGAAACCAAGGAGAATTAAGCAAGGGGAGCTGGCTGGAGGGACTGCCCAGGGGAGGTCTGCTTTCGAGTGAATCGTTACCGCGCCCCGGTGCCCTGCAAGACTGCCGGGATGGTGCGGAGGAGGATTTTGAAATCCAGCCACAAGGACCAATGGTCAATGTATTCCAGGTCCAGCCGCACCCATTCCCTGAAGTCGCTGACGTTATTGCGCCCGCTGATTTGCCAGAGGCAGGTGAGGCCGGGTTTGACGCTCAGGCGGCGGCGGTGGGAGACATCATCAAAGCGCGCCACTTCGTTGACCGGCAGGGGGCGCGGCCCCACCAGGCTCATTTCCCCGCGGAGCACATTGATGAGCTGGGGCAGCTCGTCCAGGCTGTACTTGCGCAAGATGCGGCCCACGGGGGTGACCCGCGGGTCGCGGGAGAGTTTGAACACCGGCCCTTGCATTTCGTTGAGCGATTCCAGTTCATGCCGGAGCTGCTCGGCATTGGTGACCATGGTGCGGAATTTGAGCATGACGAAAGGCTTGCCGTGCAGCCCGCAACGTTCCTGGCGGAAAAGCACCGGTCCGGGGCTGGTGAGGCGGATGAGCAGGGCGATGAAGAGCAGGAGCGGCGCCAGCAGCAGCAGGCCCACCAGCGCGCCGGTGTAATCCATGACCTGTTTGGCCAGCGCCTGCCAACTGGCCTCAGGCGCGCTGCGAAAAACCATGACCGGCAGGTCCAGGAATTCGTCCAGCGAGGTGCGATAGGTGTGCGTTTTGAAGAAGCTGGCCACGAGCCAGGCCTCCACGCCCTCCAGCTCGCAGGTGCGCAGGATGTGCTCGGCCTCGCGGAAATTGGAGTGGCCGCAATGCACCAGCACGGCGCCGGCGGAGTGTTGATGCAGGAGGCCAGCCAGTTCGCTCACCTGGTTGCGCTCCAGATTCAATTCCGCCACCACGGTGGCGGAGCCGGAGCCCAGGGCTTTGAGCTTGTCGCGCAAAATTCGCAGGTCGCCCTCGTTGCCGCCCACCACAATGACGCGCTTTTCAAGCTGGTCGCGCCCATGGCCGGTGTGGTACAGGCCGCTCAGGAGCAGCTCCTTGGCCAGCAGCAGGGTGAAGCTGATGCCGCCGTAGAGCACCAGCACGCCGCGGGCCAGTTGCTCGCGGAACAGGAACATGGCCAGAATGGCGGCGAGGGTGGTGACGAAGCTGGCCTTGAACAACATGAGGGCGGTGCGGCGGCGGGAGAAAAAGAGCGGGCGCTGGTAAAAGCCCAGCCAGCTCAGGCTAATCCACGCGGCAGGGGCGATGACCAGCCACAGCCACATGAACTCGTCAAAGGGCGCAATGGGGTCGCGGCCCAGAAGGTTTTTGGCGCGAATCTCGTGGGCCAGCCACAACGCCAGCAAATGCAGGCCGGTGTCCATCACCTGATGGACCCGCGTGCGCAGGAGGCTGGAGCGTCGCAGCATGATTTTACCCGGTTAACCGAATTTTCCGCCCATCATTAAAGCCCTGAAACCGGCGCCGGCGTCAAGTCCCCTCCCGGCCTACGGAGCGGCTTGGGTGCGCGGGAGTGCGGGCACGGCGGGCGGCACCTGGAATTGCGGCGCCGCCTCCTGAATCCAGCGCGTCATCCACTCCACCGTGGGCGCTTCCTGCCCCGGCAGGCAGGTGGTGAAGAGGGAGATGTAAGCCCAGCGCTGCAGCTCCCCCGTGCGCAGCATGTGCAGGGTTTGGGACCAGACCCGGCGGGTGTGCAAGGCGGAGATTTCCTGATTGGTGACAAACCAGTACAGGTACATCCCGCGCAGGGTGATTTCGCCGCGGGGCGTTTGCATGGTTTTGGTGGCTTGCACTTTCATCACGGGCAGGGAGTATTCCACCGGCCGGGTCATGGGCACGTGAATGACTTCCGTGTCGGTGGCCTTGTATTCCCACCCCTGGCCGTTGAGGCAGAATTCCGGCTTGTGAATGCTGGTCCGGTCGCTGCCCATCAGGACCACGCTGACCAGCAGTTTGCGGTCATCCGGCCACTCATACAACCGCCGGCCGTAGGTGGTGTCGGCGGGCAGCCAGATTAATTCCAGTTTGCTGATGGGCACGGAGGTGGAAGAGGCGCCCAGGACGGAGGGCGGCAGGTACACGCTTTGCGGCATCACCAGGCGGCCGTCCTCGCCGTAGGTGGGTTCATTCACCAGCTTCACGCCGGGCGCGCCCAGATGCTGGCGGGTGCCGGCGCGATGCAACACCATGCCCGTCCCCGCCATCAGGGCGAGGGCGGCCAGGAAGACCCACCATGCGCGTTGCTTCATACTGTTTCCGGCACCCCCGCCGGCGTCGCCGGGCGGCGCGGAGTGAAAAGTTTGCCCGTGAAATAGACCATGGCAAAGCCCACCACGTAGGGCAACAGGCTCAGCCACCAGCTATCGTGCACATAATTGCCGCCGGCCTGCCCGAACAACTGCCCGGCCATCACAATCATGACCAGCCGGAGCACATTGCTGACAATGGCCGCTGGCACAGCCACCAGCACGATGATGGCGCGCTGCCACATGGGCTTGAAAAAAATAAACCCGTAAATCAGCGTCAGCACCGTCAGCGCCGTCAAGCTCTTGATGCCGCTGCAGGCGGCGGCGATTTCGTACTGAAACTTGCCGGAGGGATCAAAAATCTGGACGCCATTTTGAATCACGGGCACGCCCAGCACGTGATGCGAAATCCACACGGTGATATGGGTGGCCACCAGGCGCAGGGGGAAGGTCAGCGTTTCCGATTGGGTGGCCACCGGCACGCAAAAGATGAACAAACAAAAGGGAAAGGCGGTGGCCTTCAACCAGCGCCAGCCCCACAGCAGCCCGGTGATGGCATAAATGCCGCAGTAAAAACCGAGGATGGAAAACCGGGCCTGCTGGGCCAGATAACCCAGCACATGCAGGCCGGCGGCCAGGGCCAGCAAGCCCAGCGCGGGCCACCACGGCGCTTTGGGCAGGGGGAGCAGCTCTTCGCGTTTCCACCAGAGCAGCATCAGCACCAGCAACGGAATGAAGTAGCCATGCTGGTCCTCCGGGCTCCACTCGTACACATGAATCATCCACCCCAGCAGGCTGCCGGTCTTGATGTAGCCCAGGGTGCTGTTGCCCCAGAGGTGGAACAACAATATCCAGGCCGCCAGCAGGCCCCAGAACAATTCACGATGCGGAAATTGCGCCCACGCGGCCGCAATGTCCGCGCCCAACTGGCGGACTTCGGCCAGCAGGTCTTTGCGCACCGTCGCGGTGCTGGTTGCTGTGTCTGCGCTCATGCGCCGTTGTTTGAGTCCTGATTCTATGACACCTCGGCGGTGGAGTTCACTCAAAAATGCGCGAGGCAAACGGTTGAATGCCAGAACCAGGCCGCGCGCCTAGGGCGCGGTCGGCGTTTTCCACCGCTCGCGGTCGGTGAGGAAGAGCTGCTCCGGGAATAAATCCGCGTAGGCGTGCTTCAAGGGAAATCCGGAGGGCACCTCCTGGCGCAAGAGACATTGCGCGATGAACATGCCCCAGCCCTGATTTTCGCCCTGGACCCATTGCGTGAGGAAGCGGTTGTCGAGCGTCTGGGGCGTGAGGTAAAGCGCGTGAATGGGTTGTCGGCGGTGAATGGCCTGAAAATCCCCTTCCGAATTGAGCGGCAGCCAGATGCAGGTGCGCTGGCCGTACCAGGCCACCGCCCAGGGAATGTCGCTCATCATCAATTCATCGGGCTTCATCCAGGCGGAGACGGCTTGAATCACCCGCGGGGCGTAGGGTGGATAAGCCATCATGGGCGCGCGCGGCGGCAGCAGTTTGACCACCAAGGGGGCCACCGCCACGAGGATGAAGGCCCCCACGAACAGCGGCCGCGCCTCCCAGACGGCGGCCCGCGCCTGGTCCAGCAGCGTAAAGAACAACGCCACGCCAAACATGATGACCAGTGGTGTCAGCCATACCAGCACGTTCTCGCTGGACACCTCCCGGCTGGTGGTACGCGGCGAGGTTATCAAGGCCTGCGCGGCCGCCAGCAACACTAGGGCCAGCAAGCTGAAGAGCCGCAGGCGCGACAATACCGGCCGCCGGAAGGGCACCAGCAGACCCACCAGGAAAAACGCGCTCACCCACGTGCCGCCCAGCCGCGGCAGGTCTTCCGGGATTACCTGTCGCAGGCCCTGCACCAGTTTGAGCGGCAGGTCCAGCGCCTCCACATGCGTAAAGTCCGGCTCCAGCGAGCGGGGCAGCGTGGAAGCGGGAAAACTGGGCGTGCCTTCATAGAGCACATAACTGGCTGTGCCGAAAAATGCGCCGGTCAACTGATAATTGCGCCACAACCACGGCGCCACCACCGCGCCGGCCAGCAGCAGGGTGACGGCCAGCGCCAGCCAGCGGCGCACGCCCAGGTGCGCCACCACAAACACCGCCACCGGCACGGCCAGCCAGGCAAAGGCATAGCGTGTCAACACGCCGGCGCCGAGCACCAGGCCGGTCAGCGCTGCCAGCGCTGTCATGCGCCAGCCGCTGTAAAACTCCTCCGCTCCCCGCTCCAGCCAGACCAGGCACCAGACCAGCGCCAGCACCCACACCATCACCAAAACCGTGGAGCCGCCGCTCATCGTGAAACGCCACAGCAGCTCGGTGCCCATCAACACCACGGCCGTCAGCCACGCCACGCCTTCATCAAACAACCGCCGCGCCAGGGTGTACGCCAGCCAGACCAGCACAAAAAACAACGCCTGATTCAGGAGCACAATGGCCAGCTCCGGCAGCGGCCGGGCGGGACGATTGTCGGGGGGCGCCACTTCGTCCAGGGGCCACAACTTCATCAGCCCGGCCAGCAGGAGCGGATAGAGCGGGGGGTGATGGATTTCGGGCATGGGACCGCCAAGCTGTGCCGGCGCCAGCAGCCGGTCGAAAGCCTGCCGCTGCTCGGGCGTCCATTGGGATTCGTCGGCGGGCAGTTTGCGGCGGGCCTCCTCGGCCTGGCGCACGGCTTGTTTCTGCAGCAAATAAACCGCCAGCGGCTGAATGGAGCGGGTGACATAGCCTTCGCCGCGGGCCAGGTGGCGGCCCAACTGGGCCTGCTCCATGGCTGCCGGCTGCTCGAAATTGCGCCAGGCCCGCACATCATAAACAGCGGCCAGCGCCACCACACTCATCAACAACAAGGCGAACTTCAGCCAGCGGTTGCCCGCGCCTTCCGTCCAATGATAAATCCATTCCTGGATGCCCGACATAGTTACCCGTATTCCCCGGCCTGCGTTTTTTCTGCCGCCGGCGATGTTGCCAACATGGGGTGTGAACCTGCCTGGCGCAAGCCAAATATGGGAGAAAGGGCGGAAACTCCACGCGGAGTGAAAAGGATGGGAAACCATGATGAAAATGGCCGGCCGGCGGCGCCCTCCGAGCTGGCCCCAACCCCCTGTGCACCAGCCCCGCCGGCACGGTGGGGAGAACAGGAAGCTCAAGCAAAAAGGCCCTCCCCCAAGGGAGGGCCCGCGCACTTGAAAGACCGGCGGTAGCGAGGTCGAAGCCTCAAGGCTTGCGGTAGAGAATGAACTCGCCGCGGCGGTTTTTGGACCAGGCTTCCTCGTTGTGGCCCTGGACGGCGGGTTTGTCCTCGCCAAAGCTGACGGTGTAGATGCGGTTGCCGTCAATGCCCAGGTTGATGAGGAACTCGCGCAGGGCCAGCGCGCGCCGCTCGCCCAGGGAGCGGTTGTATTCCTCGGTGCCGCGCTCATCGCAATGGCCTTCAATTTGCAGCTTGGTGTCGGGCTGCGCCTTGAGCACGCCGGCCACGGCCTGCACCTTGGGCTGCTCGCTCTGGCGCACAGCGGAGCGGTCAAACTCGAAATAGACGGTGTAATTCTTGAGCGCCTCGCGGTCCGGCGTCATGCCTTCCAGGCCGGCGCGGGAAGGCTGTTCAAAAGGATTGCCGGACAGGGGCGTGCCGCTGGGTGACTGGTTGCTGCCGGGCAGGGCGGGAACCTGCTCCGCGCCGGTGCCCGTGCCGGTGGCGCCCGAGGCGCCGGTGCCGGTCTTGGCGGGCAGGCCGGTCACCGGTTTGTTGCTCTTTTTCGTGCAGCCGGAGGAGACCGCGAGCGTGGCCGCCAGACTCAGGGTGAGAAGCAGGGACAGATATTTTTTCATAATGGACAAGGGAGATTTGGTGCGTGGGGTGTGCGTTGCAAAGGTTACGGTTTGGGGGTTAACAAAATAAACTCGCCCCGCCGGTTTTTGGACCAGGCCGCTTCGTTGTGGCCCGGCACGGCAGGTTTGTCTTCGCCGAAACTGACGGTGAAGATGCGTTCGCTGGAGATGCCCAGCAAAATCAGGTACTCGCGGATGGACAGCGCGCGGCGCTCGCCCAGGGAGCGGTTGTATTCCTCGGTGCCGCGCTCATCGCAATGGCCTTCCACTTCCACGGAAGCCTCCGGCCGTTTTTTCAGGGCCTCGGCCACGGCCTGCACCTTGCCGCGCTCGCTGGCGCGGACGGCGGACTTGTCGAAGTCAAAATAAACGGTCTGGTTTTTGAAATACTCGCGGTCTTCGTTCATGTTTTCGCGGCGGGAGCGGTCCGGCAGCGGGATGGAGCCAACGTCCGTGGCGCCGGGTTTGAGGCCGGTGCCGGTGGAGCCGGGCGGTTGCGCGGCGCGTCCGGCATCGTCCATGAGGCCGGCCAGTTCGTTGGTGACACTGCGGCTGTGGCCCGGAATGTAGGTCAGGGCGGTGGGCCGTCGCCGGCAACCCTCGCCCAGCAGCACAATCAAAGCCAGACCCAAACTCAACCAGATGGATGCGGTGAGGCGGTTCATGATGTTCGCTTCATCGGTTCGGGGTTAACGCGCCCAACTGGGCTGGGACGCGCTGCCGCCGACCTGGTGCGCATCCTTGACCCGTTTGGTGGGGACGTCAAGCAAAGACAGCACCCGGTTGCCGTTGCCGGTGCGGCGCGCAATCACCAGCGTGCGCGAATTGGGCGCCCACGAAGGGTCTTCGCCCGGCGCCAGCCGGATGGCTTCGCCGCCCTCCGCGGGCACCACGCAGACCTCGAAGCTGTTGGGGCCGGTCTGGGTGGTGAAGGCAATCCATTTGCCGTCCGGCGACCAGTCCGGCTCGGTGGCGTTGCTCACCAGCGCCGTGCGCAGACGCCGGACTTCGCCGCTGGCCGCGTTCACCACATACAACCCGCGCCCGCCTTCCTGCCGCGAGGCGTAGCACAGATATTTCCCATCCGGCGACCAGCACGGGGAGGACTCGCCCTCGCGGCTGTTGGTCAACTTCCGCAGGTTCTGGCCTTCGGCGTCGGCCACGTACAGGTTGGGGCTGCCGCCCTTGCTCAGGATGAGGGCCAGCTTGCCATCAGGGGATACAGCCGGGCTGATGTTGGAGCCGGCATGGCGCGCCACCGGCCGCCGCACGCCCGCGCTCAAGTCATGCAGGTAAATGGCGGGGAAGCCTTCCTTGTAGGAGACGTAATACAACTGGCGCGCGCCCGGCCGCCAGCAGGGGGCGGCGGCAATGGTATTGTCGCGGGTGATGGCCACTACGTTGTGGCCGTCAAAGTCGGAGACACAAATTTCCTTGGCGGGCCCGCGGTCCACCTTGAAGGCAATCTGGGTGTGGAAAATGGGCTTGGTGCCGCGGAGGGCAAGGATGACATCGTTGGCAAAGGCATGGGCCTGCGCCCGCAGCGTGCCCCCGGTGTAAGCCTTGGCGAGCAGCGAGCTTTTGGTGCGGGCGTCCATCAGGGCGCCCTGCACGTTGCCACTGTTGGAGCCTTGCACCAGGTACACCGCCCGCTCCAGCGGCACGATTTCACAACCGAGCACTTCCAAATCAAAACGGATGACCTGGTCCACCTCTCCCGCAAAACCCGCCACCGCCACCGGAATGACCGAGGCCGGGTTGGCCTCCTTGGGAATGACGAGTGTTTCCTCCCCGGTTTGGGCGCGCAAGCCCTCCGCCCACAGGCAGAGGCTCGCTGCGCCCCAGGCCAGGCGCTGACCAAAACTCCGGCGCGACACGTAAAGTTTGTTCATCCTAATCCTCGTTTGACTTTGAGATTGAATTCGATTTTGAAGGTCCGCTCCAAATCCCGCGCCCCCTCGGGAAAGGGCGGCAGTTCTTTCACCGCCTCGAGCGCGTTTTGCACGGACAAATCCATCAGGTGGTTGCCCGAGCGTTTGAGGATGCGGGCATCCACAATCCGGCCGCTGCGGTGCACAATGATGCGCGCCACCGTCACCGCCGTCTCCTCCTCCAGTTCCGGCGGCGGTCGCCAGGCATCGTCATACGCGCCCAGCACGGCCTGGCTGTAATTGATGGCCGCGGCCCCGCCACCCACCCCGGAACCGACCACATCGCTGAGGGTCAATCCGCCGGAGGTCAATCCCTGGTTAAGGGATTGCATGACCCGCTCCACGGCCTGGGCGCGCTGGTGGGACGCCGCCGCGCCACCTTTGGCGGTGGACGCTGGCGAGGTCTTCTCGCTGGCCGATTTCTCCGCGCTCTTGCGCGTGGTCAAGGTGGTGTTGATGCGCGGGTTTTTGGAAGGCGGCGCGGTGGTGGTGGCCTTGGCGGTGTTTTTGGGCGCCGGCTCCACCTTGGGCGCAACGGGCGTGGGATTGGCCTTGGGGGGCGTGGGCGTGGGAGGGGTGGGCGGCGTGGGCGTGGGAGTGGTCCGGGCGGGGGGCGCCGGCGGCGCGGGGGTGGGGGAGGGCGTGGGATTGGGCAGGCGCACCATTTGGGGCGCGCCGCCTCCGCCATTAAGCACACTGTCCACCAGCCGCCCGCTGAAATACTTGATGGGGATGATTTCGCGCGGGGGCGGCGGCTTGTGGAAGGCGGAGCCGACCAGCAAAACGCCCAGCAGCACCGCGTGAATGGCGGCGCTCACGAACAGGCATTTTTTTTGCAGTGGCTCCATGTTACCGGGGTTCGCCCTGGGTGCGCAGGCTCAGGCGGGTCATGCCGCGGCGTTCGCACATGTCAATCAACGCCGCCACATACTTGTATGGCCCGTCCTGGTCCGCCCGCACATAAATGATGGTGTTGGGATTGGCCCGAAACGCCCGGGCCAGCTCCTCCTCGATTTGCGCCAGCGTCATCGGCCGCCCCCGCAAACGGTACTGGCCGGTGGGCGAAATCTCGACCGTCTGAATGTCATCCCGATTGGGGCGTTGCGGCTCGGTGCGCCCGCCCTCGGGGAGATTCAGGCGGATGCTCTTTTCCAGGAGTGGCGTGGTGATGACAAAAATGATGAGCAGCACAAAGGCAAGGTCCAGCAGCGGAGTGATGTTGATTTCACTCAGCGTGACCAGAGGGTTTCTTTGGCTGAACCGCCGCATGGCTGCCGCGTCTATTTTTCTTCCAGATACTCCGCCTCCATCCGCGAGGCGAGGTCCTGGGCAAAGTTGTCCAATTGCACCGTCATGGCGCGCAAATTGTGCACCAGATAATTATATCCAAACATGGAAGGGATGGCGACCAGCAGGCCGGCCACGGTGGTGATGAGGGCCGCCGCGACGCCGGGGGCCATGGTGGCCAGCGTGGCCTCGCCCTTCAAGGCCACATGGCTGAAGGTGCTCATCACGCCCCACACCGTGCCCAGCAGCCCCAGGAACGGCGCGCCGCTGACCGCCAGGGCCAGCGTGATTAACCCGCTCTCGAGTTGCAGGCTTTGCGAGGCCACCGCCCCCTCCAGCGCGCGTTTCACGTGCTCCATCGCCTTCAACGAAACAAAGGTTTTGCGTCCCTGGCCGTCCGGCTGGCGCAGTCGCGCCTCCAGCGCCGAGCAGCCTTCCAGATAGACGGAATACAGCGGGCAACCCTCCACCGGGAGGTTGCGGTCATAGACGGCCAGGACATTGGGCTGCCGGCGATACTCGGCGGAGAAAAAGGCGTTGAGCTTTTTCGCGCGCCGCATTTGCAAGGCTTTGGCGGCCATCACCGACCACGCGGTGATGGACAGCACAATCAACAGAATGATGATGATTTTTGCTTCCGTGGTCGCCCACGTCCAAATGGAAATCAATTCCATTTGGGCTGCCATGAATGCCCAAGGCACAGTCTTACAATCCTTTCCACCGGCCTGCCGCCCGCCCGGCCCCTGCCCGGTGAGCGCAACGGCATGGCCCTGCTCTTGTGCGGCAACGTTAAAGTGATGCACCCGGTGCCGGACCCATCCCCTGCCGCGGCGGAATAGGTTCACCTCTGCTCGCACCTGCGCGCGGACCGCCTTTGCCCCTTCCCGCGCGCAGAACATGACGGTTTGATGCCCTATTTCCGCCGACTGTTCAATCCTTTTTGCGCAGTTCCGCGCGAACCGCCGGCGTTTGCGCCTTGCCTGCCGCGGCGGTCCGCCTTCCCGCTGGCCATTCCGGGCCGGACATGGCAAGCTGCCGCCATGAAATATACCTATGAAGAACTGGCGGGGATGCTGGACCATTCGCTGCTGCATCCCACGCTGACCGACCAGGAAATGGAGGAGGGCTGTCGGCTGGCCGCTCGTTATCGGGTGGCCTCGGTGTGTGTCAAGCCGTACTTCGTCAAGCGCGCCGCCGAGCTGCTGCGCGGCACGGGGGTCAAAGTGGGCGCGGTGGTGGCCTTCCCCCACGGCAACAGCGCCACGGAGGTCAAACGTTATGAAACCCGTGTGGCCTGTCAGGACGGCGCGGTGGAGATTGACATGGTCATCAATGTGGGGAAGGCCCTCAGCGGCGATTGGGATTACGTGGAGGCCGACATCCGGGCCGTCTGCGAAGAAGCCCACGCCCACGGCGCCAAGGTGAAGGTCATTTTTGAAAACGATTACCTGCCCAACGACGACATCAAAATCCGCCTCTGCCAGGTCAGCGAGCGCGCCGGCGCCGACTGGGTCAAGACCAGCACCGGCTACGGCTTTGTCAAAGGGCCGGACGGCAAATACAGCTACCGCGGCGCCACCGAGCATGATTTGCGCCTGATGCGCGCCCATGTCTCGCCCGCCGTGCAAGTGAAAGCGGCCGGCGGCGTGCGGGACCTGGACACGCTTATGTTGGTGCGCGACTTGGGCTGCACCCGCTGCGGCGCCACCGCGTCGGCGGCCATGCTGGAGGAATACAAAAAGCGCGCGGCGGGCGAGGGGGCTGCCTCGGGCCAGGCCAGCCTGGGCAGCGGGGGTTATTGAGGCGGAGGCCCTGCCTTATTTGCGGGTCATCGGTACAAAGCGCACCGGCAGGACAGCCTGCTGGCGGACGCGGTCCTTCTCTTTGACCAGCAAGTACAGGTCCTGCGCGTGCAGCGGCCCCACCGGGATAATCATGCGGCCGCCCTCCTTGAGCTGGCGCACCAGCGGCTCCGGCACTTTTTCCGGCGCGCAGGTGACGATGATGGAGTCAAAGGGGGCGTGCTCCGGCCAGCCCAGGTAGCCATCGCCCGCCTTGACCATGACGTTGGTATAGCCCAGCCGTTTCAGGGTGGCCTCGGCCTGGCGGGCCAGCGGCTCAATGATTTCGATGGTGTACACCTCCTTGACCAGCGGCGAGAGTACGGCGGCCTGATAGCCGCTGCCGGTGCCGATTTCCAGGACCCGATGATGCGGCTGCGGCTCCAGGCATTGTGTCATGAAAGCCACGATGTAGGGCTGGGAAATGGTCTGGCCGTGCCCGATGGGCAGGGGGTAATCCTCGTAAGCCTCGCGCACGACGTTGGCCGGCACAAATTCATGGCGGGGCACCTGCCCCATGACTTCGAGCACGCGCCGGTTGGTGATGTCACGACCGAAGCCCGCCAATTGCTGCTCCACCATCCGGCGCCGGGCCTGGGCAAAGGCGTCCGCTGCGCCTCCCGGATTGGGCGGCTCTGGCGCGGAATCGCAACCCCAAAACGACCACCAGCTCATCATTGCCAGTAGCAAGATGCCATAGGGACGGCGGGCTGTTAATTGCATTTTCATGGCACAGCCAGGGTGAAGACCAGCAACAATATAAGCCAGCCATCCGCCTAAAGCCAGCCTGCCGGGAGCTTGAATTCCCCTGCCGCCGGGCCACTGCCCAACTGCCCGCCAGCGGCCCACCTTTACCGCCTCCGCCGCCACGGGCAGGGGGATTTTCCCGAAATTCCCCGTTGCGCGCGAGGCAGGGAGCCTCTTATTTTGGGGGCGTGTTGCGCGAATTGACCCAACAACTGCGTGCCGCCATTGCCCTGACACCGGAGCAGGTCAACCTTGCCGTTCAAGGATTGACCAGCGAAAGCGAGGCGGTGGAAGCCAAGGCCGATTTTCTCAGCGCGCTGGCCCAAAAAGGCGAGACCCTCGAGGAAATCACCGCCTTTGCCCGGGCCTTGCGCGCCCTGGCCGTGCCGGTGGAATTGCCGCCTGAGCTGCGGCAGCAGGAAATTCTGGACGTGGTGGGCACGGGCGGGGACCGTGCGCACACGCTCAATTTTTCCACCATGTCGGCCCTGATTTGTGCCGCGGCCGGCCTGCGGGTGGCCAAGCATGGCAATCGCGCCGCCACGTCCCGCTGTGGCAGCGCTGATGTGCTCGAGGCGCTGGGGATTCCCGTGGATTTGCCGCCGGCGGAAGCCGTGGCGGCGTTGCAGGCGCATCATTTCGCGTTTTTCTTTGCGCCGCGCTACCATCCCGCCTTTCGTCACATGGCACCCGCCCGCAAGCTCTGCGCCGAGCGTGGCCAGCGCACCATCTTCAACTTTTTGGGGCCGCTGTTGAATCCAGCCCGGCCTTCGGCCCAGCTTATGGGCGTGCCGCGGCCGGAGCTTTGCGAGCCACTGGCGCGGGTGTTGCAGGGGCTGGGCGTGCGGCGCGGCATGGTGGTGTGCGGGCAGGCGGGAGCGTTGTGGCTGGATGAAATGTCCACCGTGGGGGAAACCGTCGTGGCCGAGTTTTACCACGACCATGCCCACGCCGTGAGCCGGCTGGCGCCGTCCCAGTGGCCGCTGCAACCGGCCACCCTGGCGGATTTGCAGGGAGGCGACCCCGCCCAAAATGCGCAGGCCGCCCGTGATTTGTTAAGCGGGCGCGACCGCAGCCCCCGGCGCGACGCCGTGCTGCTTAACGCGGGCGCGGCGTTGTTCGTGGGGGGCGCCGCCCGCACCATCACCGACGGCATCGAGCTGGCGGCGCGGCTCGTGGATGAAGGGGTGGTGACCCGAAAAATGGCAGAACTGAGCCGGCAGGCTTGACCCCGCGGGGAAGCGGCAGGAAACGCCCGAATAGTCCAGGGAGAAGTTAAACCATGGAAGAGCTTTACGAAATCCACGACTCGCCCATTCATGGGCGCGGTGGTTTTGCGCGGCGGGACATCCCCGCCGGCACGCGCGTGCTGGAATACCTGGGCGAACGCATCACCAAGGCCGAGTCGCTGCGGCGTTGCGAAGCCCACAATGCCTACATTTTCCATTTGGACGAGGAATTTGACCTGGACGGCCTGGTGCCGTGGAATCCAGCCCGTTTTCTCAATCACAGTTGCGCGCCCAACTGCGAGGCCGTCATGGAGCACGGACGAATTTGGATTGTGGCTTTGCGGGATATTCGGGCGGGCGAAGAACTCACTTTTAATTACGGCTACGATTTGGTGGATTACCAGGACTACCCCTGCCACTGCGGCGCGCCCAATTGTGTGGGTTTCATGGTGGCCGAGGAGTTTCACCCGCGGTTGCGCGAACGCCAGGCCCGCGCGCCGGCCGACGCCCTGCCGTCGCCGGCCACCGGCCTTTAAGGACGCCGCTGCACCAGCACGCAAAATCTCTCGCCCATGTGCTGAGGATGGGTGAGCGTCATGAACTGCCGGCGGCGGGCGGCTGTCCATGCCAACTTTTCCCCCAGCTCCAGGGCCAGGCGGGTCAGGAAGGGGCCTTGTTTCTCCAGCGTTTCGGTCACCAATCCCGCCGCCCGGCCGGCTTCCTCCACCGCGGCAAAGTTCACATCCGCAGTCAGGTCCTGCTCGCCAGGGCGCGCCAGCAAATCATCCTGCAAGGTGTGGCGCCAGAAGGCCCGCAGGGTGCCCTGCGGGCGCCTGGGGTCCAGCGTCCCAGCCTGCGCGCTGCCATAATCCAAGGTCATCAGACGCCCGCCGGGGGCCAGCAGCAGGGCGGCGGTGCGCCACCATTCCAGGGCGGCAACCGGCGCCTCCACCGTGAAACCTTCCGGCAACACCTCCAGCAATACCTGGGGCAAGTCAGGCGCCAGCGCGGGTGAACTCAAGGCCAACCGCGTCCAAACCAGTCCGCCGCATCCCGGGCGGACGCCCCATTCAAACCATTCCTGCCGCGCCGCATCCCACCCCAAACGGTGTACCGGCAAGGCGTCCAGCAGTTCATTGGAGTAAATGACCCCGCGCAGCGGCCGGGGCAGGTCCTCCCAGGAACGGGCGCGGCGCACCTGCGCGGCAAAAGAGGCCAGCGTTTCGGCCTGCCAGGCGGCGCGAGTGTCGGAGGGTTCCAATACGTAATAGACCACGCGGCGGGCCAGCTCGGGATAATGCTGGTGCAGGGCGGTGAGGACGTCGGCCGCCAGCCGGCCGTCGTGCGCTCCGGCTTCCACCAGCGCCGGATGCTCCCCAAGGACCGGCTCGGCGAGCCAGCGGGCAAAGCGATGCGCCAGTAATTCACCAAAGAGCGGGCCGGTGCTGACGCTGGTGAAAAAGTCGCCCCGCCGGCCGGGAGTGTGCTCCCGCCGCTCGTAGTACCCCAGCTCCGGATGATAAAGCGCCAGCTCCATGAAGCGCGCAAAAGTCAGCGCGCCGCCGCTGGATTCCAGCGCCAGTTGGAGGGCGCGCGGCAGTTCATTCATAAGCTTGCAGTTTCCGCAAAATCATCTAATAGTAAAGGTCAGGACCGTTACATATCCATTTTATGGCCAAAATAGACGCCTTTTTTAATTTGCTCCTCGAACAGAAAGCCTCGGACCTCCACATGTCCTCCGGCAATCCGCCCATGCTGCGCATCAACGGCGAGCTGCACCGGGTGGACTTCCCGGCGCTGGAAAACGACTCGCTCAAGGCCATGCTCTATGAGATTGCGCCGGAGTACAAGATTAAGGTGTTCGAGGAAACCGGGGACGTGGACTTCGGCTACGAGATTCCCAATGTTTCGCGCTTCCGCGTCAATTTCTTCAACCAGAAAAATGGCATTGCCGCCGTATTCCGCCAGATTCCCAGCAAGGTGCTGTCGTTTGAGGATTTTGAGAAACTGGAGGCGCCGCTGCCGCCTGTGCTGAAGAAGTTTTGCATGTTGCACAAGGGCTTGGTGCTGGTGACCGGCCCCACCGGCTCCGGCAAGAGCACCACCCTGGCCGCGATGGTGGATTACGCGAATAAAAACCGGCGGGACCACATTCTGACCATTGAGGACCCCATCGAGTTCGTGCACGAGAGCAAGGGCTGCCTGGTGAATCACCGCGAGGTGGGGGTGCACACCAAGTCGTTTGCGGCCGCGCTGCGCGGCGCGCTGCGCGAGGACCCCGACATCATTCTGGTGGGCGAAATGCGCGACTTGGAAACCATCGAGCTGGCGCTCACCGCGGCCAGCACCGGCCATCTGGTCTTTGGCACGCTGCACACCCAGAGCGCGGCCAAGACGGTGGACCGCATCATTGACGTGTTTCCTGCCGACCAGCAGAACAAAATCCGCGCCACGCTGTCGGAAGCCCTGCGCGGGGTGGTGGCGCAAAACCTGTTCAAGCGCATTGACCGCAAGGGCCGCGTGGCGGCGCTGGAGATTCTGGTGTTCACCACCGCCGTGGCCAACCTGGTGCGCGAGGGCAAGACCCACCAGATTCCGGGCATGATTCAGGTGGGCAAGCGCATCGGCAACCAGCCCCTGGACGATGCCATCATGGACCATTTGAAAATGAAGCGCATCTCGCCGGACGAGGCCTTTGAGAAGTGTCTGGACAAGAAAAAGTTTTTCCCCTTCCTGTCGCCGGAACGGCAGGAGGAGGCGCGGGCCAATGGCGATGTGGAATAATCAATCCGGCCTGGCGGCCGCGCAGGCTGGCCGCCCGGCCCACGGCTTATGCGACGCAACGAATTGGATTACATCCTGAACCGGATGCTCGATTATCATCCGGATGTCTCCGACCTCAACATGACGGTGGACAAGCCGCTGCAGGTGGAGCACGACGGCGAGCTGCGGCCGGTTCAGATTGACCCCCCCATAGAAAAGCTCACGCCGTTTCAGACCGAAACCATCGCGCTCAACCTCATTGGCGGCAACCGCCGCCTGATGGAGGATTTGCTCCGCAGCGGCTCGTGTGACGCCTCCTACGGCGTGGAGGGCCGGGCGCGCTTCCGCGTGAACATCTTCAGCCAGCGCGGCCATTACTCCTGCGTGCTGCGCAAACTGAACACCAAAATCCCCACCCTCAAGGAGCTGGGCATGCCGGAGATTTTTTTCCAGGTGGCCAAGGAAAAAACCGGCCTGGTGCTGGTCACCGGCGCCACCGGCTCGGGCAAGAGCACCACGCTGGCGGCGCTGCTGAACGAAATCAACGAAACCCGCTCCATCCACATCATCACCCTGGAAGACCCGGTGGAGTTTGTGCATCCGCAGAAAAAGGCCACCTTCAACCAGCGGGAAATGGGGAATGACTTTGACACCTTCTCCAGCGGCTTGCGCGCCGCCCTGCGCCAGGCTCCCAAGATTATTCTGGTGGGTGAGATGCGCGACCGGGAGACGGTGGAAATTGGCCTCAGCGCCGCCGAAACCGGCCACTTGGTGCTCAGCACGCTCCACACCATTGACGCCGGCCAGACCATCAACCGCATCCTGGGCATGTTTGAGCCGGAGGAACAGGAGCAGGTGCGCGTGCGGCTGGCGGATACGCTGCGGTGGGTCATCAGCCAGCGCCTGGTGCCCAAGGTGGGCGGCGGCCGCTATGCACTGCTCGAAATCATGGGCAACAACATCCGCACCAAGGATTCCATCATCCACGGCGAGAGCGAGGGCAAGAGCTTCTACGAAATCATCGAGGCCGCCTATCCGTTCGGCTGGCGGCACTTTGACCACGCCTGCCTGGAGGCCTACGAAAACGGCATCATCACCGAGGAAGTCGCGCTGCTCTCGGCCAGCAAACGCGCCATTGTCAGCCGCGGCATTGACAACATCAAGAAGAAGCGCGGCGAGGTCACCAGCTCGTACACGGATTTGCAGATGAAAAAGACGGAGGAGAAAAAGACGGACGTTCCCATCCCGCCGGTGCTCAAACTCAAATAAGCGCCTATGCAACAATACGAAATTTTAACTCTGGCGGACAAACCCGCCCTGCTGGGCATCAGCACCCTGGAGTGGCAGGTGCAGGTCATGGGCGTGCTGGACCAGATGGGTTACAAAGTGCACGCCGCCCTCGACCATGAGGACTTCATGAACCGTTTCACCCAGTACCAGTATCAGGTGACCATCCTTGAGGAAACCTTTCACTGTGCCACTCTCGAGGAAAACCAGAGCCTGGCCTTTCTGCAAAAGCTGCCCATGCATCTCCGCCGGCATGCCACGGTGGTTTTGCTGAGTGAAACCCTCCAAACCCTCAACCCGTTGCAGGCCTTCGCTCTGAGTGTCCACGGCATCATCAACCGCGCGGATTTTTCCAACCTGGAGGGCATTCTCGCCAAGATCATCAGCGACAACGAACTCTTCCTGGTGCCCTACCGCCAGACCCACGAGCGCATCATCCAGGGTAAAGTGTAAGGCGCTTCTCCGGCGCAAAAATCAGGGGCCAGGGGGTGGTCCCTTGCCCGCGTCCTCAAAGCGGCTCAGCCAGGAATAATAACTCCACAGCGGCCCCACCGCCCCGCGCCGGCGCAGCCGTTCCACCAAGGATAAAAACGCCGGGGGCGCCTCCCGGGTAATCCACCGCCGCGAGCGCCGGGCAAATTCCGCCAGCCGCTCCCCGATGCGCTCGGGCGTCAGCGCCGGCGAGACATAATATGTGGGCTGGAGCAGGGACGCCCCCGCGGGCAGCAAGCCCTCCCGCAGCGCGCGGTCGTGCAGGGGCGTGCGCGGATAAATCCGCATGCCAATGACCGGCAACACCACGCATGCCGGCAGATGCAATGAATTGCGGAAACCTTCCTCCAGGGTGGCCTCCGTCTCCCCCGGACCGCCGCAAATCAAAAAGTGGCAGGCGTCCATCCCCGCCTCTTGCACCAGGCGGCTGCAGCGCAACACCTCCGCGAAATCAAAATGCTTGCCATACTCGGCCAGCACCGTGTCGCTGAAACTGTCTGTGCCAAACTCCACGTGCCGCAGGCCCGCGCGCGCCATCAACTGCGCCAGCTCGGGCGTCAAACCGGCGGGACGCAAAAAACAGCCCCAGGTCAGGCGAAGCTGGCGGCGCACCATCGCCTCGCACACGGCCGCGGCGTGCGCTGGCGAGGCGTTGAACACACTGTCCACCACAAAAAAATAACGCGCCCCGGCCGCCTCCAGGGCCGCCAGCTCCTCCGCCACTTCCTCGGCCGGACGATGCCGCGGCACGCGCCCTTCGATGAGGGGATACGTGCAATAACAACAGTGAAAGGCGCAGCCCCGCTGCGTCTGCACATTCAACATCGAGCTGTGCTCGACGTACCAGCGCGCCGCCTCGGCGGGACGAATGGGCCGCGGCAATGTGGCCAGATTCGCCAGATGCGCCGGTGGATTGCAGACCACTTGCCCGCCGCGCCGGTGGACCAAGCCCGGCAGATGGCTGAAATCCCTGCCGGTTTGCAGGGCGGTGAGCAATTGCGGCAAGGTCTCCTCCGCCTCTCCCTGCAACCCGAAATCCGCCCCGCTCAACGTCAACAGCTCCTCGGGAAAGATGGAAAAGCCGCTGCCGCCCAGAATCATCGGCGCCGCGCAGTGCGCCCGAATGGTCCGGCACACCTCGGCCAGTCCATCAAAAAACGTTTCCTGGCGCTGGATGAGCACATCGTCAATATTGCGCAGCGACAGGCCCACAAAATCCGGCGGCCACGCTTTCAGGCGCTCGGTCAGGGTGGTTCCCTCCATTTGCCAGTCGAGCCACTGCGTCTGAAAGCCTGCCTGCCGCAGGGCCGCATCCACATGGGCCAGCCCGAGGGGAAACACCACGTACGGGTCGCGGCAGGTGTTCAGGCTAATCAGCAGGCACCGCGCGCCTCTGCCCGTGCCGGGCGGCGGCAAGGAGCCGAAACATTTTGCCGTAGCGTCGCTCATGCCTGCCGGATTATAGTGGCGCCATGATTCATCACCTGCTCCGCCATGATACGCCGGCCCGTGGCGCTTGGCGATGCCTTTTGCTCAGCCTGGCCCTCCTGGGCTTCCCCCCAGTGGGCGCCTCGCAGGCGGCCCCTCCGCCGTGGACGCCGCTTTTCAATGGGCGCGACCTTGCCGGGTGGGTCATCAAAGCCAAACCCGCCGACCGCGAGCAAAACTTCTGGCGCGTGGAAAATGGCGAGTTGGTGGCCGATACCTTGACCAACAAACAACACGATTATGTGTGGTTGATGACGGAAAAGGAGTACGGTGATTTTGACCTGCAATTGAAGTTTCAGGCCTTTACCAACAGTCCCGGCAACAGCGGCGTGCAACTTCGCAGCCGGTATGATGATGCTGCCTTCTGGCTCGACGGCCCGCAGATTGACATTAACCCTCCCGGCCCGTGGCGCACGGGCATGATGTGGGATGAGACCCGCGGCAACACCCGTTGGATTTACCCCAATTTGCCCGCCGGCCAGTGGGTTCAAACCAACATGGCGCCGGCCGGACTCCGGTTTTATTACAGCCACGACACCCCCGCCTGGAACACCCTCGAAATATCCGCCCGCGGCACGCGCATCCGGGCTTTTTTGAATGGGGTCCAGATTACGGATTTGGACGGCGCCGGCCTGTTGGATGACGCGCTGCATCGCCAGCGGCGGGTGGGGCTGCGCGGCCATCTAGCCTTGCAAATTCACACCGGCGATTTGTTGTACATCCGCTTCAAGGACCTCTTCATCCGCGAATGGTAAGGATGCCGGGTGGGGGGGCCGCTGGCGAGGACAATCCGGCCGAGACGTCCGGGCGCAGCGCCGCTGGGGCGGCCAACCTCCCTCCTTTCCTGGAGCAGGCTGGCCCGGCAAGCCAGCATGGAAAAGGGCTTTCCCGCCGCTGCCAAATCCGCTATTAACCAGCCATGACTCGGCCCCGCATGGAACGTTTCTCGCGTCCGCCCCTGGAGCGAATGATGGCGATTCATCAAATGCTGGTGGAAAAACAATATCCCAATGCGCACACCGTGGCCCGCCAGTTTGAGGTCAACCCGCGCACCATCAAGCGGGACATTGAGTTCATGCGGGACCGGCTCGAATTACCCATTGAGTATGACGCCACCCGGCGCGGCCACTATTACAGCCGGCCCGTGAAACAATTTCCCGCGGTGCTGTTGAATGAGCGGGAGTTGTTTGCGCTGCTGGTGGCGCAAAAAGTGGTTTCCGCGTACCAGGGCACGAAGTTTGCCGCCCCGCTGCAGACGGCGCTGCATCGCCTGGCCAGCCATTTGGATGATCGCAATCCGGTGAGTTTGGGCCATTTGAACGAGGCGCTTTCGATTCGGCCCCTGGGTCCGGAGGACACCGATGTGGAGCTGTTCGGAGTATTGAGCGAGGCCCTGTTCCAGAAGCGGATGGTCAGTTTTCTTTATCGGCGGCTGGGCGAGCGCGCCTGGATGCGCCGGCAGGTGTGCCCTTATCACCTGGCCTACATTGACCATCATTGGTACCTGATTGGGCTGGATTTGCAACGCAAGGCCCTGCGCACTTTTGTTCTCTCGCGCATGAAAGAGGTCCACCTGCTCAAGCGCACCTTTTCCAGACCCGAAAATTTCAAGGCCGACGAATACCTCAAAGACAGTTTTCTGGTGTTCAAAGGCGAGGATGACTACGAGGTGGTCATCGAATTTGATGCGTGGGCCACGGATTTGCTGCGCGGGCGCCGCTGGAATCCCCGTCACGAATGGCTCGAGCTGCCCGGCGGCGGCTCGCGGCTGCGGCTCCGGTTGAACAACATCGAGGAAATCCTGGGATGGGTGTTGAGCTGGGGGGCGCATGCCATGGTGGTACGCCCCAAACGCCTGGCCAGCCGCGTGCGCGCCGCCGCCCAAGCCATGCTGAACCGCTACCCCAACACCGAAACCGAGGCGGATTAAGGCCGGCAAGCGTGGCATTGGAGGCGTAGGGAGGGTGCGGAAGTAATCCGTGTCCGCGCAGGATGGGACAGCCTTTTATCCCGGCGATTGCCAGCAATATTCCGAGTTAATCTCCATTTTTGGGGCCTTGTGCGCAGTTCAAAAAAATCCATTTATGCTGCTTGACCAGAACATAAAAGTGTCTCATAGTGAAGAAGTTAGGCTAGTTAGTGACCGTTCGCATCCAACCCTGAAGGACATGTTATGACAAAGCGTGACCTGGTAATTCGGATTAGCGAGGACACCGGCCTGAAGCAGCAGGACGTGATGCAAGCCGTCCAGCGCGCGTTGGACGTCATCACCGAGGCCTTAGGCAAGGGAGACAAGGTTGAGCTCCGCAACTTCGGGGTGTTCGAGGTGAAGAAACGCAAGGCGCGCGTGGGGCGCAATCCCAATACGCCCCACGTGAATGTGCCCATCCCGCCCCGTTTTGTCGTGCGCTTCAAGCCCGGCAAGGAGATGCGGGACCTGGTGTTGCAGTTGAAGGAGTTGCCCACCTCGCCCAGCCCGGAAACCGCCACCGACCAGCCTTCGTAATCTGATTTTGCCCAGCTTGAGAGCGGTGCGGCGCCCCGTGCTGCGGGGATTTTTTTGATTTGCTTCCCTGCGGGTTCTTTAGGTTTGATGCCGCTTTGCGCTATGTCCAAAGCGTTTGAACGATTGCCAGGTTTTCGGGATTTTTATCCGGAACCGTTGCCGCATCCGGAGGTGGCCAGCGCCGACCTTCGGCGCCACATCTTTGACACGTGGCGCGAGGTGGCCCGCCGTTATGGTTTTCGCGAATATGACGGCCCGCCGCTGGAGCCGCTGGAATTGTACACCGCCAAAAGCGGCGCCGAAATTGTGGGGCAGTTGTATCATTTCGTGGACAAGGGCGGGCGCGAGGTGGCGTTGCGCCCCGAAATGACCCCCACTCTGGCCCGGCTGGTGGCCGCGCATCACCGCGCCTACAAAAAACCCATCAAGTGGTACACCATCCCCCAGCTCTTCCGCTACGAGCGCCAGCAAAAAGGCCGCCTGCGCGAGCATTTCCAGTTCAACGCGGACCTGATTGGCGAAGCGGATCCCGCCGCGGACGCCGAGCTGATTGCGCTGCTCATTGACACGCTGCGGGCGTTGGGGCTGACGGCGCAGGATTTTGTCATCCGCCTCTCCAGCCGCAATGCCTGGCGGGATTTCTACGCCCGCGGCGGCGGCGCGCCGGAGCGGGAGTATGATTTTTTTCAGACCATTGACAAACTCGAGCGCGAAACACCGGAGGTCAGCGCCGGCAAACTTCAAGCCCTCGGGTTTTCCCTGGAACAAGTGCGGGAATTCATCCAGCGCGGCGAACCCAGCCCCGAGCTGCAGGGGATTTTGGACAATCTGCGCGCGCGGGACATGGGTGATTTTGTGAAGGTGGATTACGCGGTCATCCGCGGTCTGGCCTATTACACCGGCCCCGTCTTTGAAGCCTTTGACCGCCAGGGCGAGTTTCGCGCCATTGCCGGCGGCGGGCGGTATGACAATCTCATCCACCTCATTAGCGGGGGGAAGGTGGATTTGCCGGCGCTGGGTTTCGGCATGGGCGATGTGGTGCTGGGCGAGCTGCTCAAGGCGCGCCAACTGGCCCCGGCCTTGCGCGCCCAGGTGGAGGTGCTGTGTGTGGTGGAGGACGAAACGCTCCGCCCGGCCACGCTGCGGCTGGTCCAGCAACTGCGCCAGGCCGGCAAGGCGGTGGAATACTCGCTCACCCCGGCCAAGGCCGACAAGCAGCTCAAACGCGCCCTGGAGCTGGGCGCGGCCCTGGTGGTGACGCTGCGCCGCGGAGAGGGTGGAGCCTTGCTGGCCCACTGGAAAAATCTGGCCACGCGCGCCGAGCAAGTCCTTCCCCCGGACCAGTGGCCGTGGCCGTGAGCGCCGGGCCGGCGCGACCGCCCGCTGGCCTGCCGCGGCCAGGACTCCCTGGCGAAGCGGTTTTTCGCGGTAACGGGCCGCCGCAAACCCATTCGACTTTTTCGCCTTCATGCCCTAGTTTGGGGGCCATGAAGATTTTGTTTGTCGGCGATATTGTGGGGCAGCCCGGCCGCCGCGCCGTGCGGACGCTGGTACCCCGGCTGCGCCTGCGCCACGCCGTGGATTTTGTCATCGCCAACGGTGAAAACGCCGCCGGCGGCAGCGGCATCACTCCCGCCGTGGCGGAGGAAATCTTTGAAAGCGGCGTGGACGTCATCACCTCCGGCGATCATTTGTGGGATCAAAAGGAAGTCCTGGCCCTGCTGGACAAGGAGCCGCGTTTTTTGCGCCCCGCCAATTATCCGGCGGAGGTGCCGGGACGGGGCTGGGGGGTGTTTGAAAAAAGCGGATTGCCGCCCGTCGCCGTGCTGAATTTGCAGGGGCGCACCTTCATGCCCGCCCATGAAAATCCCTTCCGTCTGGCCCAGCAGGAAGCGCTGAATCTGCGCAGCCGGGCGCGGGTGGTCATCGTGGATTTTCATGCCGAGGCCACCTCGGAAAAAATTGCGCTGGGCCGGATGCTGGATGGGATGGTGACGGCGGTGCTGGGGACGCACACCCATGTGCCCACCGCCGATGAGCAAATATTCCCCGGCGGCACGGCCTTCATCAGCGACGTGGGGTTCACCGGCCCGCAGGACAGCGTGCTGGGACGCGAGATTGAACCCATCATCCGCCGGTTTCTCACCGGCATGCCGCAACGCTTTGAGGTGGCCAAAGGCCGCACCGCGCTGCATGGCGCGCTGCTGGAAGTGGACGCGGCCACCGGCCGGGCCACGGCCATCAGCCGCGTGATGGAGCCGCTGCCGGTGGAGCCGAGCGCCTGAAGGATATGCCGCGCAAAGCCCAAAGCCAGTGGGATTTTGGCGAGCTGTTCGGCCCGCAACAAACCCGCCAGGTATGGACGGTGACCGAAGTCACGCAGCGCGTCAAAAAACTGCTCGAGCAACAATTTCCCTCCCTCTGGGTCAAGGGCGAAGTCAGCAACCTGCGCAGCCAACCCTCCGGCCACATTTACTTCACCTTGAAAGACGCCGGCGCGCAACTGGCCTGCGTGCTCTTCCGCGGCGAGCCGGGCATCCGGCGGGAGCTGCTGGCGGATGGGCAGCAGGTCTTGCTGCGCGGGGAAATCACCGTCTATGAAGCTCGCGGCCAGTACCAACTGCTGGTGCGCGAAGTCGAGCCGCTGGGACTGGGGGCCTTGCAGGCCGCCTTCGAGCGGCTCAAACAAAAATTGCAGGCCGAAGGCTTGTTTGACCCGGCGCGCAAGCGGCCGCTGCCGCGCTTCATTTATCGTGTCGGGGTGGTGACCTCGCCCGCGGCGGCCGCCTGGAAGGATGTGTTGAGCGTCTGGCGGCGGCGGTTTGCCGGCATGGACCTTATCCTGGCGCCGTGCCGCGTGCAGGGTGACGGCGCCGCGGCGGAAATTGCCGCGGCCATTGCGCGGTTAAATCAATGGCATGTTGCGCAGCCCCCGGGCGGCGGCCTGCACGCCCTGCTGGTGACGCGCGGCGGCGGGAGCCTGGAAGATTTGTGGGCGTTCAATGAAGAGGTGGTGGCGCGCGCCATTTTCCATTCCACTGTGCCGGTGGTTTCGGCGGTGGGCCATGAAATTGATTTCACCATCAGCGATTTTGTGGCCGATGTGCGCGCCCCCACCCCCAGCGCCGCCGCCGAGCTGCTCAGCGAGGGGATGTTTCAGGCGAAGCAATTGGCGCCCGCTTACGCCGACGTTTTGCGGCGGACGGTGGCCAAAAAATGGGAGCAGAAACAAGAGGCGCTGCAACAGCGCGAGCGGCGCCTGGCCCGGTGTCATCCGCGCCGCCGCCTCGAGCTGTGGAGCCAGCGGCTGGATGACTGGGTGGAGCGTTTGCAGCGGCAACCGCGCCGACGCTGGCAAAACCAGCAGCTCCTGCTCGCCCGTCTGTCCGGGCAGGTGCAGCGCCTGCGGCCCACGCGCTGGCTCCAATTGCGCGCCGAGCGCATCCTGGCCTTGTGCCAGCGTTTGCAGCAGGGCGCGCGGCTGAAGGTACAGCAGCGGCAGGCGCGCTTTCACCATTTGATGGAACAACTACGCCTGCTTTCCCCTCAGCACACCCTGGAACGTGGTTATTCCATCACCCAGGACGCCGCCACTGGCCGCATCTTGCGCCAGGCTGAGGAAACAGCGCCGGGCCAGGTGGTCATCACGCGCCTGGCGCATGGGCAATTGACCAGCCGCGTGGAAGACACCCGGCCCGAAACCTCCGCATAGGTTCCCCTTGCGATACCGTTGTTCTGACCCTTTTCCGTGGAGCGCAGCGGGGAGCGGTCCGGCGCGGAGCAGCGCTAGGCCGCCAGAGGACACTTGAGGCGCACACAAGTGCCGCCCCCCGGGCGCGGCAGAAACTCCGCACTGCCCTGCGCTTCCGCCATGCGTTTCTGCATGTTTTTCAAGCCGTTGCGCGTGGAGTTTTTGAGGCGCTCCGGGTCCAAACCACGCCCATCGTCCTCCAATTCGATGACCAGATGTTTGCCGCCGGCCACCTGGATGCGCAACCACACCTGTCTGGCCTGGGCATGCCGCACAACATTGGTTACTGCTTCCTTGACCGTCATATAGACATGATGCCGCACTTCAGGGGCAATGGCGGCGGCCGGAAAGGTCGAGGGCACTTCGAGCCGGCAGGGGATGCCCGCCACGGTAAGGTAATCGTGCACGTACTTGCACAAATAATTGGCCAGACCTTCGAGCGTGTCATTGGCGGGGTTGACCGTCCACACAATCTCATCGAGGCCGCGGGTGGTTTCGCGCGCGGTGTGCGCGATTTGTCGGGCGTGCTCAGCCACATCCTCCGGGTGATTTTTGTCGGCTTCCGCCATTTCGCTGAGCAAGGCGATTTGGGTGAGGTTGGCGCCCAGTTGATCATGCAGATCGCGGGCGATGCGCGCCCGTTCTTTTTCCAGCGCTTGCTGCTGGCGCATCCGTTCAAGCTGGCGGCGCAGCCGGCGCGTGGAGAAATGGCGAATGGTGAGGACCAGCGCACCCCCCAGGGTCACACTGGCGGCCGACAGAAACCAGGTGGTGCGCCACCACGGCGGCGGGGCCACGATGACGAGGGCCGCGCCCGTGGGATTCCAGACGCCGTCCTCATTGCACGCGGTCACCACAAACCGGTATTGGCCGGGCGGCAGAGCGGCATAGCGCGCGATGCGGCTGTCGCCGGCTTCCACCATTTCCTGCTCGTGCCCCTCCAGTTGGTAGCGAAACCGCGCCCGTTCCGGCGCGCCCAGATTGAGGCTGGCGTAATGGATTTCGAGGCGGCTTTGCGCGCGGGGCGGCAAACGCAGCGGCTGCCCGGGTGGCGGCAGCGCGGCGGTCTGGCCGTCCACCAGCAATTTCTCGATGCGCACGGGCGGCGGGTTGGTGTTGGGCAGCAATTGCGCGGGATTCACCACTGCCAGGCCGCGGGTGGTGGGAAACCACAAGCGGCCGTCGGGAGTCTGGCAGGCGGCGGGTTGGGAGCCGCTGGTGCATTCGCGGCTGGGCAGGCCGTCGGCCTTGCCGTACGTGCGGCAGGGCACGACCTTGAGCCGCCCGGCCGCCAGCTCGTCCAGGTCGCGTTTGGCAATTCGCATCAGCCCCACGCTGGAGCCAATCCAGAAAAATCCCTGGGCGTCCTCCACCAGATAGGCCAGGGCGTTGCCGGCCAGTCCCTCGCGCACGGTGTACCGAGTCCATTGACGTCCATCCCAGCGGGCCAGACCGCTGCTGACCGTGCCCACCCACAGGACCTGGTTGGTATCGCCATGCAGGAAGGCTATTTCGTCAGACGGCAAACCGCCTGCGGATTTGCGCACCGCAGACCACTGGCCGCCGCGCCACACATTCAGCCCGCCGCCATAGGTGCCGGCATAGAGGGTGCCCCGGGAGTCCTCGGCCAACGCGGTAATGATGGCGGAGGAGAGGCCGTCATTGGTTTGATACCGCCGCGCGGCCTGACCGTTCCACGACACCAACGCGCCTTGGCCGCCAATCCAGAGGCGGCGCTGACGGTCCTCCAGCAAGGCGGTCACCACAACCGGGATTTCCGCTGGCAGGGGGGCGGGGATGAAGTGATTCGTTTGCCATAACAGCAGGCCGCCGCCATAGGTGCCTGCCCATACGCGGCCCTGGGAGTCGCGCAACACAGACCACACCTGCATGCGCGTCAGCCCCTCCTGGCGGCCGTAGAACCGGGCGCCTTGGGGCGTGCCATGCAACAGCCCTGCGCCGTTGAAGCCCACCCACAGCCCATCAGCGCCGTCGTGGCAGACGGTTTGCACCGGCCAGGCGCCGGCGCCTTCCAGCGTGCTGAACACCTGCGGCCGCACCCGCGCCAGCCCGCCGCCGTCGGTGCCCACCCACAAGTTGTTTTCGTGGTCCACACACACGGCTAGCACGGCTTCGTTGACCAGACCCTCCTGGCGCTTCAGCCACGCCACGGAGCCATCAGCGCGATACCAGAAAACGCCCAGCCCCAGCGTGCCCACCACCAGATGCCCCAGGCGGTCTTCGGCCGCCGAAGTGACCGGCGCGGAGCGCCACGGGTAAGGGCCCAGCTCGCGCTCCGGCCGGCCGCCGCGCCAGCGGGTCACGCGGCCGTCGGCCAGCCGCCAAAAGCCACCGTGGCGGCTGGGCAGCAGAAAATCCAGCCGTTGCACGCGCCATTCACCCTCCAGGCGCGGCTCGAGCGTGCCGCCGCCGGGAGGCAGACCGAGCCGGGCCATTCGCGAACCCGCCCCCACCCACACGGCGCCATTGGTTTCGGCGGCCAGAAAGCGCGGCACATCTTCGCGGCCCCACTCAAAAAGGAAAGGGGTGAGCACGTTGTTCTGCCAGCGCCACAACTCGCCCGTGCGGGTGTAAAACCAGGCCGCCCCCTGCGCATCCCTGCCCGCGCCCACCAGCCGCCGCTCCGGCGCGGTGCGGCCGACGGGGATGGGGGTAAAACGGCCCTCGCGCCATTGCACGATGGCGCCGGATTCCAGGCCAATCCAGAGGCCGCCGGCCGGGTCGCTGCGCAAAAACACGATGCGGCCGCCCTCCAGCTCCGGGGTGTTGCTGCCGTCAAACACTGTGAAGGCCAGGCCGTCAAAACGCGCCAGGCCGTTGAGCGTGCCCACCCACAAATAACCGTCTTCGGTGGTGGCCAGGCTGGTGACGGTGTTGTGCGGAAGGCCGTCATCCGTTTCCCATGCCCGGACAGCAAAGGGGAGCGGCGCAGCCCCTGCAGGAGAGCAGCCCCAACCCAAGCCCAGGAGCACACAAAGCCAGGCGGCACGCAACCAGCCGGTGTTTGGCATGGAGCATTATGGGGGCAGGGGGGTGGAAGGTGTAAATGATAAAACCAATCCCGGCCACCCTTGCGGCGTCCTCCCCATGCCCATTCCCCGCTGGGAATTGGATGGAAAGGCACCTGCCCCCGACTATCTCAGTTTGTGTGACGTGATGGCTGGGTTATTTCCCGCTCACCCCGGTTGAAGACGAAGGGGCGCCGTGCCCCGCGGCTTTTCCTTTCGGCGCGGGCGGCGTGTCTCCCGGCAGAGCGGCGAGCGTCGTTTCCCAACCGCCGCCCAGCGCCTTGTACAAGGCCGCCAGCGCGGTGGCCAGCCGCGTGCGCGCCTGCGCGAGCTGGCTCTCGGCCGCCAGTTGCGTGCGTTGCGCGTCCAACACCGTCAAATAATCCGCCACTCCCGCCTGGTAGCGTTGCTCGGCCAGCGTGCGCGCCTCAATGGCCGCCCGGGCCGCCGCGGCCAGCCGCTGCTCGCGTTCGCGCGCCCGGCTTGCTTCCACCAGCGCGTTTTCCGTCTCTTCCAGCGCGGTGAGCACGGCTTTTTCGTAATTAGCCAGCTCCGCCTCCGCCCGCGCGCCGGCGGCTTGGATGCGGGCGCGCACCCGGCCCAAATCCAGCGCGGCCCAGGAGATGCGCGGCCCAAAGGAGTAGGCATCTGCGCCTGCTTCAGCCCAGCCGGAGAGCTGGTTGGCCTCCAGCGACACACTGCCCACCCAGGTGACGCGCGGGAATAAATCCGCCGTGGCCACGCCAATGCGCGCGGTGGCGGCGGCCAGCGTGCGCTCGGCCATGCGAATGTCCGGCCGCCGGCGCAGCAAGTCTGCCGGGTTGCCCACCGGCACCAGCTCTGGCACGGCGGGCAGCGCGCCGGGGAGGGACAGCTCGGCCTCGAGGGCCTCCGGCGTTTGCGCGGTCAGCACACTGAGCCGGTGAATGGCCCGCTTGATGGTGGTTTCCAGGGCCGGCAGCAGCGCCAGGGTGCTTTCGTACTGCGATTCGGCGCGCCGCACGTCGAGGTCCGTGCCGCGGCCGGCGGCCACCCGGGCGCGTATCAGCTCCAGCGATTCGCGTTGCACCTCGGCATTGCGCCGGGCCACATCGTATTCCTGCTGGGCGCCGCGCAATTCAAAGTAATTGCGGGCCACTTCCGCCATCACGGTCATCCCCACCCACTGGCGGTAGGCCTCGGCCCCCTGCACCTCGGCGGTGGCCGCTTCCACGCTGCGGCGGACGCGCCCGAAGAGGTCCATCTCCCAGGTGGCGTCAAAGCCGGCGTCGTACAGCTCATACTCGCGCAGGTTGCGCGGCAGGCCGCCCGCGGCATCCTTGCTGCGTGTACCGCGCACGTAGCCGCCGTCGGCGCGGACGGTGGGGTAAAGGTCAAAGGTGGTGTGCTGCCGCAGGGCGCGCGCCTCGCGCACGCGGGCGGTGGCGGCGCGCAAATCCAGATTGGTGGCCAGGGCCGTCTGCACCAGGCGCGTCAGGGTGGGGTCCTGAAATTGCCGCCACCATTCGGTTTGAATCGGTTCGGCGGGAAACGCCGCCTCAGCATGAGCATAGGCGGCCGGAGTGGCCGTTTTCGGCGTCTGGTAATTTGGCCCCACTGTGCAGCCGCTCAGACCCAGTGCCAGACCCAGTCCTGCCAGCAGCACCGCCATGCCATGGCCCGCCACCGGTGCCGCTGGCGCGTTTTTGAAGTCGCTGGCCTTGCTCTTTTCGCCCGTCCAGCGCCGGATGACCACATAAAACACAGGCGTCAGGAAAAGCCCGAAGAACGTCACCCCCAGCGTGCCCCAGAAGGTGGCGGTGCCAATGGCCTGTCGCAGCTCGGCGCCGGCGCCGTCGGCCAGCATGAGCGGCAGCACGCCAAAGGCAAACGCCAGCGAGGTCATCAGAATGGGCCGCAAGCGCAGCCGGCAAGCCTCGCGCGCCGCCTCGAAACGGGTCAGCCCCTTGTCCTGCAACTGGCGGGCAAACTCGACAATCAGAATGGCATTTTTGCAGGCCAGCCCAATCAGCGTCACCATGCCAATCTGAGTGAACAGGTTGTTCTCCAGTCCCCGCGCCCAGACGGCCAGAATGGCGAACAGCAGCGCCATGGGCGTGATGAGAATAATCGCCAGCGGGAGGGACCAGCTCTCGTATTGTGCCGCCAGCACCAGAAACACCATCAGCACGCACAACGGGAAAATGAGAATGGCCGAGCGTCCCGCCAGCAATTCCAGCAGGCTCAATTCCGTCCATTCAATGGCCATGCCCGGCGGCAGCAGTTGGGCCGCCAGCCGGTTGAGGACGTTGATGGCATCACCGGAGCTGACCCCCGGGCGGGTGGCGCCGCTCAAATCGGCGCTGGGAAACAGGTTGTAGTGATTGATGAGGATGGGGCCGGTGGTGTCCTTCACCGTGATGACGGTGCCCAGCGGCACCATCTGGCCGGCGGCGTTGCGCACGCGCAATTCGGTGGCGTCGGAGGGCCGTGCGCGGAAGGGCGCGTCCGCCTGCGCGCGCACCTGAAAGGGGCGGCCAAAAAGGGTGAAGTCATTGACGTACAAACCGCCCAGATACACCGAGAGCGCCTGCCAGATTTCCTGCAGCGGCACCTGCATCATTTTGGCTTTTTCGCGGTCCACCTCCAGCAACACCTGCGGCACCTGGGCGCGGTAGGTGGTCAGCACATTGGCCAGGCGCGGGTCCTGATTGGCCGCCGCCATGAGTTGAAACGCCGCAGCCTGCAAGGCTTGCGGACCCAGGTTGGCGCGGTCTTGAATCTGGAGCTTGAACCCGCCCACCGAGCCTAAACCGTCCACCGGCGGCAGGTTGAAGGCCGCCGCAAAACCTTCGTTGATGCCCGCCAGCTTGGGCCGGAGCTGCGCCAGGATTTTCTCCGCCGTCCATCCGGTTTTGCGGCGTTGTTCATAGGATTGCAGCCGCACAATCAGCGTGGACGCATTGGGCTGGCTGCCGAAGTTCAGGAAGGAAAAGCCGTCCAGTTTGATGACCGCTTCCACGCCCGGAGTCTGGCGCACGATTTGATGCAATTTTTCACTGACCACGGCCGTGCGCTCCTTGGACGCGCCGTCCGGCAGTTGCAGATAGCATATCAGGGTGCCCTTGTCCTGCTGCGGAATGAAGCCGCGCGGCGTGCTGATGAAGCCCACATAAGTCAGCGCCAGCAGGCCGCCGTACAGCATCAAGGCAATTACGCCGTGGCGGATGACCAGGCTCAAACCGCCGAGATAGCGCTGCCGCAGGTTTTCAAACAGGCGATTGAAGCCCTTGAAGAACCACCCCAAGGTGGCGTCCAAAAGCCGGCTGAAACGGTCCGTGCGGGCGCCGTGTGGTTGCAGCAGCAGAGCGCACAAGGCCGGGCTGAGGGTCAGCGCGTTGAACGCGGAAATCAGCGTCGAGACCGCGATGGTCAGCGCAAATTGCTGGTAAAACTTGCCCTGGATGCCCGGCAAAAAGGCCGTGGGCACAAAGACCGCGCTCAACACCAGCGCAATCGCCACCACCGCGCCGCTGATTTCATCCATCGCCAGGCGCGTGGCGGTGACGGGGTCCTTGCCTTCAGCGATGTGGCGCTCGACGTTTTCCACCACCACAATGGCGTCGTCCACCACGATGCCAATCGCCAGCACCAGGCCAAACAGCGTCAGGTTGTTGATGCTGAAGCCCAGGGCCGACATCACCGCAAACGTCCCGATTAGGGACACCGGCACGGCAATCAGCGGAATGAGCGAGGCGCGCCACGTTTGCAGGAACAGCACCACCACCAGGGTCACCAGCACCATCGCCTCCAGCAGCGTCTGAAACACCTCGTGAATCGAGGCGCGGATGTATTCCGAGTCATCACGTGGAATCCGGTACTCCAGCCCCTTGGGAAACCGCTTGCTCAGCTCGGCCATGGCTTTGCGCACGGCGTCCGCGGTTTCAATGGTGTTGGAACCAGGCAGTTGAAACACCGCCATGGCCACCATCGGCGTGCCGTCCAGATAGCTGTCCAGGCTGTAATCCCGCGCGCCCAGTTCCACCCGCGCCACGTCTTTTAAGCGCAGCACGCGGCCCTCGGCATCGGTCCGCAGAATGATCTGCTCGAACTCCTGCTCCGAGGCCAGCCGCCCCCGCACCAGCGCCACCAGTTGCATGGGTGTGCCCTTGGGCGCCGGCGACTGGCCAAACACGCCGCCGGCCACCTCGACGTTCTGCTCCCGAATGGCCGCAATGACATCGCCGGCGGTCAAATTGCGCGCGGCCAGTCGGGCTGGGTCGAGCCAGATGCGCATGCTGTACTCGCGCGTGCCAAAGATGAACACGTCCCCCACGCCCGGCAGGCGCGCCAGCACATCCTTGACCTGCAAGTAGGCGTAGTTGCTGAGGAAAATGTCATCAAAGGTGCCGTCGGGCGAAATCAGGGTCACCACCATCGTCATGTTGGGCGAGCGTTTCCGCACGTCCACCCCCAGGCGGCGCACCTCCTCCGGCAGGCGCGGCAAGGCGCTTTGCACGCGGTTCTGCACCTGCACCTGCGCCTTGTCTATGTCCGTCCCCACCTTGAAGGTGACCTGGATGGACATCGAGCCATCCGCCGAGCAGGAGGAGGAAAGATAGAGCATGTTTTCCACGCCGTTGATTTCCTGCTCCAGCGGCGTGGCCACCGTATCCGCCACCGTCTGGGCATTGGCGCCGGGGTATTGCGCGCGCACAAAAATGGTGGGCGGCGTGATTTCCGGAAATGACGCGATGGGCAGCCGCCACAAGGCCAGCAGTCCCACCAGCGTGATGAAAATGGACAGCACCGACGCGAAAATCGGCCGGCGAATGAAGAAATGCGAAAATTTCATGGCAACCTCCAGGCTGACGGCACCGTGATGCCCTTAACCCTTGCCCCCCGCCCCCCTGGCGGCAGGGGCATTGGTGGCCGCCCCCGGCCCCGCCGGCCCCTGTCCCGGCGCGCCCACCTGCACTTTCATGCCGGGCCGCAACATGAGCAGGCCGCTCACCACCACCGAATCCTCCGGGCTTAAGCCGTTCAAGATTACGCGTTGCATCCCCTGCGGCCGCCCGAGCGTGACCGGCCGCGGCTGCACGGTTTGGTCCGGCCCCAGCACATAGACAAACTTGCGGGTCTGCTCGGCGAGAATGGCCGCTTCCGGGATGAGCAACGCCTTCTCCACGCGCTCCACCGGCAGGCGCACTCGCAGGAAGGCTCCCGGCACCAGCGAACGGTCGGCATTCTCAAACACCCCGCGCAAACGCAGCGTCCCCGTGGCCGGTGTCAACTGGTTGTCCAGAAAATCCACCCGCCCACGGTGCAGGAAGTCCGGCTCGCCCTCCAGCCGTCCCTCGCACGGCAGCGACGGCTGGCCGGCTGCATTGCCCAAGGCCAGGCCGGCCTTGCGGTATTGGAAGTAAGCGCGCTCGCTCACGTCAAAATAGGCGTAAATGGGCGATTGCGTCACCAGCGTGACCAGCACCGTCCCCGGCGCCTGGCCGCCGCCCTGGACCAGGTTGCCTGCCGTGACCAGCCGCCGCCCCACGCGCCCCGCAATGGGTGCCGTGACCCGTGTGTAATCCAGATTCAGTTGCGCGGTTTTAATGGCCGCCTCCGCCGCGCCCACAGCCGCTTCTGCTGCGGCCACGGTGGCCTGCGCGGCCTGGAGGGCGGCTTCCGCCTCGCGCACGGCCTTGTTGCGCAAATCAAATTCTTCCTCGGAAATGGCGCGGGCCTGGCGCAGCTTCTCAGCCCGCTGCAAATCATTGCGCGCCAGCTCCAGGCGGGTAAACACCTGCACGTGTTGCGCTCTGGCCTGTTCCACCCCGGCCTGGGCGCGCAAGCGCTCTGCCTGCGCCCGCGCCAGCTCCGCCGCAAAAGGCCGCGGGTCAATGACCATCAGCAGGTCCCCCGCCTTCACCTCCGCTCCGTCCTGGAAATGGATGGATTCAATGTAGCCGGAGACACGGGCGCGCACTTCCACCGCCTCCACCGCCTCCAGGCGCGCCGGGTACTCGTCATAGTTCGTCACCGCCGTAATCACCGGCCGGGCCACGCTCACCACCGGCGCCATGCCCTGCGCCGCCCCACCCGCCGGTTTGGGCCGGCAGGCGGTGACCAGCCCCAGCGCCGCCGCCAGCGCCACCACGCCCAGCCCCACCGGCCCGGCCATTCGCGTTGAACGGTTCATATACCAATCGGTAGTTTTCGTTTGCATAAATCCCATTTCCTTTCTTGTCGTGGTTAAAAAATCTGACTCCACCCCGGCACTGCTAACGCGCCCCGCCGGCGGGGGGTTGGCCGCCGGTGTCTCTCACCGGGGGCGATTGCAGGGCCGCCGCAAAAAAAGCCACCAGCCGCGGCAGAGCCTGGTCCGTCCGCCGCAAATCAAACTGCCCCCCGCTTTCCTCCAGCACCCGCTGGGGATGCGCCAGCAGGTATCCCAGCGCGCCCCACAGCCCAATGACCCGCCAGCCCAATTCCTCCCGGCTCAGGTGGGGGCAGGCCCGCGCCAGCCGGCGCAGGAATTCCTCCTTCACATCGTGGTGCAACTGCCGCAGCATGGCCTGGGTGCGGGAGCTGGGATCGGAAACAATCCGCCCAATCAGCCGCATGACCACCGGCGATTGCCCGCCGCGCGCCGCCATGCGCAAGGGCGGCAGCAGCATGGCCTCCAATACCTCCTCCACAGCCAGCGGGCGGTCGCCGGCGCGCGCCTCCTTCTCCTGCAACAGCGCGTAGTGCTCCTCCCGCAGCGGGCCGAAACGGCGGCGGAAGACCGCCTCCAGCAGTCCTTCCTTGCTGCGGAAATAATAATAAACAGTGGGCAGGTTGACCTTCGCGCGGGCCACGATGTCCCGCAGGGAGGCGCCCTCATAACCCAGCTCGGCAAAAGCGGCCTCGGCCGCATCGAGGATGCGGTTTTGCGGGTCCCGACGGAGGTTTTTGCGTTCCGGCATACCTAACGTTTGTTTATAACGTACGTTAAATATATAATCCCGGACGCCGCCCCGCGCAAGCGCTTTTTTTTATTTTTTAAGATTGCGCCCCCCGCCCTCGCAGGGCATGTAATGCGGCGCACGGCGCGCGCCCCCCTGAGCGGCCCGCGCCGTCTTGTGTCATGAAACTGTGTTTGCTGGGACTCTCGGAAATTAAACCGGGCAAAATCAACATTAAAGACCCGCGTTTGGATGAGGCCGACCGGCTGGTCGAGGCCAAGAAGAAAACCTATGCCCAGGTGGAGGCGGTGGGCGAGGAAGGGTTACCCACCGCGGAAGCGGTGCTGACCACCACGGAAGGGCGGGCAGAACTCATCCTGCGCGACCTGGAGCTGGTGGAAACCCGCCTTTCCCGCGGGCCGGCCGAGGCCGAGGCCAAAGTGCTGGAAAAACTTAAAGGCTTGCTGGAGGCCGAAACCCTGCTCAGCCAGGCCGGGCTGGCGCCGGAGGAATGGCAGGCCGTGCACGCCCACCAATTTCTGACCACCAAACCCATTGTGGTGGCCTCCGAGGCCGAACGCAGCGACCCGGATGCCCTGGTGGTCCGCGCTGTGCGCGAGGGCGGGTATATCAGTTTCCTGACGGTGGGCGGCAAGGAAAACCGCGCCTGGCTGATTCGCCAGGGGACCACCGCCTGGGAGGCGGCCGGCGTCATTCACAGTGACATTCAAAAAGGCTTTATCCGCGCCGAAATCATCAGCTACGCCGATTTCCTGGCGGCTGGCGGTGAAACCGAGGCCAAGCGCGCGGGCAAATTGCGGCTCGAAACCAAAACCTACGTGATGCAGGACTACGACCTGGTCAATTTCCGGTTCAACAAATAATCCGAAAACCCAAATCATGCCCCCTGCCACCGCAACTTTTCCGGCGCGGGCGTGTATTTAACTCTGTGGCAGTCACATGGAATGACGTTTCCACCCGTCACTGAAGTGCTGGCGGCGGCGCTGCAAGTCACGCCGTCCCAGGTCGAGACCTGGCGGTCCATCTGGCGCAAAGCCGGAGAGGACGGCAACGCCGAGCCTTTGCTGGACTTTTTGTGCCGGGAGCGCGGGATTTCCGAGGAGGCTTTTTTGCAGCAACTGGCGCGCGTGCTCGGCCTTCCCTTCCTCGATTTGCCCAAGGTGGATGTGCCCACCGAGGCCCGCAACAAAATCTCCACCAAGGTGGCCTTTCAATACTTTGCGCTGCCCACCGCCTTCGAGAATGGCGTGCTGCAGGTTTGTGTCTGCAACCCCTTCGACGCCGCCATGCTCAGCGCCGTTCAGTACGACGCCGGCCTGCCCATCACCCTGGCCCTGGCCCCGCGCGCGGAGGTGGAAAAGGCCCTCAAAAAATACTACGGTGTGGGCGCCGCCACCCTGGACGAGGTCAGCGACCAGGAGGAGGAAATTCCGGATTTTGGCCCGTTGTCGGACAAGGAAATCACCGGCGACGACCAGGAGGCCAGCGTCATCAAATTTGTCAACCAGGTCATCTGGGAGGCTTACAAGGACCGCGCGACGGACATTCATTTCGAGCCGGCCGAGGACGAGCTGCGCATCCGTTACCGCATTGACGGCATCCTGCACCAGACGCCCATGCCGCCGCAGTTGAAGAAATTCCAGGCGTCCATCATCTCCCGTATCAAGGTGATGTCCGGCATGAACATCGCCGAGAAACGCCTGCCGCAGGACGGCCGCATCAACGTCCGCATCAAGGGCGAGGAGCTGGACATCCGCGTTTCCACCGTGCCCACCGTCTATGGGGAGAGCGTTTCGCTGCGCCTGCTCACCCGCGGCAAGGTGTTTCTGGGCCTGGACAAGCTCGGTTTCTCCCCGGAGCAGGAGGCGCGCATCCGCGAAATTATCGTCAAACCGCACGGCATCATGCTCGTCACCGGGCCCACCGGCTCGGGCAAGTCCACCTCGCTTTACGCCTTCCTCAGCAGCATCAACTCGGTGACCAAGCGCATCATCACCATCGAGGAGCCGGTGGAGTACGAGCTGAAGGGCATCAACCAGATTGCCGTGCGTTCGGACATCGGCCTGACCTTTGCCGTGGGGCTTCGCCACATCCTCCGCCAGGACCCCAACGTCATCATGGTGGGCGAAATCCGCGACCTGGAAACCGCGGAAATCGCCATTCGCGCCGCGCTGACCGGCCACCTGGTGTTCAGCACGCTGCACACCAATGACGCCCCCAGCGCCTTCACGCGCCTCATTGACATGGGCATCGAGCCGTTCCTGGTGGCCTCCTCCGTCGAGGCCGTCCTGGCCCAGCGCCTGGTGCGGACCATCTGCCCCCATTGCAAAGTGGAGCAAAAAGTCGAGCGTGATTACCTCCGCAAAATCGGCTTTCCAGAGGAGCACATTGAGACGGCCGTCTTTTTCCGCGGCGCCGGTTGCGAGGAATGCCGCCAACTGGGCTACCAGGGGCGCACCGGCATTTACGAACTGTTGCTGGTTTCGGAGCCCATCCGGCCGCTGATTATGAATCGCGCCCCGGCCACCGCCATTGCCGCCCAGGCCATTGCCGAGGGCATGCACACCCTGCGCCAGGACGGCTGGAACAAGGTCATGGCTGGCATCACGACCATTGAGGAAGTGCTGCGTGTCACCCAAACGGAAGAACACCGCAGCTTGATGGAAGAATCCCGCGCTGAACTGCTTGCCCGCACTTGAGCCATGGCCATCCCGCCCAGCAACGTTTATCAGCCCGCCGGTCGCCGGCTGCTGTGGCATTTTGCCGGGGCTGGCAGCAGCACGGCCGAACTCAAGGCCGCCCGGGAGCTGCCTCTGACGGGCAGCGAACCGCCGCCCAAACATTGGGTGGCCAAGGGCTGGAGCGCGTTTCTCAACCGTCGCCTCAACCTCGCCTGGCTGCCGCCGGGGACGGCGTTCATCCGCGCCGTCACCCTGCCGGTGATGCCGCGCGAGGAGCTGGTGGCCGCCATTGAATTCCAACTCGAAAAACTTTCCCCCCTGCCGCCCACGCACATCGTCTGGAGCGTGGAAGCCCTCCCGCAGGTGGTCAATGGCCAGCAAACGGTTCTGGTTCTCATCGCCGCGCGCCAGCAAGTCGAGCAGGTGCTCGGCCAGCTTGAGGCGCAAGGGTACCTGGCCGACCGTCTGGAAGTTCCCGCGCTGGATTTGCTTATGAGCGTGCCGGCCCAAGCCGAGGGGCTTTGGCTCTACCCCCCGCAGGAAGGGGCGGAAGCCTGCTGGCTGGCGGCCTGGTGGAGCGGCGGTCTGCTGCGGCACGTGGGGATGATTCACTTGCCGGAAGGCGAAAACCGCGGCCGGGTTTTGCAGGACCAGCTCCGGCTCATGGCCTGGGCGGGCGAGGTGGAGGGCTGGCTGGCGGGACCGGCGGCGTGGCATTTGGTGGCCGACAGTGTCTCGGCGGCCCTCTGGGAGCCGCTGGTGCGCGAAATTGCCGGCGGCCCGGTCACCCTCATCACCCCCCCGCCGGTGAGCCGGCTGGCGGGGCAAACCGTCAAGCGCGCTGCGGCCGCTCTGGCCGCCAAACTGCCCGGCCTGTTGCCCGCCGAAACCGCGCAGCAATACCGCGCCCGGTTTGTGGACGGCCTGTGGATGAGCAGCCTGACCACCGTGTTTGCCGTCTATCTGGTGGCGGTGCTGGCTTACTTTGGTTACCTTGAGTTTCTGGAGTATCGCCTCACGCGCGCTGAGGCCCAGGTGGCCGCCATCAGCGGCACTTACACCAACGCCCAGCAAATCAAGTTCCAGGTCCAAATCCTTCAGGAACAGCAAAACCTGAAATACGCCGCCCTGGAGGTCTGGGACGCGGTGGCGCGCACGCTGCCGCAGGAGCTGACCCTGCAGTCGCTGAACTTCTCGCGCGAGCGCACGCTCACCCTGTTTGGCACGGTCACCGAGGGCAACAACCAGGCCGTGTTTGATTTCAACAACGCCTTGAAACAGGTCGAATTCAATGGCCGCCCGCTCTTTGTCAAAGTGGCCGCGCCCTTCCTCGACACCCGGCAGGGGCGCTGGAATTTCACCTGCGAACTCAACCGCCTGGAATGAACCGCCTCTTTGACCAACTGAATCTGCGTCCGCAGGAGCGCCGGCTGGTGATGCTGGCGATGGTGGTGTTGTTTGGGGTCATCAACCTCTGGCTGGTGTTTCCGCGCCTGGACGACTGGCGCGAGCTGCGCCAGAAACTCATCACCGCCACCGAGACCTACGAGCGCCGCGCCGCTGAAGCCGCCAAACTCCCCGAATACAAAGCCAAGCTGGAGCAGCTCCAGAGCGAGGGCCAGTTCATTCCGCCCGAGGACCAGAGCGCCTCCCTCATGGAAATCATCAGCCGCGAAGCCGCCGTGGCCAACATCAGCCTCAGCAAAATCGCCCCCGGTGGCGGCGGGCCGATTCCCAACAACCCCTTCTTTGAAGAACAGCGGGTGACCCTCAACGGGGTGGCGGCCGAAGGGGACCTGGTCAATTTCCTGCGGAATCTGGGCAATCACCCCGCCCTGCTGCGGGTGCGGGACATGACGTTGAAACCGGACGCCAGCGGCACCAAGCTGGCCGTGGACCTGACCATCGCCGGCAACTACCCCAAGAAAGCCGGCCCGCGGCCCAAGCCGGGCTTCCGCACGCCCACTTCCCTGCCTAAAAGTTAACCGCCCATGCGCACAAGCTTATGAAAACCTGTTTCCCCTGCGCCGGCTGGCTGGCGCGCCGGCTGTGGCCTCTGGCGTTGCTGCTGAGTGCCGCCCTGCCGCTGCTCCACGCCGCCGACCCTGCGCCCGTGCCCGTGCCACCCGCGTTGCCCGTGCCACCAGCCCTGCCGCAACCGCCTGTGCCCAAGCCGCCCACCACGGCCACCAACCCGGCGGTGACCACCTCCACGCCAGGCGGCACCAACGCCGCAACTGTGACGGCCCCGCCTCGCCTGCCGTCCTCCTTGAACACGGCGGCCTTCACCAACCTGCCCATGGAAATGCGCATCAAAGCCCTGCGCACTGCCGGCTTGACCAATGAAGCCGAGCGCCTGGCCGCCACTTTGACCAACGCCCCCAGCGCCACCGGCACCAATGCCGCCCCCGGCGAGGAAATTCTGCCCGTCAACACCATCCGCCTCCAGGCCGCGGAATTAAGCGCGGTGCTGGATGTTTACGCCCTGCTGGTCCAACGCACCATCCTGCGCCCCTCTTCCCTCCCCGATACCAAAATCACCCTGCGCAACACCACGCCCCTCACCGTCTCTGAAGCCGTCCGCGCCATTGAGGCGGTGTTGAGCATGAATCAAATCACTCTCATTCCCGTGGGGGATAAGTTTGTGAAAGTGGTGCCGCAAACCGTGGCTTTTCAGGAGGCCAAACGCCCCAGCAGCCTGGATGAAGTGCACGAGATGGAAGATTTGGGGCCGTTTGTCACCGTGGTGCGGCAAATGACCAATGCCAAACCCAGCGAGGTGGTGCAGGCCATTCAACCGTTTGCCAAAATGCAGGGCGGCATCGTCCCCATAGACAGCAGCGGCATTCTGGTCCTGCGCGATTACGCCGACAACGTCAAGCGCATGATGGAGCTGCTGGACAAAATTGATGTCACCGTCCCCTTGGAAGTCGAGCCGGTGGTCATCCCCATCAAATACGCCTTGGCGGGCGACATCGCCCAGGTTCTGGGCCAGCTCACCTCCGGCACCGTGGCCAGCACCGGCACCGGCGCCGGCAGCACCCGCGGACTAAGCCGGCCCACCACCACCACCGGGCGCACCTCGCCCTTTGGCACCACGCCCGGTCAGCCTGGCTACAACCCCATGAACCCCGGCGGCACCACCGGCATCACTCCCACCACCAGCCCCGGCTCCGCCCAAAGCGCCTTCCAGGACCGCCTCCGCAGCATCGTGGCCCGCGCCGCGGGCACCGGTGATTTTCAAATCCTCGGCCAGGCCAAAATCATTGCCGACGAGCGCATCAACGCGCTGCTGGTGTTTGCTGACAAGCGCGACCGCGACATGATTACCAACATCATCAGCAAGCTGGACGTGGTGCTGGCCCAAGTGCTCATCGAGGCGCTCATTGTCGAAGTCGGCCTCAATGACAACGAGGAATACGGCATCAGCTATCTGCAACGCGCGGTTTCCAAAGGCAAGTTCACCGGCGCCGGCGCCATCAACAACGCCCAGGGCAATCCCTTCCTGGACCCCAACTCCATCGGCGGCGTGGGCACCAATCTCGCTGGCGGCTTCACGTATTTTGCCCGCATCGGGGACTTGGACATCGCCGCCAAGGCCGCCGCCAGCGACGGCCGCATCAGCGTCCTTTCCCGCCCGCGCATCCAAACTTCCCACGCCGTGGAGGCCAGCCTCTTTGTCGGTGAAACCCGGCCCTACCCCACCGGCAGCGCCTACGGCGGTTACTACGGCGCCTACAGCACCATCCAGCAATTGCAAATCGGCATCGAGCTGTCGGTGCTTCCGCTCATCAACCCGGACGGCCTGGTGGTCATGGAAATCCGCCAGCGCATCCAAAATGTGGGCGAGCCGGTCCGCATCGAAAACGTGGGCGAAGTCCCCACCACCATTGACCGCACCGCCAATGCCAAGGTGGCCGTGCGCGACGGCGACACCATCATCCTGGGCGGCTTCATCAGCGCCGACCACTCCCGCAGCAAATCCGGCGTCCCCTTCCTCAAGGACATCCCCGGCCTGGGCGCGCTTTTCCGCTCCTCCTCCACCAAGCGCAACCGCAAGGAGCTGATTGTTTTCATCCGCCCCACCGTGCTCGAAAACCCGGAGGCCGCCGCCAAGCTGGCCGCCACCGAGCGCGCCAAAATCTCACCGGTCAACGCCGTGGAAAAACAGTTCGAGCGCGACGAAAAGGAGCGCACCCGCCAGTTGCTGGATGAAATGCAGCGCGACGAGCGCAAAAAGAAAACCGGCCGCTCCACCGGCGAACCTGCCGCCAACAGCCTGCAATCCTTCCCGCCCATGTAAGTCCGCGGCGCCGGCCTGAGGGGAGTTTTGACCCGCGGAGCGGCCCCCGGCGGTGACACTTCGCCTTGCGGGGGGTACCTTCGTCCGGGGGCGTGCCTGCGCGGGCGCGCCGCACTTGCTTTCGCGCTTGCCGTCGGGGCTTATGATTTGTTAACTTGCAAAAGTTACTATGGCTGCCATAGGCCGATTCCAGAAGGGCGATGAGATTTTCTTCGCCAAAGTGGTGGATGGCGAGTTGTTCCGCCTCCGCGGAGATGTTTTTGGCTCGCCGTCCTTTGATAAAAAGCCTCTGCCGCAAAAGGGCGTGCGAACGCTCGTGCCCGTGGTGCCCTCCAAGGTCATCGCGGTGGGATTGAACTATGCCGACCATGCCCGGGAATCCGGCAAGCCACTGCCCAAGGAGCCGCTCTTCTGGTTCAAGGCGCCCACCTCGCTGCTGCCCGACGGCGGCAAAATTGAAATCCCCTTTCCGCATCATCGCACGGATTACGAGGCCGAGCTGGCCATCATCATCGGCCGCCGCGTGCGCAATGTCACGCCCGCCGCCGCCGCGCGCTACATCTTTGGGTACACCGCCGCGCAGGACATCAGCGATCGCACCATCCAAAACTCTGAAAGCCAGTGGTGCCGCTGCAAATCCTTTGACACCTTCACGCCGCTGGGGCCGTTCATTGAGACCAAAATTGACCCGCATGACTTGAACATTCAGCTCTTCCAGAACGGCCAGTTGCGCCAAAACTCCAACACCAGCCAGCTTATTTTCAACTGCTTCCACCTGGTCAGCTTCATCTCCACCAACATGACGCTGCTGCCCGGCGATGTCATCCTGACCGGCACCCCGGCCGGGGTTGGCCCCATTGCCTCGGGCGATCGCCTCGAAGTGCGCATCCAGGGGCTGGCGCCGCTGGTCAACTCCGTCAAATGAGCGGCGGCGACGCGGCCCACACTTCCCCCCCGGCCGCTGCTGGCGGGCGCGGCGGCCGCTCCGGCGCGCCGGAGGGTTTCCGAAACTAATTTTTTATGCGTTGGACTCAAACCTTCATCCCCACTCTGAAAGAAAGCCCGGCGGAAGCCGAGATTCCCTCACACAAACTGCTGTTGCGCGCCGGCTTGGCCCGTAAACTGGCGGGCGGCCTCTACACCTTCCTGCCCCTGGGCCTGCGCGCCCTGCGCAAGGTCGAGCAGATTGTGCGCGAAGAAATGGACCGCGCCGGCGCCCTGGAAGTGCTCATGCCCGCCCTGCAACCGCCGGACATCTGGAAACAGAGCGGCCGCTACGAAACCGCCCGCGAAGTGTTGTACAAGGTCAAGGACCGCGCTGAAAAGGAGTGGCTCCTCGGCCCCACGCACGAGGAGGTCATCACCACCCTGGCCGCCGCGGAAATTCAATCCCACCGCCAGTTGCCCAAAAACTTCTACCAGATTCAGGTCAAGTTCCGCGATGAAATCCGCCCGCGCTTCGGCCTGATGCGCGCGCGCGAATTCATCATGAAAGACGCTTACAGCTTCGATGTCAGCGACGAGGCGGCGCAGCTCAGCTACCAGAAGATGTATCAGGCCTACGCCCGCATCTTCGCCCGGTGCGGCCTGCAGTCCTATCCCGTGGAGGCCGATACCGGCGTCATCGGCGGCAAGTTCTCCCATGAATTCATGGTGCCGGCCGAAACCGGCGAAAACGAAGTGGTCTATTGCGAAACCGGCGCCTACGCCGCCAACATCGAAAAAGCCACCAGCCGCGGGCCGTTGACCCCCACCCCCAGCGCCTCCACGGGCGCTGCGCCGGAGAAATTCGCGACCCCCGGGGTCACCACCATCGAAGCCCTGACCCAGCCGCCCTACCACGTGGCTGCTGAGCGGCAAATCAAAACCTTGGTTTATCTGGTGTCCAGCCAGATTGTCCTGGTGCTGCTGCGCGGGGATGACCAGCTCAATGAAGCCAAGTTCACCGGCATCGTCGGCACCAATGAATTCCGGCCCGCCACGCCGGAGGAGGTCTTCGCCGCCCTGGGGGCGCACCCCGGCAGCCTCGGCGGGGTGGGCGTGACCAGGTTCCCCATCTACGCCGACCTCGCGCTCCGCGGCGCCCGCGGCATGACCACCGGCGCCAATGAAGATGGTTATCACCTGCGCCACGTGGACCTCGAGCGCGACATCTCCGTCCAACACTGGGCCGACTTGCGCACCGTCAAGGCCGGCGAACTGTGCACCGTCTCCGGCCAGCCGCTGAAAATTCGCCGCGCCATTGAAGTGGGCCACGTCTTCAAGCTCGGCACCAAGTACAGCGAGCGCCTTGGCGCCTGTTATCTCGACGACGCCGGCCAGCGGCATCCGTGCATCATGGGTTGCTATGGCATTGGCGTCACCCGCACCCTTCAGGCGGTCATCGAGCAATGCCACGATGCCGATGGCATCCGCTGGCCCATGTCCGTCGCGCCCTATCAGGTGCTCATCACCCCGCTGGCCGTGGCTCCGGGCAGCCCCGCCATGCAGGTGGCCGAAAAAATCTACGCCGACCTTGCCGCCCGCGGGGTGGAAGTGCTGTTGGATGACCGCGATGAACGCCCCGGGGTCAAGTTCAAGGATGCCGATTTGATTGGCATCCCCTTGCGCATCGGCATCGGCGAACGCTCCCTGGCCAAAGGCGAAGTTGAATTGAAAGCGCGTGGTGGCGCCGTGCAACCGGTCAAGGTGGAGGCGGCCGTGGAAGCCGCCCTGGCCCATATCCAGGCCGCCCTGGCTGCCATTCAGCAAGCTGCCGAAAAAGCCGCCACCGCCTAGCCCGGAGCGGGCCACCTACGGCGCCGGTATAAATTGCACGCACACAGCGGGCACCTCGACATTCTGCCCGGTGTCACTCAACCGGCCGGTGTCGGGATTCACCGCCAGGACCACCAGGTTGCCCGAAGTCTGATTCCCGCTGAGCATCCACCGTCCGGTGGGGTCCAGTGCAAAATGCCGGGGCGTTTTGCCGCCGCTGGGATGATGCTGCACCAGCGTCAGCCGCCCCGTGGCGGCGTCCACGGCGTACACCACGATGCTATCGTGCCCGCGGTTGCTGCCGTAAACAAATTTGCCATTGGGATGCACCGCAATTTCCGCCGTCGTGTTCTGGCCGGTGAAATCGGCCGGCAGCGTCGGGAGGGCGCTCAGCGCCGTAAGCGCGCCATTTTCCGGGTTGTACTCATACTGCGCGACGGTGTTGTTCAGCTCGTTGATGACATAGACCCAGCGCCCATTCGGATGAAACGCCAGATGCCGTGGCCCCGCCCCGGGCGCTGTGGCCACATGCGGCGGCTCCGCCGGCGTCAAGGATGCCCTGGCCGGCTCCAGGCGGTAAGTGAGCACCTTGTCCAAGCCCAGGTCACATACCAGCACAAACCGGTTGCCCGGGTCCACATCCACCGAGTGCGCATGGGGCCCCTTTTGCCGCTGAGGATTCACACTGGAGCCTTGATGTTGAATAAAGCTCGCCGCCGCGCCCAGGGAGCCATCTTTTTGAATGGGCAGCGCGGCCACGCTGCCGCCGCCGTAATTGGCCACCAGCAAGCATTGCCCCGAGCGATCCACCGCCAGATGGCACGGCCCGCTCCCGCCGCTGAATTGCGTGTTCAGGCGCGTCAATTTGCCGCTTGCCGCCTCCACCGCGTACGCCGTGATGCCACCGCCCTGGGCTCCGCCCACTTCGCTCAGCGCATAGAGAAACTGGCGCGTGGGATGCACCACCAGCCACGTGGGATTGGTCACCTCGGCCGCCAGCGCGCCCTCGCTCAACTGGCCCGTGGCCGCATTAAATTTGAAGTAGTGAATGCCTTTGCTTCTGGGGCCGGTGTAGGCGCCGACATAGACATGATAGCTGGCCGCTTCCACCATCCCGGCCAGCCCCAATATGCCGCCCGCCGCCAGCGAGAAACAGATTTTGCGCAACAATGTGGCTTGCATAACCCCATGAAACCCCGCTGGCGCTCCCCACGCAAGCCTGGAACGCCACTTAAAGCTCAGGCGGTTCAGGGTGGGCCACCCCCGTGAGGCAGACAGGGCAGGGTATTCCCCTCCGCTACGTTATCCTGGTGGCGTGGAGGCAAAACGCGGCAAGGCATCCTTCCCGCGCTGGCGGGGTCATTCCCCGCGCCCCAGTCCGGAAGGAGCAATGGACAAGCTCAGCAGTTCCAGGCGGAAAAGGAGGCGGCGAGCTTCTTCGGTTTGGATGGCATCGGGCATGGCCGGTTGCAGCTCGAGGGTGTCCACGCGCAGGTGCAGATAGCGGTTTTCCAAATCGGCCAGAAACCGCCCAAAGTCGTGGAAGCGCGCCCGGCCGTTCAACCCAAAACTGACGGTGGCATAAGGCGTGTTGGTGCCGGGAATCAACGGCTCTGCCGTCTTTGGCGGATCCACATCTGAAATCAAAATGCCCGGCGCCTTGGGATTGAGGAAGCGCTGCAGTTGCCAGCGGTAAACGTTGCCGGTGGGCAGCTCGCGTTCCAGCTCCCGCAAGGCGTTGCTCGTCACCAGCAACTGTTGTTGTAGAGCTTCCCATTGGCCGGCCAGGGCGCTGATTTCCTGCGCCTCGGTCTTCCATCGCTGCCGCTGCTCCCGGGCCTCCGCCAACAAACGCATCTCAGTGCGGATGACCAGCCAATAGTACCCCCCCGCCAGGGCGGCGGTAATCAGGACAATCATCAGCAGCAATTTTTTTTCGCGCTCGCTCATGGGGCCGTTATTCCACCAGCAGACATTCAATGGTAATCAGCGCAAAGCTCCAGCCCGGATTGGCTGTGTCCGGCTGCCGGCTGGAGCGCTGCTTCAGCACCAGGCTTTCCGGGCCGGGCAGGCGTTTTTTGAAGTAGGGATTGGAGGCCAGCGCGTCAATAAACGCATCGGTGGCGCCCAATTCGGAGTAATCCTTGGCCTGGATTTGGAGCAACACGGCTTCGCGCTGTTCTTTTTTGCTGCCTTTGGCCACCACCAGGGGCGTGCGCTGCGTTGAAATGCGCGTAATCACAATGTCCTCCACCAAAGACCGTTGCAGCGCGTCGAGCAGGGGGGCCACCAGGTAGCGAGAGGCCGCCTGCTGCTGCAAAAGCTGCAGACGATGACGATCGGACTGCAGACTTTTCTGCAAGACCCGCGCCTCCGCCGCCCGCCGCTGGAGCAGGGCGAGGGGATCGGATTTCAGCTCGGCATTTTCCGCCACCAATTTCCATCCCAGCACTGCGCTCCAGACCAGCATCAGCGCGCATACCATACCGGCAAGGGCAAAAGCGATCCGCGTCGGGCTGCGCTGCCGCCGCTGTTCTTCCGCCAGTTGGGTGGCCAGCAGATTCAAGCTGCGCGGCACAGCCTCGAGGGCTTCCATGGCCGCCCCCACTGCCGCCATGAACAACGGCATGTCACGTTTGAAGGCGGCGGTGCGGTCCTGCCCTACGTTCAAATTGATATTGTCCGGCAAATGCCACGGCCGGCACGGCAGATGGGTGGCCTTTTCCAGGATTTGCAGGATTTGCGGCGAGCGTGCCGCGCCGCCCGAGAGATAGACCGTGCTGACTTTTTGCTCCGATTGGGACTCAAAAAAGTCAATGGACGCTTTCAGCTCCTGCGCCAGCGGCGCCAGCAGCAGCTCCAGCTTGCTGTCCACGGTGTTGGGCAGCAGCACTTTGACGCTTTCCGCCGCCTCCAGCGTCACATTCATGGCCTCGGCCAGGCCGGCGGTCAAATTGCGCCCTCCCAGGGGGATCACGCGGTTTTGCACCACCTCCCCATGACTGAGAATGCTGACCAGCGTCTGTTCCAGGCCAAAATCAAAAGTGGCGATGGCCGTGCTCAGGTCCCCGCTTTGCGGGGTCTTCATCCCCTGCACCAGGGCGATGGGCATGGGCATGACCTGCACCAGTTTGAATCCGGCCGCTTTGGCGCCGCGCACCAGCGCGTCCACCAGCGCCCGTTTCGCTCCGCCCACCAGCACCGAGATTTTCTTAAGCTTGGCGGCTCCCTTGGCGGCCTCGGCGCCGGGATTTTTGGCGTCTTTGGTTTCCGTGGGGGCCGGCACTTCCTTGGGTTGACTTTTTTGGACCTGGCAGTCAAAAACATACCCCGGATAATCTTCCTTCAGGTACAATTTGGAGTTGCGCTGCAAGACCTCGCGCAGCGTGGAGACCGGCATGGGTGGCAGCTCGGTGAGCTGCACCAGCGAATCATGGCTGCGCAAGACCACCACCGCCTGCCGCACTTTGGTGCCCCCCATGGCATGGCGGATTTGGCGGAAATGCTCCGCAAAATCTTCCGCTGTCAATGCGCGGTGGTTCCCCTGGCTGAAAGGCGCTTCTAGGAGGCAAAAATCCTGCACCGTCAAACCGACGGCCGAGGTTTCCATCAATACCGCCGCAGTTTGCCGGTTGCCAAAGGCTATGGATAATACTTGCTTCACTCAGGTGTTAGCCCACGCAGGCCTTTGTCACCTGTGCTGGCCAGGCTGACAACCCATGGAAAATGCAGATGCTTGGGCTAATATTGCCACTTATCCTGCCCGCCAGGCAAGACAACTCTTTGAGGGCAGGCACGATGATTAGTTGCCCTGCTGTGTCAAAATAACAACCAAAACATAACCGTCATGGCCGAAATTGCCAAACCCAACCTTGCTGGCGCGGGTGGCCCTGGAAACCATCCCCCCACCCCCCATCGGACAGACGCTCCCGCCATGACTTCCGCTCGACACTTCAAGGATTTGCCGGTAGCCTCTGCCCCGCTTATGTCACTCCTTGCCCATAGGCGCTGCCGCGCTCCGCAATGCCGGGCTTGGGGCATGTGGTTGCTGGCCGCCGGATGGCTGGCCGCCGGCCTGACAGCCGCACCGGCACCGGTGCTGGAAACCAACGTGGCCCCGGGCATCAACAAGGAATACACCCGCACCAACCTCAACGTGGAGCGCTGGGTGCAGAACTTCGAGCGCGAAAGCCGCGAGATTTACGCCCAACGCGAAAAAATCCTCGCCACCCTCCAGCTCAAGCCCGGGATGCGCGTGGCCGATGTGGGGGCGGGCAGCGGCCTGTTCACCGTGCTCTTTGCGCACGCCGTCGGCCCCCGAGGCCGGGTGTATGCGGTGGATATTGTCCCGGCTTTTCTGCGGCACATCGAAGCCCGCGCCCGTGAAGCCGGCTTGTTGCACATCCGCACCGTGCAGGCCACGGAGCGCTCCTCCCAACTGCCCGCCAACAGCGTGGACCTGGTGTTCATCTGTGACACCTACCATCATTTTGAATATCCGCAGTCCACGCTTGCCTCGCTGCATCGCGCCCTGCGTGCCAGGGGGCAACTGGTGGTGATTGATTTCCACCGCATTCCTGGCCAATCGTCGGAATGGACCCTCAACCATGTGCGGGCGGGGCAGGAGGTTTTTGCGCGGGAAATCGAGGCGGCCGGCTTTCAACGCTTGCCGGACCCGCCGCAGGACTTCTTGAAGGAAAATTACCTGATGCGCTTCATCAAGCGGGGGCGTTAAGGGCCAGGGACTATGGGGCATGGAGCATCAGCCTGGGAAGCGCAAATCCCACGGACTTTTTCTGTTCAGCGCACACCGGTTGAGCTGGAGCGGAAGCCGGCTCTCCCGCGGCAACCCTAAGGACTCACGCATGAGCAACAAACGGCAACTGGGGCTGGTCACGGCCACCGCGCTGGTGGTGGCCAACATGATTGGCACGGGCGTCTTTACCACCAGCGGTTATACGTTGGGCGACTTGAAATCGCCCTGGCTGGTCCTGGCCGCCTGGGCCGTGGGCGGGGGCATCGCGGCCATGGGCGCGCTGTGTTATGCCGCTCTGGCGCGGCGCATTCCGGAATCCGGCGGCGAGTATCTGTTCCTCTCACGCACGCTGCATCCGGCGGCGGGTTATGTGGCGGGATGGATTTCCCTGCTGGTGGGTTTCTCCGCGCCGCTGGCCGCCGTGGCCTATGGTTTTGGGGAATACATCAAAACCTGGTATCCGCACTGGGACGCCCAGACGGTGGGCGGCATCCTGATTATCTTGTTTGCGGCGTTGCACGCGGCGGACGTGAAGCATGGCGCGTGGGTCCAAAACGCCACCGTCATCCTCAAAGTCCTCCTGATTCTCGGCTTCATCGGCTGGGGTTTTTCGCAACTGCCGCCGGCGCAGCCCTCCGCGCCGGCCAAGTTTCCGCTGGGCCTCTTTGCCGTGTCGCTGGTGTGGATTTCGTTTGCGTACTCGGGCTGGAATGCGGTGATTTACATTGGCGGCGAAATCAAGGATGGCGAACGCACGCTGCCACGAGCCATGTTGATGGGCACCGCCCTGGTGACGGTGCTGTACCTCCTGCTCAACGCCGTGTTTGTCTTTTCGGCCCCCCTTGAAAAATTGCAATACCAGGTGGCCATTGGGCGGGTGGCCGCCTACGCGCTGGGCGGCGATTTGTGGGCCAACCTCATCACGGCGCTGGTCTCCCTGGCGCTCATCAGTTCCGTCTCCTCGCTGCTCATGGTGGGGCCGCGCGTCTATGCCAAAATGGCCGAGGACGGCTGGCTGCCGCGCGTGCTGGCCGCTCCCAGCGGGCCGCCGCGGCGGGCCATTGGCCTCCAGGCCGCGCTGGCGTTGTTCATGCTCTGGCAGACGGAATTCCAAAACCTGATGAATTACATCGGCTTCACCCTCCTCTTGAGCACCACCGCCACCGTCCTTGGTCTGATTCGGCTGCGCCTTCAGCAAGGGCCGTCCGTGCGGGTGGTGGGCTGGCCCTGGCTGCCGTTTTCATACCTGGTGGTGGTGTATGCGATGGCGCTCTTCAATGTGCAGCTTCGCCCCACCCAGAGTTTATACGGCCTGGCCACCATTTTCCTGGGCGTGGCCGCCTGGTGGCTGACCGCCTGGTATCGCCAGCGCCGGCCCGTTACCTGAGGCGCAGCACTTCGGTCCGCAGCCGCCCGACAAAATGCTCCGGCAACCGCGGGTCCAGCGAGCCTGGCTCGGGCCGCTCGGCGCTCACGTGGCCGTCGCAAAAAACCGCGCCGGCAGCTTGTTCGTGCCGGAAATGTGCCGTGCGCTCGGTGTCATTGGTGCTCACATAATAAAACTCTTCCAGCATCGGATTCTCCGGCGAGGCGGGCGGCTGAAAGGTATTGATTTGCGCGGCATCCGCCAGAAACACCGTTTCCGAGGCGGACTTGAGTTTGTAGATGTTCACCGGCGGCGCAGCGGGAGGGGCCGAAAGACAAAGGTTGTAACCATAACCATAGGCGGCGCCGGTGGCCTTGAGTTTGAAGGACGCCAAGGTGTAGTCCAGCGCGGGGCACAGCTCCACTCCGCGCCCCAGCAAGTAGGGGTACAACGCCCCAGCCTCCGGACGAAAGGCGCGCTGGCCCTCGGCGCCATTTTCCAGCCAACCAAACCAGTACAGCCGCCCGCCGTTGGTGGCCATGCCGCCATAACGGAAGGCATGGCCCTGGTAATCATCCCAATACATCTGCCCGGCCAGCCCCATCTGGCGCAGGTTGCTGAAACACTTCACGCGTTGCGCGGCCCGTTTGCTGCGTCCCAGCGCCGGCAGCAGCAGGGCCAGCAGCACGGCCAGAATGGCCGCCACCACCAGCAGCTCCACCAGCGTAAATGCGCGTCGCTTGCTCATCTTACGGGCGCGTGGCCGTCACGCGAAAAAAACGCTTCTCCGGCGTGGCAGCTTCCAGCGGCCAGTTCAGCCAGCCGCCGGTGCCGGCCATGGGCGGCTGTTGCGGCGTCCAGTGCCGCAGGTCTTCGGACGCCTCCACCACATACCAGTAACCGGCTGTGCCGAGATAACGCACCTCGAGGCCGTTCCCGGCGCGGGCTGTGTGCAGATGCTGCACCGGCGCGTCCGGGACATGCCAGGTCACATTATCCACGTACCCCCGCGCGAAAAGCGAGCCACCTGCGCCGCTATCGCTGTAACTGGCCACGGCAAATGTGTCCACCCGGTAATCCGTGAACGAAGGCAGCAGTTGGGTGGTAAATTGCAGTAGAGTTGAGCCTTCATCTCCCGTCACAAATGGCGTGGCGCTGGCGCGCAAGGTGGTGGCCAACTGGCGCGAGGCGCCGTCGTAAACCATGCGCACCCGCAACCAGGTGTTGGTCGGCAGCACCAGCTCACGGTAGGCATTCGGGCCGTCATAGTTGAACGAGCCGTTGGTGCTGATGAGGGTGGGCCAGACGGTGGCCTGATGGCTGTAGAGGTCCTGCGGATGGTAGTATTCAGGAAAATAATCGAATTCCACCAGGTTGGGGGCATGGCCCACCCCGCGTCCGCGCTGGAAGGACTCCCGCACGGCTTGCAGGGAATTGTGGAAGCCCAGCGCCACTTCAAAGGAGTAGGGTTTGGCCGGGTTCACCCCGATGCGCGCCTCCAGCAGGTACAAATCAAACCCCAGGGTGAAGGAATCCGTTTTGGCGAGGATAACGCCGAGGGGACGGCGGAAGAAGGAATTGGAGTGGGAAGAGTCCCAAGTGACTTCGAGCCATTGCTGAGATGGGTTCCAATGGAATAATGAGGACTGACCCCATATATTCCAACCTCGCAGCTCCGGCGGCGAGGAAAAATCTTCGTTAAACGTGGCCGCAGAGCTATTGAGGCTGGTAACACAAGCCACTGTCAAGGCCAAGGCTGCCCCTTTCAAGCCAGCGGTGATTGACAAAGCCTTCATTGGGTGTCAGTCCTGCTCTTCAAAAACTGATCCATGAGGCAAATCGGCCATATCTTTCCAATCCCTTCGTGTCAGACACTCGCGGCAGAGACACACTTTCTGGCGCAGGGCTGCAGGGATGCGCGCCAACGCTTCCGGCGCGGCGCGCACCCCCCAGCACCAACAAGGGTCCCCTATCATTCCCCCGGCGGCCACCACGCAGTGATTGGGCCGCCCGCAAAGTGGACAAATGCCCTGGTCTATGGCGCCGACGATGGCGTTCATGACCTTAAGTCTTTTTGATGGCGCCGCGCCCACACCAACAGTCCCACCCCTGCCAGCCCCAGTAGCCATGTGGACGGCTCCGGCACCGCTGCCAGCGCATCGAGTTTAATCTGGCCTTCCAACACGTTCAGGCGCACGTAGTTGACTTCGCTCAGAGCGACAGGTTGCCCTTGGCCGTCAATGGCCCAGCTCAAGTCATAGCCCACACCACCCGCCGAGCCGCCATACAAGGCCCGGATTTCCGGCAAGGTCTTACCGGCGAAAGCCGCCGGGGTCAGCGAGGGATTGGGCGGCAGCCCAAACTGGCCGGCGGAGTCGGTCGGCAGGGCGGCTTCGGTCACTGGGGCCAGCGAGGGGTTGAGCAGGTAAAAGTTCTGGCCGTCCGCACTGACCGAAATGCGCGTAACCCCGCCCAAATTACCGAAAACGGAGCCGTCAGACAGGCCGTTGGGCCAGTTCACATCCACCAAAGCCGCGCCGCCATAGACTACGAAATCACGTCCATAAGGATTGGCGGGAGAATTGCGGATGGGGTCTGCGAAATACAGGGTGAGCGAGCCACCCGTGCCGATGCCCGCCAGTTGGTCTGCGGTGTAAGGCGCCTCGAAAGGCGTGATGGGCGTTGGCTCCGGCGACCACGGCGGGAAGGCCGGGTTAAACGTGGCCGGCATTCCGAGGGCGGCGGCGGCGTTGGTATAACTGGAGAGGCTGCCGCTGAGGGCGCCCGGCTGGTAATCCACCACACTGGTGGCGTAGGAGGCGGCCCGGAGGTGGGAGTGGGAGAAGACCATAACGCTGGCCAAGGCCAGCCCGGCGGTTATCCATCGTTTCATGAACTTGCAGTTACCTTCGCTCCGGCTCAAACGGAGCTTATGTCTGTTATTTGCCGGCCAGGGGGAGCATGAAGGCACAAAAAAACCTTCATCCTCCGCCACACGGGAATGAAGGCTTTCCACAGGTCCAGTTCCGAAACGGCGAAACCGGCTGGCCTCATCCTTCTCTTGAGCGGAGAAGTTGGGTCGTCAACCCGACGAGCGCAGCCTGACCGGTATCCTGACTTCGGGCCTCAAACCTCGCTCCCGCCTTCCCGCCCATGCCGAGCAGTGGCCGTGGGAGTTTGTAACCCGTTACAGTGGCGCTACCGTCCCTGATTTTCACAGGGTTCCCTGTCATCCGGCTGCGTATGGGGGCGGGGCTTGCATTTGATGCTTGTTCCCGCCCTCTGCGAAAGAACTGGCGTGTTTATAAGCCCCTCCCGGCCTCAAACACAAGTCCAATTTTTTCCAAACTTAAAACCATGCAGGCACAAGGCCCGCCTTCCCATTGTTTTCCGGGACACACCACCATAAACACCAGCGCCAACCCTGCCCGCTTGCAGGCAAGAGTGTGCCGTTTGACGAGCGCGTCGGTTTGTGGTAAGGGTAATTTGCCTGCTCGGAAAGCGTGGGATGAGGTTTATTAAGTTGGGGAATAAAGGTGGAGTGGGGCATCACCGTTTCCTTGAAACGTGCATCGCCTTGTGGCTCGGTTTTGTCTGGCCTTCCCTGGGGGCGGTGGTGAGCTTCAGCACGGCCATGGGGCAGGGGGCCGATGCACACGTTTGGTCGCATCAACCCACCAGAAATTATGGTGACAGGGAGGTCATTACCACCCGCAACATAGATGAACATCCCACCATGAATTTTAAGGGGTACTTCCGTTTCGATTTATCCTCCCTTTCCGGCTACGACTGGGCCAATGCCACCTCGGTGACGCTTACCTTCGCCTCGATTAACGACAACCACAGCATTGCCTGGGAGTTTTATGGTTTGCCGGACGGGTTGCCCGGCGACAGCGCCAGCGGATGGACGGAAATGGGCATTAACTACAACAATGCCCCTGGCAATGCGGCCAGCACTTCGGATATTGGATTCATTACCTCCCCGCCGGGTGATGAAAATGGGAATTACCTCACCTTGCTAGGCTCGCTGACCGGCCAGACCACCGGCAGTGGCACCGTTCACAGTTTCAGCAGCAGTGCCCTGTTGGACTTGATTAAAAATGATCAAAATGGGCTGATCACCATCGCGGTGCGCCGCTTGGATGAACGCGGGATGGTGCATCTGGCTTCCAAGGAAACGGATACCGGTTATGCGATTCCCATGCTCTTGATTGACGCCCCGCTGTCGGTCGTGCCCGAGCCAGCGGAATATGCGCTCCTGGGGGTGGCATTCCTTGGTGGCTGCTATCTCTGGCAGCGCTGCCGCCCGGCCCGGCGGGTGTCATAGTCGTCGCCAAACGGACGTCCTGTCCCGCGTTTTCCGCCCAAGCGCCCGATTATTCTTTAACCCACCGCTCCCACTCCGCCGCCAGCCAGGCGCGGGCCTCTCCTTCCGAGCGCGCCCCGTGCACGCTGGCCATGATAAGCCGCTGCTCAGTGCGCAGCGGCCGCGCCCCACGGCGCAGGGCGCGCCAGATTTCCCGCAGCATCGCCCGCTTGTTCACCTGATAATTCACCAAATCCGGCCTGTCGCGCCAAAGACAGACATAAACATAAACCGAGCGGCCGCGGTCATCGAAGAGATAGTTTTGGCAGGGCCACTCCTGACCGCGAGCAGGGATCATTACTGGCGGGCCTTCGCGCAGCAATTCCATGCCCACCGCCGGCAGGCAGACCGTGGGGGAATGCCCTTGCGCCATGGCTGCGCGCGCCATGGAAGGACGCCAGGCCGAGGGCTTCCAGCGCAACCAAACGGCTTGGATGCGCGCTCCCTGCGCCGTGGTCCAGGCAGCCATGCTCCCTTCGTCGTAACCCAGCATGGTTTGCACGTGGGGGCCTAACGGCAGGCGGCGAAAGCCAGGCTGCTGCTCCGGCCACTCGATGCGCCATGTCGTCGGCGCAGTCATTTTTTCCTGACGCGCAAACCACGCCCACATGCCCACTTCGCTGCCCAGCACGCTCAGACCTAAAATCCACACTGCAGACCCGGGCAGGCGAGGCATTTCCCGACTGCCGGCCATGGGCACTGCCGGCGGCACGGGACGGGGCGTGCTCAGCCAATGCATCAGCCCCAACAACGCCAGGAAGTTCAGGATGAGGACCCCATACCCGGCCGGGTCATGCCAGCTTTGAACGGCGGCGGGACCCTGGCGTGCCGCCAGCCAGGCCAGTCCCAGTGTGCGCAAAAAATTCGCCGCCATGGCCACCACCAGGCTTGCGCCCAATAACTTCAACCGGCGGCCGGCCGGCAGGCGGCCCAATTCTCCCAAAAACAACGCGGCCACCAGCGTGGCCTGCAACGAGCGAATGCCGCTGCAGGCCTCGTCCACGCTCACGCCGCCAACCTCCAGCTCCAGGAGGTTGCCGCGCGCCAGGGCCGGGATGCCCAAGATGCCGAGGGTATGGATGACCCATTGCACGTTAAAATGGACCAAGTGCTGCATGACCCATTGCTCCAACCGCGTGGGCCAGGGCAGGAAAAACAGCAGCAACACCAGCGGAAAGGCCAGGTGCCGCAGCCATGGACCTCCCCCTGCCAGCCAGGCCAGACTCCCAAGCACACCGGCCATGCAGCCTGCCAGCGCCCAGGCGGCCGGCCGCAGGATGGGGGCCACTTCGAGAAGAAGCTTGGCCCAGAGCAGGCCGCCCAGGCAGAGGAACAATCCGGCCCATCCCCAACCCGAATGCGCCGGCGGGGCGGGCGCCGGCCGCGAGCGCCAGCGCTCCCACAGCAGCACGGCGCACAACACCGGCCCCGCCCAGCCGAAGGCGTACTCCGGCCGCGATGACCACAACGGCCCAAGACGCCAGGCGGTGGTCAACCATAGCAGACCCAAGGCGCCCGCCGTGGCGGCTTTCCCCAGAGGGCTGGACAGGAGGGCGTTCATGGTTTACGGGGGGGTGGGGTGGGGCGTCGCTCCGGCCAGGGCAGGGCCTGCGCCTGCGCCCGGGCCTGGTCCAGCAAGGCCCGCTCTTCCGGCAACAGCGGCGCTTGCGCCGCCTTCTCGAGTGTGCTTAGGGCGGCTTCTTTCCTTCCGGTGGCGGCCAGCAAGACGCCGTGATAGGCCATGATGACGGGCCGTTCCAGCGCACGGCGGGGCAGGCGCTCCAAAACCTTCAAGCCCTGGCTGCTCTGGCCTTGCAGATGGAGGGAAAAAGCATAGGTGGCGGCGCAAAATTCATTGTGTGGCCGCTCCTCATACAACCGCCGCGCCTGCGCGTGGGCTGCCGGGAGGTCGCGTCCCAGCAGCAAACTCAACGCCGCGTAATTATTCAGCGTGAGCCAGTTCGTCTGGCAGGTGAGCAACTGCTGGTACATTTGCCACAGGACCAGCGTCTGGCCTTGTGGCTCGAGCAAACCATGCCAGCGCAGCACCTCGTCGGTGTCGCGGCAGAGAGCGGGCAGGGCACGCTCCAGCAAAAGGGGAAAAGCCTCCCGCCACCGCCATTGCTGGGCCAGCCGCGCTGTTTCGTAGAGCCAGACGGGCCGCTCTTGGGCCAGATTCAACAATTCTTCCCAAGCCTGTCCGGCCTCCGGCTGTTTGTCCGCCTCGCGCCAGGTGCGAATCAGCAACATGCGCCGGTGCCAATCTTCCTGCCCCCAATGTTGGCGCTGCAACCAATCCGCCAGCTCCTGGCGGCGGCCGGTTCGCACATACACGGAAACCGCCACCGGTCGCAGCTCTGGAGGAAGTGGAGCCGGGGCGGGCAAACTTTGCCACAGTTCCCATGCCAGACCGGCCTGGTCGGACCCAAGGAGCCACTCCAGCAAAGCAGCCCAGTGTGCCGGCCGCGCAGCCGCCGCCGGCGCGATGGAGCGCAGGCGTGGCGCCATCGCCTCGGGCGTTGCCAGCCGCAACGCTTCCAAATGCCGCAGCGTGTCCTGAAATTGTGCCTGGGGGTGGGCCAGGGCACGCTCCGCCCACGCCAGGGCCGCCGCCGGCTGTTTCTCGCCCAGGTAGTATTCCCGCAGTGAGCGGCAGGCCGACAGGCCATGCACGGGATGCTCCGCCATGCCGCCCAGCCATTGGGCCGCCTGCTGGGCCAGGAGATTGTTGGTGGAGGCCAGGCGCATGGTGTGCAGCGCCATCTGCGCCGCCACATTGGTGGGGGCCAGCCGCCAGGCCAGCTCGTATTGCTTTTCGGCCAGATGGGGACGGCCCGTTTTCAGATAATATTCAGCCAGGAGCATGGCATGGGCGGAATGGCGGCGCTCGGCCAGGGGAATGGCAAACAACCCATTGCTGGCCAGCAGAAACGGTGGCCGCTCAAAACGCAATGCCGTCCGGGCCAGCCCCAGGCGGTCTGCGGTGGTGACCTCCGGGGTGCCGGCCAGCCGCCAGTACCATACCAGGGCCGTGGGGGAATCGGCCTCTTCACTTAGTCGCGCAATCAATCGCGTGGCTCCGGCATGTTGCGGCTGCAAGGCGAGCGCTTTGCGCAGGCGGAAAGCGGCCGCCGCAGGCTGCCCGGCCTGGGCGCATTGCTCTGCCTGAGCCACAAACCGGCGCGCCTGCCACTCATACAGCCACGGCAGCAACGCATGGCGTGCCAGTAAATAACCGGTGGCGAGGACCGCCACCCCTGCCAGCCAGGGGATGGCCCGCTGCCACAGTCGCACGCGGCCTTCCTCCCAGTTGGCCCCCCATCCTAACGCCCGGGCCAGCGCATCCAGCGCCCGCCATGTCCCGCGGCGCGCGGCTTCCTGGGCGGAGATTAGAATCGTGTAAAGGCGAAACAGCATGGCCGGGCGCTTCAGGGCCTACACTGCTGCGGCTGCCGGCGAACCCCCCGCCGCCCGTGAACTCAGGCAAACTGGTACGGCTTGCGTTTCGAGCGAATTTGCAAATGGCGGTTGGCCTCGGCGTCCTTGACGAACTGCTCCTTTTTCGGGTCCCAAATCAATTGGCGTTTCAGGCGCACGGCCAGGTCGCTCAAGTGGCACAGCACATCCGCCTGGACGGCATCTTCGATGGGGCAGATGGCTGGCTGCCGCGAGCGGATGCACTCAATGAGATTGCGCTGGTGATGCGTGCTGCGGTACAGCGGCGTTTCCTGGGGGCGCAACGGCTCCTGCACCACATTTTCCGGCTGGCTGAACACACCGCCGCGATACACATGCACCCAGCCCTCCTCGCCCTCAAAGGCCGTGCCGTGGTCCGTAATTTTCCCATACCGCTGCTGCCAGTCGGAGAAATCCGTCATGGCGTTGGTCTCATGGTAACCGTTTTTCGTGCCGCGGTAGCGCAACTTCACCCCGTTGGCAAACGTGAACCAAACCTCCCATGCCACAGCGGTGTTGCAGGCGCCGGTGGTGGGGATGACTCCCCGGCCCTCGATGGCAACCGGCCCGCTCATCATTTCCGGCATGCCCCAGTAGGCGATGTCCAGCGGATGCACTCCCCACCCGGCAATGAAACCCAGGGCGTAATCGTAATTGAACCACCAGGTCTTGTGTGATTTGGGGGTGTCAAACACTTTGCCCTCGGTGTACGGCGTGAAGGGCGCCGGTCCCAGCCATAAATCATAGTTCAGCCCTGGCGGCACCGGCACCACCTCGGTGGAACCGCCGGGACGGCTGGCGGCACACCAGACATTGATTTGTTTGAGCCGGCCAATGCGCCCGTTGCGCACCGCCTGCACGGCGGTGTGAAACTCGCGGCTGGAGCGCTGTTGCGTGCCGAATTGAAATATCACCTTGTTTTTCTGGCACCAGCGCCGCAGCAACTGGTCTTCCTTAATGGAAAGCCCCATCGGCTTCTCCAGGTACATGTCTTTTTTGGCCTTGGCGGCGGCCAGGGCCACGGGCACGTGCCAGTGGTCGGGGGTGGCAATCGAAACGGCGTCAATGTCTTTGCGCTCCAGCACCGCCCGGTAATCCGGCGTGGTCTGCACCGCGTTATCTTTGTAATGGCCGTTGACCTGCTGCACGGCCGCGTCGAGATTGGGCTGGTACGGGTCCGCCAGCATGACCACGCGCACATCGCTTTGCGCCAGGAATCCGCTCATCACCCCCCGCCCCTGGGGGCCGACACCGATGCAGGCCATTTGCACCTTGTTAAGCGGGGCGTTTTGGCCGCGCAGCGGAAAAGTAATGATTTGCGGAAGGGCGCTGGCCGCCGTGGCCAGCATCAGATTTTGCCGGATGAAACGACGGCGATTCATTGGGGATTTCATGCGCGCGATGGTGACATTAAAGCGGGGGCGCGTCAAAACCAAAGGCGGCGGCAAGGCGCGGTCATGGCTATTCACGAGGGCGGGAGATGCAAGGCATGCGCGCGGAGGTGATGCGCCGCCGGTGAGGATGAAGGGTCCCTCCAATTTGGTCTGGCCAGATGGCCGGATTTAAGGTAAATGACCATTGCCTGACTCAGAAAGCCTCCCAGAGGAAGGCTTGGCTGGCGTTTGGAGCAGGCGCGTGATTGATGTCCGAGACACAACACGGTTCTGAGGTTTTGCGACCACCTGCACTGCAAGGCGGGTGCCAGGACTTTTTGCTCAAAGCCGCCGGGGAGTTTCTGGCGATGGTGGGCGCTTCCTCCGCCGCGTCGTATGGCGCGGCCGTGGTGCGCGCTTTTGGCGGCCTGCCCGGCGTTTCCGCGGTGCGACTTTATGAGCGCGCGGCTCCCACGGCCACCTATTTAACTCTCGCCAGCGCGCAACCCTCTCCCGAGGCTGGCGCTGCGCCGGGCGACTGGCCCCTGAGTGAAATCGAAAAATGGCCCGCGCCCCGTGGTCCCTGGCGTTGGTGGGTGAGCGTATTGGCGCCGGGCGCGGGGGGCGCGGTGCCGTGGGCCGATATGGCCCCCTGGATGGGACGCTCCTGGAAATCCGCGCTGGTCATTTTGTGGCGCCATGCCGATTCGCGGCCCCTGGCGGTGTTAGTGGCTGGCAGCACGGAAGGGGAGCTGGCGCCGGCCGCCTTGCCAACCGCCCAGGCGCTGGCGGCGCTGGCGGCGCAGGGATGGCAGTCCTGGTGCCAGGTGCGCGCCCTGCAGCAGCTTCAGGAAGCGCTCAATGAGCGGCTGGCCCAGGTTACCGCCGCGTGCGGCCTGGCCAATGCCGAGCTGTCCCGCGCAGCCCGGTTGAGCGACCAATTTCTGGCCAACATGAGCCACGAATTGCGCACGCCCTTGAACACGGTTTTAGGCATGGCTCAGGCCCTGCAGGAAGGCGTGATGGGGCCGGTCAATGAGGACCAGCTCAGTTATTTGCAGATGATTGAAAAGGCCGGCCGCCAGTTGCTTGCCATGATGACCGACATCCTGACGCTTTCCAAGGCTGGGGCCGGCCGCCTGGAGGTGCATCCGGAGGTGGTGGCGCTCCAGGCCCTGTGCCAGGATTGCATGCATTTTGTCATTCAGCCCGTCCGGCAGAAGCACATGAGCTTTGAGGTGGTCTGCGATCCTCGTGTGCCCATGCTGGAGGCGGACGAAAACATCCTGAAACAAGTGCTGGTCAACCTGCTGACCAACGCCGTCAAATTTACTCCTGAGCGCGGTAAAATCGTGCTGGAAACCATTGCCGAGCCGGAGCGGCATGCGGTGGCCCTCGTGGTGCGCGATTCCGGCATCGGCATTGCGCCGGAGAACATGGAGCGGCTCTTCCAGCCCTTTGTGCAATTGCATGACGGCCTGGCCCGCCAGTTCTCCGGCACCGGTCTGGGCTTGTCCCTGGTGTATCGGCTGACGGACCTGCACGGCGGGAGTGTCAGCGTGACCAGCACGCCCGGCCAGGGCAGCACCTTTACGGTGCGCCTGCCGTGGGCGCCGCCTCCCGCCACGGCTGGCGGCCATCCGTTCGAGAACGCCCGGCTGGATGGGGTGTCGGTTTTATTGGTGGATGACCATGAGCGCTCGTTGGCCGTCGCGCAGAAAATCCTGGCTGACGCCGGCGCCACGGTGTGGGTGGCCCGCCAGGGGGCGGAGGCGCTGGAGCGCGCCGCGGAGGAAAAGCCCGATGCGCTGGTGGTGGACTTGCAGCTCGCTGGCATGAATGGGTGGGCCTTGATGAAACACATTCAGGCCAACCCCCGCCTGCGCGGGCTGGGCATGGTGGCGGTGTCCTCGCTGGTTTTGCCTGCAGACCGCGCGCGCTGTCTGGAGGCGGGGGCGGCCGCCTTTTTGGAGCGTCCCTTGTGTCCAGCGGCGCTGGTGCAGGCGGTGGTGAGCGCGCTGCCGGCGGACCGCCGCCCGGCGGCGGGGGGTGTCATGGTGGGAGAATCCTGATGCGTTTATGCCGTTGAATGGAAAAGTGTTGATTGTGGATGATGACTCGTACGTCTGCGCCACCATGGAGGCGCTTCTTAAGAACGAGGGGCATGAATTGATTTTTGCCTCCAGCGGCGCCGAGGGGCAGGCCAAGGCGCTTGCCGAACGTCCGGATGTTATTCTGCTGGACGTCATGATGCCGGAAATGGACGGCTACGAGGTCTGCCGCCGGCTCAAAGCGGACCCGGCCACCGCCGCGATACCGGTTTTGCTGGTCACCGCGCTGACGGAGCGCAAGGAACGGCTCAAAGGCATCGAGGCCGGCGCCAATGATTATCTGACCAAGCCGATTGACGCCCAGGATTTGCGTTTGCGGGTGCGCAACGCCATCTACACGCGAAAACTTTATGACCAGCTCCAGCAGAGTTTTGAGCAGCTTAAGGAACTGGAGGCTCTGCGTGACAACCTGACCCACATGATTGTGCATGACATGCGCTCCTCGCTGGGCAGCGTGCTGGGCTTTGCCCAGTTGCTCAAGGCCTCCGCCAAGAACAAGCTCGACGAGCGCGAAGCCAACTTTCTCAACAAGGTGGAGCGCAACACCAATCTGCTGCTGGACATGGTCATCTCCCTGCTGGACATCAGCCGCCTGGAGGCCGGCCAGATGCCGTTGCGGATGAACCCGTGCAACATGTATGACCTGGCGCGCGCCGCCATTCAGCCGCTGGAAGCCCTGCTGGGCAGCCGCACCATTGATGTGCAACGCCCGGAACCGCCCATCACCGTCGTGTGCGACATTGATTTGACCCGCCGGGTGGTGGCCAATCTCGTGGGCAACGCCATCAAATACACCGGCGACGACGGCCTCATTCAGGTGCATTTCGAGGCGCTGCCGCAAGCTGTCAAAGTCTCCGTCACCGACAACGGCCCGGGCATTCCCCGGGAGCAGCACAAGAGAATCTTTGAGAAGTTCAGCCAGGCCCGCACTGAGCAGCGCAGCTTGGGGGTGGGGCTGGGACTGGCCTTCTGCAAATTGGCCGTGGAAGCCCACCACGGCTCCATCGGTGTGGAAAGTGATGTGGGCAAAGGCAGCACCTTCTGGTTTATCCTGCCGGAAAAACCCTCGGAAACGGCGGGGAATGGGGTCAAGGCTACTTGACGTTCACCAGCGCCAGCGCAATTTCCTTCTCAATCTGCGCCGCCAGCTCGATGTCGGCCGCGCCGCCACGCGTGCGCACTTGAACGGTGACGCTGGTAATGCGGGTGTCCACCTCGCGCACTTTCACCCAGACATTGCGCGTGTCCACCTTGGCCACCAGCGTTTTGTTGATTGTATCCTCACTGTTCAACGTGCCTAAACGCGCCAGCACGCTTTTGGAAGCCTCAAACACCTGCGCCACTGTCCGCTCGTAACGCCCTTCAATCTTGTCCCGTCCAAAGGGCACGGCAGCCTTGGTGCGTCCGTCCACCGTCTTGACGCAACCGGTGGCTCCCGCCAGCAACAAACCACAAAGCAGACCGATGACCCAACTATGCAATTTCATCATAGCACAACATAAAACCACAATCGGTTGTGGCGTCAAGTCCCAATCGCCGCAATTGGTAGGGTGTCGCCAACCCCAAGCCAATTGCCCCAGCCTCTTGGATTCATCCGCCAGCCCTGCTCCGGGCTGCAAGGGGCCAAGCGCGGGTGGTCAGCCCGGCGGTCCGCACTTGCCCAAGCCTGATTTCCCGGTAACTTAAGCACGGCTCATGAAACAATGGCGCATGTGGAAATTGGTTTTGGTTTTGCTTACCGGGCTGTGCCTGCTGACCTGCTTCCTGCCAGCGGCGGCGGGAGCGGATGCCGTGCCCACGCTGGCGGCCCGCGAGTTTGCCCGGCGCGCCCAGGAGCCGGGGGTGGTGATTCTGGATGTCCGCACGGCGCGGGAGGTGAAAACCGGACGCATTCAGGGAGCGATGCATTTGGATATTTCCACTCCGGATTTTGAGGAGCAGCTGGGGCGGCTGGACCGCAAGGCGGTGTATCTGGTGTATTGCGCTTCCGGCGTGCGCAGCGCCCGGGCGTGCCAAAAAATGCAGGCGCTGGGCTTTGCGCAAGTTTTCAATCTGGAGCGCGGCCTGCTGGCCTGGCAGGCGGCGGGGCTGCCGTTGGAGAAATAAGGCCCGCGGAGCCGCTTGACACCTGGCGGACGTGTTGGCAACATGCTGGCGGAATCGGCCAAACAAATCTCTAGCGCCTTGGGCTTGTGCTTTTTGCTCCTGGGGTGGCAAGTGGCAGTACCGAGCCAGGGCGTGAGGAAAAATGGCCGCCAGCAGTGAGTGTTATGGCCAGCGGCAAAGTCAAATGGTTTAACAGCATCAAGGGGTATGGCTTCATCGAGAACGAGAATGGGCCGGACATTTTCGTGCATCACACCGCCATCCTGGGCCAGGGTTACAAGGAGCTGATGGCCGGCGAGGTGGTGAGCTTCGAGCTGGTCCCCGGCGAGAAGGGACCCAAAGCCATCAACGTGCAGCGGCAGCCGCCGCGCTCGCAAGCCTGAGCCGTTCCCCGGTTGCCACAGTTTTTTCCCGCTGGCGCTCTGCCAGCCGCCGGATACATTGCCTGCGCGAATGAACGAATCAGGTCATTGCGTGCGGCATTTGTATGTGCACGTGCCTTTTTGCGCGCGCAAGTGTGAGTATTGCGCTTTTTACTCTGCGGCGGGCACGGGCGAGGAGGTGAATCGGTACGTGGCGGCGCTGCAGCGCGAGCTGGAGCTGGTGGCCGGGCGGCTGCGGCCCGAGACCATTTTCTTTGGGGGGGGCACTCCGTCACTCCTGACGCTCAAGCAGTGGGAGCAAATGGGCCGCTGTCTGGAACGGCTCCATCTGCTGGGCGCGGCGGAGTGGACCATCGAATGCAATCCCGCCACGGTGTCGCCGGACAAGGCCCGCCTCTGGCGCGATTTGGGCGTGAATCGCCTTTCCCTGGGGGTGCAGTCACTGGATGAGGATTTGCTGGACCGGCTGGGGCGCGTGCACAGCCGGCAGATGGTGTTCAAGTCGTATGATTTGCTGCGCCGCGCCGGTTTTGACAATCTGAATGTGGACTTGATGTTTGCCATCCCGGGCCAGACGCTGGACGTGTGGCGCGACACCTTGCGCGAGGTGGCCGCCCTGGGCAGCGAGCATTTGAGTTGCTACGAAGTCACCTACGAGGAAGACACACCGCTCTACGCGCAGATGCGCGCCGGCGCCTTTGCGGTGGATGAAGAGCTGGCCGACGCCATGTATCAGGAACTCTGCGAGGCCGCCGCGCGGGGCGGTTGGCGGCAGTATGAAGTTTCCAATTTTGCCCGCGACCTGCCGGGCGCCTGCGGCCGCCTGCCGCATTATGCCTGCCGGCACAACGTGAACTACTGGCGCGGCGGCGCCTTCCTGGGCCTGGGCCCCAGCGCGGCGGAATTCGTGGACGGCGTGCGGACCAAAAACTGGAGCAACACCACGCTGTATTGCGAGCAATTGGAAAAGGGGCGGCGCGCCATCGAATCCCGCGATGTGCTCAGCCCCTTGCAGCGCGCCGGGGAAATTGCCGGTTTCGGCCTGCGCATGAATGTAGGCTGGGAATTTGCCGAGTTCCAGGCGGCCACGGGTTTTGATTTGCGCCAGGAATGGGCGGAGGACATGGCCTTCCTGGTGCAATGCGGCCACGGTCTGGTGGAGGCCGGCGGTTTTCGTCTCACGCCGCTGGGATTGCGTTTTGCCGATGCCGCAGCCGAGCGTTTCCTGCGCTGAGACCTGGCCGCCGACTGCGCCGGGTGTCACGGAAATGTCACATTCGCCGCCTTAACGGCCGGCCCTGGGTGGCCTTATTCTTGTCCTGTTCAGGGACATGGGTGGAAGGGGCAGGGATATGAAATCAGAACGGATTTACAAATACTGGCGCAGGCATTTACTGGGCTGGCGCGAGGAACTGGAGAAGGAATGGCAGACTTGCCGGCGCACCGGCGAGGTGGAGTCCATCCACCGCCTGCGGGTCGTGCTGCGCCGCCTGCGGGTGGGCCTGCGCCTGGGCAACCGCTGGCTGGGCAAGGAGCGGGTGGCCGCCTTTCGCAAGTGGAGCCAGCAGGTTTCCACGGCACTGGGGCCGGTGCGGGATGTGGATGTGACCCTGGAGTGGCTGGCCGGCCAGCCGGGACAGGCGGCCGTTGCGCCATGGTTGCAGGCGCGCCGCGCCCGGTTGTGGCAGTCCGCCCGCCGGAAGTTGAAACGTCTGGCCAAAGTGCCCTGCGAAGTGCAGGACGAAAAGGGCGGCGCCTCCCGCATCGCCAAAAAACTGGCGCGCCGGTTTCACCGCACGCTGGCCGAGGACCGCCAGGAGATTCTGCAGTTCAACACGCCGCTGGACACGCAGGATACCGAGCATTGGCATGAGCTGCGGCGCGACCTGCGGCGCATCCGTTACCTGCGCGAAATGGTGCTGGCGCCCAAGGAATGCAAGCGGGACAAACTGTTGAAAAAGCTGCTGCAACTCCAGGAGCTGCTGGGCAATGCCCAGAATTGCGTGGCCGCCATGCACACGCTGAAGCCGCTGGCGCAAAAACCCGAGGCCGCCGCCCTGCTGCGCCAGTTGGAGCAGCAGCGGCGCAATTGGCTGGCGCAAGCCCAGAAAGAGCTGGGCGCCTTCCAAAAGAGCCGCGCCCTGCGCGCGCTGGAAACCGGCGACAAAAGCTGATTCGCACTCTGCTCCCGGCGGGCCCATGCCAAGCTGCCCGCGGCTCCGGCTTCAGGGATGCTGCCGGAGCCATTCGCGCAGCGCCGCCGCCTGGGGATGATTGGGTTGCAATTCCAGCAGACGCTGGTAGTGGGCGCGGGCTTTGGGCACGTCGTGTAATTCCTGCAAATAGATGTTGGCCACAAACATGCGGCCGTTGGTTTCCTGCGGCTGGGCTTCGTAAAACCGTTCAAACTCCGCCACGGCATCGGCCGCAAAACCCGCCTGATGCAAGGCCAGCGCAAAGTTGAATCGCGTGCCGGCGGCTTCCGGTTGAATCACCAGCGCCTGCTCGTACGCCGACAAGGCTCGCGGCCAATCCCGGTTTTCCAGGGCTACGCGGCCCAGCATGGCATGGGCCTCGTAAAATGACGGGTCCGCCTTGATAGCCGCCTCATAATGTTTTTGGGCTTCGCCCCAGCGCTGGGCGGCACGGGCCGCTTCGCCCGCCTGATAATGCGTCATGGCCTGCGCGCGGTCTCCCGCCTGCGGTTTGGGCGGGCGCAGGTAGGTGTACCGCCGCGCCGCGCCCGGCGGCGGGGGTGCCGCGGTCTCACTGGCGGGGGACGGCGTCAGGACTTGCGCTTGAGGTGCGGCCGTGGCGGCGCGCCCCGAGACCGCCGGGGGTTCCACTGGCGCCGGGCGGTTGGTGCGCGATTGAGCTGCGGGAGGCGCGGCATTGGTGGCTGCGGCCATGACGTTGGTGCGCGGCGCGGGCGGAGGCAGGACCACCGCCGGAGGCGCACTGGTGACGGCGGGCGGCAGGGGCGGCGTCGCCGCATTGGTCATTGCCGGGGCAGGGAAGGACGGCACCTGCAATTCCGCCTCCAACCGGGCCGCCACCTGGGCCACCTGCGCGCGGAAGGGCGGCTCCGGGGTGAAGCTGAGATAACGCTGGTAGAGTTTCAAGGCCAGCGGTTTGTTGCCCAGATGCGCATGATTGAGGATGGCCAGATTGAGCGTGGCCGGGCGGTGTTGCGGCGCGATTTGCAGCACATTTTGCAGGGTGGCCGCCGCTTCCTGCGGACGGTTGCGCATCCACTGCGCGATGGCCAGGCCGTTCATGGCCTCGATTTGGGCGCCCCGGGCGGCGAGGAGATTTTTGAACAGGCGCTCGGCTTCATCGGCCTTGCCCGCCCGCACGAGCGCGATGGCGTGCATCAATTGATAGTCGGGGTTTTTGGTGTCCAGCAAGGCCACGCTGCCAAAATGCTGCGCGGCGTCCGCCGGGCGGCCCAATTCGAGGCACAAGCAACCCAGATTCCAGCGCGCGGCGGCGAGGCTGGGATTGAGCGTCAGCGCCTTGCGATACGCGGTCTCGGCGCCATCGGGCAGGCCGGCATGGTGTTGGGCAAATCCCAGGTGATTCCACGCCAGGGCATGATGGGGCATCAACGCGGTGGCTTTCTGGAGGGGTTTGATGGCCTCATGGTATTGCCCCTCGCGCAGGAGACGGTCGCCTTCCAACAAGTCTTTCACACCCGGGGGCGAGCAACCGGCCGTCAACGCCAGCGCCAGCACCCATCCCAACCAGGGGGTGCCGTTTTTTTCACCCCGTTTTTTGGTGGTGACCATCATCGCTGGTGGTACCATCCGCCCCGCCGTGTGTCAAGAAACCCGGCCCAATAAAACCGGGCCGCGAGGGACGCGGCAACGGGCAGCGCCAGAGCGGCGCTCCCAGGTGGACTGAATATGGATGGAAAAGTTGCCAACCAGCGCCGGGGCGCGCGGTGGAAAACGGGCGTGGGACTGGCCGTGGTCGCGGCGGGGTTGTGGACCCACGGGATGGCTTGGGCCGCCACCTCGGCGCCCGCGCCAGCCCGCGTGGTGATGGTGCATCACCCTGCGGCCACGCGGCATTTGCAGCCCCAGCCCGAAATAGTGCAGCGCATGATGGAGGAGGGCCTGCGCCAATGGACCGGCCAGCCGGATATGGCCCGCGCCTGGCACAGCCTCATGCCCACGCAAACGGTGGTGGGCATCAAAGTGTATGCCCTTCCCGGCCGCCTCAGCGGCACCCGCCCGGAAGTGGTGGCGGCGCTGGCGCGGAGTTTGATTCAAGCCGGCTGGACCCCGCAAAACCTCATCGTTTGGGACAAAAGCCGTGAAGCCCTGTTGCGCGCCGGCTTCTCCGAGCTGTCGGCCACGTTGGGCGTGCGCGTGGAGGCGGTCAGCGACCGCGGTTACGATGCGCAGCAGGCTTACGAACGGCCCGTGCTGGGGAATCTGGTGTATGGGGACCTGGAATTCGGCCGGCAGGAGCCGGGCGTGGGGCGACGCTCCCACGTGGCCCGGCTCATCACGGAGCAAATTCAGCGGCACATTGTCGTCACGCCGTTGCTGAATCACAACCAGGTGGAAATTACCGGCCATTTGTACAGCCTGGCCCTGGGGGGCGTGGACAACGTGCAACGCTTCGAGACCAGCACGGCGCAGTTGATGGAGGCGGTGCCGGAAATTGTGGCGATGGAATGTTTCTCGGACCGCCTGGTTTTTTGCGTCACGGATGCCCTGATTGCCCAGTATGAAGGCCAGCAACGGGGCCTGCTGCACTACTCGGCCGTCCTGAATGAGCTGTGGTTCAGCCGCGACCCGGTGGCCCTCGATGTGCTCGGCCGTGACCGCCTGCAACGCCTGCGCGAAGCCGCCAAAAGCGCGCCCCGCAAAATTCAGAACGAACTTTTTATCAACGCGGCCCTGCTGGACTTGGGCGTGGCCGATTTATCGCGCATTCACATTCAACGCTTGAACCTGCCCGTGGCGCCTTGACCGGCAGGGGGGCCGAAGAGAAAACAGACCCGGTTGGCCGGAGGCGGTTGGGGGAGGGAGGCTGGGAAAAGGGCAGGGATGGGGCATGGTGACCTGGCCCGGGGGGATTTAACACGCGCTGCCGCACAAAACTTTTGCCTTTTTTGGCCAGGTTGGACACTCTCCTTGAGCGATGAAACCTGTATTGGGCCGTGGATTGGATGCGTTGCTGGGCAAGAGCAGCCCGGCGGCCAAGCCGTCGCCGCCCGGCGGCAGCCTGCCCGGCGCCGTGCCCCCTGTGCCTGCTGCTCCTGCGGCTGCCGCGGCAGATGCGCGCGAGCGGGTGTTGCAGGTGCCGGTGCAGCGGATTCATCCCTGCCCCCTGCAGCCGCGCAAGGATTTCCCGGAGGAGTCCCTGCGGGAGCTGGCGGATTCCATCAAGGCCCAGGGCATCATCCAGCCGCTGATTGTGCGCGAACGCGGCGAGGGTTACCAGCTCATCGCGGGCGAGCGGCGGCATCGCGCGGCCCTGCTGGCCGGGTTGACCACGGTGCCGGTGGTGGTCAAGCAGGTGGATGACCGGACGGCGCTGGAGATGATGCTTGTCGAGAACCTTCAGCGCGAAAACCTCAACCCGATGGAAGAAGCGCTGGGTTACGCGGAGCTGATTAATCAATTCCAGCTCACCCAGGAGGAGGCCGCCGCCAAGGTGGGCCGCAGCCGGGCCTCGGTGGCCAACGCCATTCGCCTGCTCAAGCTGCCGCCGGAGATTCAGACCTGGCTCAAGGAGGGCCGGTTGACTGTGGGCCACGCCAAGGTGCTGCTCAGCCTGCTGTCCCCGGAACAACAACGGCTGGCTGCCGAAAAAACCCTCAAAGAAAGCTTGAGCGTGCGGCAACTGGAGGAATTGGCCGCCTTGTGGCAATCGCAGCCCGCCCCCCCCAGGGGCAGCGCCGCGCCCGCGGCCACGGCGCCGGCGCGGGATGTGCACATTGTGGATTTGGAGCAGCGCCTGCAGCAGCGGTTTGGCACCCGGGTTACCCTGCGGTACCGCAAGGGGAAGGGCGCCATTGAGATTCGTTTCTACAGTGACGCCGAACTGGAACGAATACTTGACATTAGCGGCATAAAACTGGAGTAATACCGGCCTTTAAGTGATAAACTCAACTTATTATAAATGTCATGAGCTTGATGTTGGATTCACAGGATTTTCGCAGCGCCTGCGCCAGTCGTTTGGAAGCCGCCGCCGCCCAAGTGCCGCAGTTGTCCGCCTTTGTGGGGCTGGATGGATTTGTGGACCAGATTATTCATGTGGTGGACAAGCGGGAGAATGCGGAGAAGTTTGACCGCATGCACCGCATGGCTCAGTTGGGCGAGCGCATCATCGCCGCCGCCGGCCGCAGCACCAATGTCGAGCTGGTCCGCATCATGACCAAGCTGGGCGGCAACGGTCCCATCATGGCCAACGCCCTGGCCGCCTTCGGCATTCAAGTTTCTTATGTGGGCGCTTTGGGCTGGCCGGAATTGCATCCGGTCTTCAAGGAGTTTGCCCAGCGGGCGGAAGTGGTCACCATCGGCGAGCCGGGCTACACCGATGCCCTGGAGTTCGACGACGGCAAGCTCATGTTTGGGAAGCTGACCCAGCTTGCCGAGGTCAACTGGGCCAATCTCACGGCGCGGTATGGCAAGGATAAATTTGCCCACCGCTTCCACCATGCGTCGCTGGTGGGTTTCGTGAACTGGACCATGCTGCCGTACATGAGCGACATTTGGACGGCCATCCTCCAGGAGCTGTGCCCGGACGTCAAAGGCCCGCGCCGCACCATGTTCTTTGATTTGTGCGATCCGGAGAAACGCTCCAAGACCGACATTGCCCGCGCCATGGAATTGATTGGCCGGTTCAACCAATACTTCAGCGTCATCCTGGGATTGAACGAAAAAGAAGCTTTTGAAGTGGCCCGGGTGCTGGGGTTGTCCACCCAGGCGCACACGCCCGAAGGGCTGGCCGCGCTGGCCCTGGACATCAACTGCAAAGTGCCGGTGGATACCGTCCTCATTCACCCCACGGCCTATGCTCTGGCCTGCAGTCGGGGTGAGGTGGCGATGGTGAAAGGGCCGTACACAGAAAAGCCGTTCATCACCACCGGCGCGGGCGACCACTTTAATTCCGGCTTCTGCCTCGGCAAGCTGCTGGGACTGGACAACGCCGCCAGCCTGTGCTGCGGTGTGGCCACCAGCGGTTTTTACGTGCGCACGGCGAAAAGCCCGGCGGTGAGCGACCTGGTGAACTTGATGCGCCAGTGGCCGGCGTCCTGAGCGGGCCATGATTTTAGAAGTCGTCCAATATGGTCATCCGGTGCTGCGCCAGAAAGGGGCGCGCATCGAGCACATCACCCCGGAAATCCGGCGGTTGATTGAGGACATGCTCGAAACCATGTACGAGTATCAGGGCGTGGGCCTCGCCGCGCAACAGGTGGGGCACGCCCTGCAGCTCACCGTGGTGGATGTCCGCGAGGCCACCGACCGGCCTTCTTCCCTCGAAATCAACGGCCAGCCGGCGGATTTGGCCGCGCACATGCCCATGGTGCTCATCAACCCGGTGGTCACCCCCCTGGGACCGCCGGAGACCGGCCCGGAGGGCTGCCTGAGTTTTCCGGAGATTTACGGGGACATCACCCGCCCTGGCCTGGTGGAAGTGGAGGCGCTGGACCGCGAAGGCCGCCCCGTCAAATTCCGCTGCGGTGGTTTGCTCTCCCGCGCCATTCAGCATGAGGTGGACCACCTCAATGGCATCCTGTTCATTGACCGCATGAACGCCGAAACCCGCGAGCGGCTGCGGCCGGAACTGGAGCAAATGCGTTTCGAGACGCAGGCAGCCCTGGCCCGCAAGAAAAAGTAAATCCTCTCCCGCAGGGTCCGCTTGCCTGCAGGGCGGGCCTGCGGGCCGTCCTTGATTGCTGTCCGAGGGACGCGCCCTGCTCCGTGGAGCCCCTCCAAAAAAAATCCCCCTCCCGGAACGGGAGAGGGTGGTTCAGGAGGCACGTCCGTATTTTCCGCGGCGGGCTTACTTCAGTTTTTCCAGGACCGCCTTGATGGCCGCGAAGTTGGGCAGGTCTTTCACCGTGGGCGTCTGCTCGCTGTATTGCACGATGCCGTTTTTATCAATCACAAAGGCGGCCCGCGCGGAGACCGACCCCAGGCCGATCAGGTCCGGCAGCAACACGCCGTAGGCCTCGGCGGTTTTCTTGTTCAAATCGCTGGCCAGGGTGATGCCGATTTTCTCCTTTTGCGCCCAGGCCTCCTGCGCGAAGGGGCTGTCCACGCTGACGGCGATGACGTCGGCGTTCAGGCTCTGGTAAGCGTTCAAGCCGGCGGTGATGTCGCACATCTCCTGCGTGCACACGCCGGTGAAAGCCAGCGGAAAGAACAACAGCACGGTGTTTTTCACGCCAAAGTTTTTGCTCAGGGTCACGTCCGCCAGGCCGGCGGCGGTTTTGGTCTTCAAGGTGAAGTCCGGCGCTTTGGAACCAACAGGTATTGCCATAATTCAGTTTGCGTTTGAGGTTGGAGTTTTGGGTTTCAGTGTTTCACGAAAAGTCTCATCCCGCGCGGGCAGGCCGGGATTCGGCCTGGAGCTGTTGCACCGCGGCCAGCACCTCGGCCGCGTGCTCGGCGGGTTTCACGTCCTGCCACACCTGGCGCACCACGCCGTCGGGGCCAATGAGAAAAGTGACGCGATGCGTTCCTTCGTATTCGCGGCCCATGAACTTTTTTTTGCCCCAGACGCCGTATGCCTTGACGAGATGGCGCCCTTCATCGGCCAGCAGCGAGAATGGCAGGTTGTACTTGCGCGCAAATTTCTGATGGCTGGCCGGCGAATCCGTGCTCACCCCCAGCACCACGGCGCCGGCTTGTTGCAAGGCCTCGTGCTGGTCCCGGAAGCCGCAGGCTTCCTTGGTGCAGCCGGGTGTGTCGTCTTTGGGGTAGAAATACAACACCACCACCTGTCCGCGAAACTGGGACAGGCTGAGCTGGTGGCCATGCTGGTCAGGCGCCGTGAAGTCAGGCGCCGCGCTGCCCACTGTGACTGCTGCCGACTGAGATTTTGCTTTGCCCATGATTAATTCCGGCCCGCCGCCGTCGTGGCCCACAACATAGCGCGGCTGCGTCCAAGCGCAACTGCCCTCCCTCGCTGGCGGCCCCGGGGCCGGGACCAGCCCTCCGGAAGGCCTACGCCAGCCACTCCTTCAATCGCGCCAGGGAGTCCTTGTATTGCCGCAGCGTTTCCTGCTCGTTGCCCATCGGATACTCAAAATGCATCGAGATGGGCCCGGCAAACGCGCTGGTTTTCAACTGCTGGAAAAAGGCGCGGGGGATCATGCCCTCCCCCAGGGGACACCACCGCTGGCGCCATTGGTTGTTCGCCTTTTCCCAGTAAAAATCCTTCACATACACCGCGTGGAAACGGGACTCCAGCAGCTTGACCTCCAACGGCCAGGAGGAGCCGCCCTCCACCGTGGCATGGCCGATGTCAAAGTGCACGCCCATCACCTGCGGGTCCGTGCCCTCCATCAGGAGATGCAAATCCCACAGCGGCCCCCCGACATAACCGCTGCCGGAATGATTCTGGTAACCGGCCCGCAGCCCCAGCTCCCGGCTCAGGGCCGCCACTTCCTGAAACCGCGGTTTCAACCGCGCCAACTGCTCCGCAATGGGCTGCCGCAAATCATAGCGGAAATGCGTCATCCGAAAATGGCGGATGCCCGCCCGGCTCAAGGCGCGCAGCACTTTTTCATTCAGCGGATTCACCTCTCCGACATCGGTGGTGGCGATGTAAATCTGTTTGCCGCGCTGGCCCAAGGCCTCCACCAGCTTCGGCAAATCTTCCTCCACCCGCTCCGGCAGAACCTGCCCGCCCTTGCGGATGGGACACTCAATGCCGTCCCAGCCCACCTCCGCCACCAAATCCGCGGTGGCCTGCGGACTCAGTTGTTGAAAGGCTTTGGAAAATACCAGGATGGGCCGGCGCGGCCGGGCCGGTTCCGCTGCGCCCAGGCCGGCGGCGGACGGCAGGCTTAAAGCGGCGGCGGCGGTGGCGGTCAGACCCAAAAATTCACGGCGGTTGAGACCCGTTGCAGGAAATGTTTTCATGCCACCATCCTACGCCCGTCCGGCGGCGAGGAAAAGCCGGATTATGGGGCCGGGGCAGGAGGGTCGGCTGGCCTGCCGCTGAAAACACTTGGCACCTTGGCCTTGCCGTTTAGACTTGGCCGCATGCGTCCGCTCCGTGCCCTGGCGCTCTATTTAGGCGGGGTGATTGTGGGCGGGGCCTTGCTGGCCCCGTGGGTGCATGGCATGGCGCAGGCGCTGGCGGCGGATTCCGGCTTTTTTCATAAACTCAGCCAGCAACCCTTTTCCCGTTATCTCACCCGTTGCTTTCTGGTGCTGGCGCTGGTGGGCATCTGGCCGCTGGCGCGGGCTTTTCACATCCGCAACTGGCGTGATTTGGGATGGACCTCCCCCCGCGGTCAGGGAAAAAACCTGGCGTGGGGATTGATCGCCGGTTTCGCCAGCCTGGCGGTGGCCCTTGGCCTTGGGCTGGCTTTGGGGGGGCGGAGCTGGGATGCCGAGCGGACGGCTGCCCAGATTGCGCGCCATCTTTTCAATGCGCTTTCCGCCGCCGTGGTGGTCAGCGTGCTGGAGGAAACGTTGTTTCGGGGGGCCATTTACGGCGCGTTGCGGCGGGCGTACGGCTGGCGCACCGCCCTGATGGCCAGCAGCGCGCTTTTTGCCCTGGTGCATTTTTTTGGCCGCGTGCAGTGGCAGGAGGCGGTGGCCTGGGACTCCGGCCTGCGGGCGTTGCCCCAGTTGTTTGCGGGTTTTTTGGATGTACAGCAACTGCTGCCCGGTTTCATCAACCTGGCGCTGGCCGGGGCCATTCTGGCGTGGCTGTATGAGCGCAGCGGCAGCTTGTATGCTTCGGTGGGCTTGCATGCGGGTTGGATATTCTGGTTGAAAACCGGCGGTTTTTTCACGCGCATCCCGCCGGACAGCTCGACGTGGGTTTGGGGGAGCGCGAAATTACTGGATGGGTGGGTTGCCATGCCCGTGCTGATTTTGGTGGGTATATGGGCGGTGCGCGTGCTCGAGAGGGCGTGGACTGCGGGCATGGCAATTTCTAAAAACAATGAGGACTGACCCCGTTTAATGTCGGCTTTCGTAAAAAGTGCGCTTGATGCCCTCCTCAGTTTTTTTTACCCTGAGGTTTGTCAGGTGTGCCTCCGCGCACGCGCCACCCCGGATGAGGGGTACCTGTGCCGCGGCTGCACAGCCCAGGCCCAGCGCATGGGGTCTCCCTGGTGTGACGTTTGCGGGCAGACGTTTGCGGGCAGCATCACGGGTGAGTTTATCTGTGGGGATTGCCGGGAAACGCCGCCCGCTTATGATTACGCGCGGTCCGTCATGGTCTTTGAAGGGCCGGTGCGCGAGGCCATTCATCAATGGAAATATCAGCAGGCTTTCTGGCTGGAAAGGCGGTTGGCCGAGTGGCTGACGGCGGCAGCGGGCCCGGCCTTGCGGGCAGGAGACTGGCACGCCCTGGTGCCGGTGCCGTTGCATCCGGTCAAAGAACGCGAACGCGGATTTAACCAGGCAGCACGGCTGGCCGGGCCTCTAAGCCAGGCCACCGGATTGCCGTTGAACACCCAAGTCTTGAAACGGGTCAAACATACGGTTTCCCAAACGCGGCTGTCCCGCGCCGAGCGGGCGGCCAACCTGCGCGGGGCCTTTGTGGCGGCGCGCGGGGAGCGTCTGGCGGGCGCGCGGCTGGTGCTGGTGGATGATGTCATGACCACCGGCGCCACGCTCAACGCGGCGGCGACCGCGTTGCGTCAGGCCGGCGCGGAGGCCGTGTGTGCCTGGACACTGGCGCGGGGCAGATGAGGCAGTTGTGACCAAATCCAAACAGAGCAGTATGGCCACCACCACCATTATTAAAAACCCGGCGCTGGCTGAAGCGGTGGCGCCCGCCGTGACGCCCCTGGCGCCCAGCAGCGAAACCACCTTCATCCGCAAGCCCAAGCTGGGCACCGGCCGCGCCCGCAAGAAGGATATTCCGGAGGGTCTTTGGACCAAGTGTCCCAAGTGCTCCAACATGATTTATGACAAGGAGCTGGACAATAATCTAAAGGTTTGCCCCAAATGCCAGCACCACTTCCCCATTGGCGCCCGGGAGCGCATCCATTCCCTGGTGGAAACCTGCTCCTTTGAGGAGATGGACGCGGACATGACCAGCGTGGATGTGCTCAAATTCACCGGCGTTTCCTCTTACACCTCCAAGCTGGCGGCCAATATGAAGGACGGCGTCCTCAAGGAGGCGGTGGTCACCGGCGTGGGCATGATTGGGCCGCACCGGGTGGCCCTGGGGGTGATGGATTTCAATTTTCTGGGCGGCTCGATGGGCGCGGTGGTGGGGGAGAAACTGACCCGCCTCATTGAGACGGCCACCGACCGCGGACTGCCGCTTATCATCATCTCCACCAGCGGCGGCGCGCGCATGTATGAAGGCATGTTCAGCCTGATGCAGATGGCCAAAACCAGCGGCGCGCTGGCCTATCACGCGAAAAACCGGCTGCCGTACATCAGCGTGCTGACGCATCCCACTTACGCGGGGGTGATGGCCAGTTATGCCAGCCTCGGGGATTTGATTCTCGCGGAGCCGGGCGCCATGATTGGCTTCGCCGGCCCGCGGGTCATCCGCGACACCACGCAGGCCGAGCTGCCGCCGGGCTTTCAAACCGCGGAATTCCTGCTGGAGCATGGTTTGATTGACGCCATCATCCCGCGGCCTGAAATGAAATCCCGCCTGATTTACTATTTGGATTTCTTCGCCGAGGGCCAGCGCCGGCTGGCTGCCCTGGGTTGAGCCGGGGGAGCCGCCGCCGGGACGGTTTTCCTTTTCCCCTTGGGTCATGTTGGCCGCCAGCCTCGCCACCCTGCTTTTTTGTTTTTCCGCCATTGCCGCCACGCGCTCGGCGCGGCTGATGGGGGGCACGGAGGCCAACTTCTGGCGGTTGAGCCTGGCATGTTTTTTCCTTGGCCTCTGGGCCTACAGCGCGGGCACCGGGCCGGGGGGCGCGGCGTTTGCGCTGTTCTGGGTCAGTGGGCTGGTGGGGTTTGGGGTGGGGGATGTGGCCCTCTTTCAGGCCCTGCCGCGGCTGGGTTCCCGGTTGACCAGTCTGTTGGTGCATTGTCTGGCGGCACCCATGGCCGCAGTGGCGGAGTGGGCATGGATGGGCACGCGGTTGACGTGGACGGAAATGGCGCTGAGCAGTCTGATTCTGGGGGGCGTGGCGCTGGCGCTGGCGCCCGGCGAGCGGCTGCACCTGCCGCGCCGGGTTTTCTGGATTGGACTGGCCAGCGGCGTTCTGGCGGCACTGGGACAGGGGATGGGCGCCGTCATCAGCCGGCGGGCGTTTGCGGTGGCGGCGGCCGCCGGGGAGTCGGTGGATGGTCTGAGCGCAGCCTTTCAGCGCAGCCTGGGGGGTATGCTGGTGGCGGCGGTGGCGTTGCTGGTGGTCAAGCGCCAGCATCTGTGGGGGCGGTGGGACGAGCCGGCGGGGGCTGGCTTCACTCAGTGGCGCAACAAATGGCAGGGCAGTTGGGGCTGGGTGGTGTTGAATGCCCTGACCGGCCCGTTTTTGGGGGTGGGTTGCTTTCAATGGGCCTTGAAGACCACGCCTTCGGGCATTGTGCTGCCCATTGTGGCCACCATGCCGGTGGTCATCATCCCGCTGGCAGTCTGGCTGGAAGGCGAGAAGGTGAGCCGCCGCTCCCTGGCGGGGGGGGTGGTGGCCGTGGCGGGGGTGGCCTTGATGGCCTGGTGGCGCAGCCAGCCAACTTGACACTCGGGCGGCCCGTTCTATTATTCACTTGCCATGTCTAGGTCAAATGAGGCGGACGACTCCGGCAGTACCGGCGCGGCCGCAAACTGGTTGTCATTGAAGGCTTTCACGTCCGCTGGCCGCGGTTTCTGGCGCGATGTTCCTGACCAGGAATGGAACGATTTTCGCTGGCAGCTCAAGCATCGCATCACCACGCTGCGCCAGCTCGAGCTGCTGCTGCCCACGCTGACCCCGGAAGAGCGCGCCGGCGTGCAACTGGCCAACACCAAGCTGGCCATGGCGATTACGCCCTACTTTTTCAACCTGATTGACCCGGGGGACGAAAACTGCCCCATCCGCCGCCAGGTGATTCCGCGGCTGGAGGAAACGCACACGGCCGCCTGGGAAATGGCGGACCCCTGCGGCGAGGACGCCCACTCCCCGGTGCCCGGCCTGGTGCATCGGTATCCCGACCGCGTCCTGTTTTTGGTGACGGACCGTTGCGCGGCCTACTGCCGTTACTGCACCCGCTCGCGGCTGGTCAGCAACGCCACCGGCTACGATTTTCATCCCGAATACGACCGGCAAATTGAATACATCCGGCAACACCCGGAAGTGCGCGACGTCCTCCTCAGCGGCGGCGACCCGCTGCTGCTCAGCGATGAAAAGCTGGAGGCGCTCCTGAGCCGGCTGCGCGCCATTCCTCATGTGGAATTCCTGCGGATTGGCACGCGCATCCCCATTTTCCTGCCCCAGCGCATCACGCCGGAACTGTGCGCAATGCTGCGGCAATTCCATCCGCTGTTCATGAGCATCCACACCAACCATCCGCGGGAGCTGACGCTGGAGGCGCGCGCCGCGCTGGAGCGGCTGGCGGACGCGGGCATCCCGCTGGGCAACCAGTCGGTGCTTCTGCGCGGGGTCAACGACAGTGTGCCGGTGATGAAGGCGCTGCTGCACAAACTGCTCATGTGCCGTGTACGGCCGTATTACCTGTACCAGTGCGATTTGATTGCCGGCTCGGCGCATTTGCGCACGAGCGTCCGGCGCGGGCTGGAAATCATGAATCAACTGCGGGGCTTCACCACCGGTTATGCGGTGCCGCAGTATGTGATAGACGCGCCCGGGGGCGGAGGCAAGGTGCCCATCAACCCGGAATACATTCTCAGCCACAATCACGAGCGGGTGGTCATCCGCAACTACGAGGGGAAGGTGTTTGAATACCCGGAGATTGCGGAAGCCCTGCCGGCGCCCTGTTGCGCCAGTCCGAGGCATAAACCGGCCTAAGGGCCTGGGTCACGGGCCGCGGGCGGGGGGCGGCGCCGCCTTTTTTCACCGCCGCTGGAGCTGGTCCAGCAGTTTGCCGTGGATGCCGCCAAAGCCGCCGTTGCTGAAGATGCAGACGACATCGCCCGGTTCCGCGTTTTTCACGAGGTGCTGGACGATGGTATCCACGTCCGGCAGATAGGCGGCGGGTTTGCCCAGGGCCACCAGGTCATCCATGAGCTGTTTGGGATTCAGGCGCTCGTGCGGCGGCACCTGCTCCAGGCGCGCTACCTCCGCGATGACCACGGCGTCGGCGTCCGCAAAGGCCAGGGGCAGCTCCGTCTGGAAAACATTGCGCCGGGTGGTATTGGAGCGGGGTTCAAACACGGCCCAGATGCGTTGCTGCGGATACTTGATTTTCAACGCCTTGAGTGTCTCCCGGATGGCGGTGGGATGATGGCCGAAATCGTCCACCACCGTCACGCCGCCGGCAATCCCGCGCACTTCCAGGCGGCGGCGCACGCCCTTGAAGGTGTCGAAGGCCGCCTGGATTTGTTTGTTGCTCAGCCCACAATGCTTGGCCACGCCAATGACGGCCAGAGCATTGCGGACATTGTATTCACCCACCAGGTTGAGATGGAATTTGAAGCTGGGAATCTCAAATTCGCAGGCGGTGGGGCCGAAGCGCAGGTTGAACGCCTGCAGGGCGGCATCGGCGCCCAGGCCAAAACGCTTGAGCGGGCAGGGCAGGTTTTGCAACAGCGGCGCGAGATTGGCATCCTCGTTGTTCGCCAGCAGCAGGCCGTTGCGCGGGATTAAATTGATGAAGCGGCGAAAAGCGGTCTGGATGGCGGCGAGGTTTTCAAAAATGTCCGCGTGGTCAAACTCGAGGTTGTTGATGACCGCCACTTCCGGCAGGTAGTGCATGAACTTGCTGCGCTTGTCGAAGAAGGCGGTGTCGTATTCATCGCCTTCGATGATGAACCATTCGCTGTCGGTGAAGCGGGCGCCCTGGTTGAAGTTGTTGGGGATGCCGCCGATGAGGAAGCTGGGGTTGAGGCCGTTGTGCTCGAATACCCACGCCAGCAGCGAGGTGGTGGTGGTTTTGCCATGCGTGCCGGTGATGACCAGCGACCGCCGGCCCTGGATGAAGAAATACTTGAGCAGCTCGGGCAGCGAGCAATAGCGCAGGCGTTTTTCCAGCACCGCCTCGGCCTCGGGGTTGCCGCGGGAGATGGCGTTGCCGATGACCACCAAATCCGGTTTGTGCGCCAGGTTCTGCTCGCCATAACCCAGCATGACCTCAATGCCCTTTTGCGCCAGAAAGGTGGACATCGGCGGATACACATTCGCATCGGAGCCGGTGACCTTGACGCCTTTTTCCATGAGCGCGGCGGCGGCGGAGGCCATCGCCGTGCCGCAAATGCCGACAAAGTGAACGGATTTAACTGCCGTGAACATGGCGGTATCATGGCGAAAAGCAGCGCGATTGCCCAAGTGAAAAATGCAGCCAGTCACAGCGGCAAAAACCACCTCCCCGGCGGGGGTGGGAATACCGGATGCGCGCGGAAGCTCAAACGGCAGGGCCGGGGCCGGTGAGGTAGGGGATGGTCAGCGGGCCGTGGGGCAGCACGGCCACCCGAGCTCCTGGTCCGGCGGCGCGCAGGCGTTCCCGGACGGCGGCGGCGATGTCCTCGCAGGGAGTCAGAAGGCAGGCGCGCACGGTATCTGGTGGGAGTGAACTGTGCAGCAGCACTTCAGCGCGCTGCTGGATTTGGGCCTGAATCTGCACCTGCCACTGGTCCGGCTGCACGGTGGGGTTGGTGGCAAGTTGCGCCAGCAGTTCGGCGGGGGACCGCGCCCCCCGCAGCCAGCGTTCGTAGGCGCTGCCGGCTGGCACGCCGTCAGAACATTCACAAGCCAGGATGATGCAGCCGCCCGGACGCACCGTGCGCGCCGCAGCGGCCATGCCCTTGACACCCTGGTACAAATTCAAGTCCAGCGGATAGCCGCTGTTGGTGGTGACGACCACCTCAAAGGGCTTTTCCACGGGGCACATGCTCTCGCGCCGCACAAACTCGGTGCCCGCGTGGTGGGCCAGCTCCAGGTCGCCGGCAAAGACGCCGGTAATCTGGCGGCGGGTGTTTAGAGTGACGTTGCAGAGGAAGACCGGCTCCGCCAGCCGGGCGGCGCGGAGCAACTCCTCCCAGAGGGGGTTGCCGCGGGTGATGCCGAAGGTGGCGTGGGCATGGCTGAGGTTGCGCGGGCCGTGATTGCTAAAGACCGTGCGCTGGTGGGCGATTCCGGGCACCAGGCCCTTGGGACCGCCGCTGAAACCGGCAAAGAAGTGCGGTTCAATGAAACCGGTGACGATGCGCACTTCCGCCTCCATAAGGTGCCGGCTCAACAGCACTGGCGTGCCATCGGCCAGGGCGCCCACCGGGACATGGGCGGCTTCGTTTTCGGGGTCGTTGTGTTCCACGCGGTAGCGCCGCACGATTTCCGGGCCAAGCATCTGCTGCAGCTCGGCGGGGGTGTTGGGACGGTGAGTGCCCAGGGAATTAAGCAGGGTGATGCGTTCAGGGGGGACCCACTGGGTCAGGTATTCCAACAACCACGGGATGAGCCGCTCGTTGGGAGTGGCGCGTGTGAGGTCCGTGAAAGTGATGCACACTCGCGCGCCCGGTCGCAGCCATTCGCGCAAGGGACGGGCGCTGATGGGATGTTCCAGCGCATCCAGCAGGGCTTGTCGTTCGTCAGGAAGCCCGGGGGCTTCCCGCGGCTCGATGACCGTGGTGGCGTCATCGGGGAATTCCGCCGTCAAGCCCTGACGTCCGTATGCCAATTTAACCTGCATGATGAAGTACGGTAAATTAGTACCCTGCCGGGAGCGAGGCGGCCAGCCGAAATCCATGTATGTGAAACCTGGCCCTGGTGCGGGGGCGGCGGCAGGGCGGGGCGATGGGACAAAGGCCGGGCCGCTCGTGGCGTGGCCGGGGCGTCTGACTTTCCCGGTGGCCTGCGTGCCGTTGGCAGAGGTGGGAGCTAAAACAGGGTTGGCGGATGGTGGCCGGTGGCGTATGCTTGGCGCATGAAAACGTTGATGACGGGTCTGGCCGTCGTGGTGCTGTTTGGCGCGGCAGGATGTGAGAAAAAGAGCAGCGACCAGAAGGCTCCGGCCACCAATGCCGCCAGCGGCGGCAATCCCATCACCGCGCCGGTGGATTATCTGGGCGCGGCGGCGCAGGCCAAGCGCGTGAGCGAGAAAACCGTGGACCTGGCCGCTTTACGGCAGGCCATTCAGTTGTTTTACGCGCAGGAAGACCGTTACCCGCGCGATTTGCAGGAGCTGGTGAGTGAGAAATATCTGGGGGTGTTGCCGCCACCGCCCGCCGGAATGCAGTTCAAATACAACCCGGCCAATGGCGAGATTTCCATTGTCCCCAAACCATAAGCGAGGGCGGAGGCAAGGTTGCAGGTGAAGGGCAGGCATCCAGTGGCGGGATTCGAGTTGCAGGCGGGGCGGGACGCGGGCGCCGCTGCTGGGTTATCCGGGATGCATATTCTGTTTCTGGCCGCGGGAGGTGGATGACTTTTTTATGGCCCCCGAGGTGGGGGCGAGACCACGCTTTTAATGGAACACATTGTCATACTTGATTTTGGCTCGCAATACACGCAGGTCATTGCCCGGCGGATTCGCGAGTGCCAGGTGTTCTGCCTAATCAAGGCATACAACACGCCCGCGGCCGAGCTCGCGGCGCAAAAACCGGCCGGTTTGATTCTCAGCGGCGGGCCGGCGAGCGTGTATGCGGAGAAGGCGCCGCTGCCGGACCCGGGCATTTTCGAGCTGGGGGTGCCGGTGCTGGGGATTTGTTACGGGATGCAATTGCTGGCGCACTTTTTGGGGGGGCGGGTGGAGCGCGGCCAGCGGCGCGAGTATGGGAAGGGGCTGCTGACGGTCACCGACAACGAAAGCCGCCTGTTCAAGGGCCTGCCTCCGGAGTTTCAGGTTTGGAATTCGCATGGGGACCGGCTGACGCGGCTGCCCACCGGTTTCAAGACGGTGGCCATTACCGCCAATTCGCCGCATGCGGCCATTGAGCATCGGCGGAAAAAGATGTTTGGCCTGCAATTTCACCCGGAAGTGGTGCACACGCCGCGGGGCATGGAGATTTTGAGCAACTTTGTGCACGGCATTTGCGGCTGCGGCCGCGGGTGGACGATGCGCAATTACATTGAGCAGGCCGTGGAGGAAATCCGGCAGCAGGTGGGGCGCGAGCGGGTCATTCTGGGGTTGAGCGGGGGCGTGGACTCCAGCGTGGCGGCGGCGCTGATTCACCGGGCGATTGGCGACCAGCTCACCTGCATTTTTGTCAACAACGGCGTCTTGCGCCAGGGGGAGGCCGAGACGGTGCGGCAGGTGTTTGGGCGCAACTTCAAAATCCGGCTGCACTATGAGGACGCGAGCCGGCTGTTTTTGGGGCGGTTGAAGGGGGTCACGGACCCCGAGCGCAAGCGCAAGATCATCGGGCGCACGTTCATTGAGGTGTTTGACGCCGCCACGCGGCGCGCGGGCAAGGCCCGCTTCCTGGCGCAGGGCACGTTGTATCCGGATGTCATAGAATCGGTGCCCATCGGCGGCAACCCGGCGGCTCTCATCAAGAGCCATCACAATGTGGGCGGCCTGCCCAAGCGCATGAAATTCCAACTGGTCGAGCCGCTCAAGTGCCTGTTCAAGGATGAAGTGCGCCGCCTGGGTTCGGAGCTGGGGCTGCCCAAGGAAATCGTGTACCGGCAGCCCTTCCCCGGTCCGGGGCTGGCGGTGCGCATCCTAGGCGAAGTCACCCCGCGGCGCCTGGAAATCCTGCGCCATGCCGATGCCATTGTGGTGGAGGAAATGAAGGCCACCGGCTGGTATTACCGCATCTGGCAAAGTTTCGCCGTGCTGCTGCCCGTGCGCAGCGTGGGGGTGATGGGGGATGAACGGACCTACGATTACACCATTGCCGTCCGCGCCGTGGAATCGCAGGACGGCATGACGGCCGACTGGGTCAAGCTGCCCTACGATTTATTGGAGCGGCTTTCCAACCGCATCATCAACGAGGTCAACGGCGTCAACCGCGTGGTGTTGGACATTTCCAGCAAGCCGCCCGCCACCATCGAGTGGGAATAGGCCGGGGGATGCCGCCGGGGCGGAGAATCCACCGGCGGCGCGCGGCCGGGGAAATCAACCCGCGCCAAGCTTCTCGAAGCTCTCCTCGATGAAAGTGGTGTTCTGGATGCGGGCCAGCCGCGCGTAAAGCCCATCGGCCGCCAGCAACTCCTCGTGGGTGCCGCGCTCGACGATTTCGCCGTGGCGCAAAACGAGGATTTGGTCCGCCTTGAGAATGGTGCTGAGACGGTGGGCGATGACAAAGCTGGTGCGGCCGGCCATCAATCGTTCGAGGGCCTCCTGGATGAGTTTTTCCGTGGCGGTGTCCACGCTGGCGGTGGCCTCGTCGAGAATCAGGAGCGGCGCGTCCTTGAGCAAAGCCCGGGCAATGCTCACGCGCTGTTTTTCGCCCACGCTGAGTTTGACGCCGCGTTCGCCCACATGCGAGTCGTAGCCGCGCGGGAGGCGCTGAATGAACTCGTGCGCGTTGGCGGCCCGGGCGGCGGCAATCATTTCCTCCTCGGTGGCGTTGAGTTTGCCGTAGAGGATGTTTTCGCGAATGGTGCCGTTGAACAGGAAGGATTCCTGGCTGACGACGGCAATTTGCGCGCGCAACGATTCCAGGGTCACCGTGCTGATGTCCACCCCATCAATCAGAATGCGCCCCTCGGTAGGCTCATAAAAGGCGGGCAGCAGGTTGACGAGGGTGGACTTGCCGGCGCCGGTAGGCCCCACCAGGGCGATCATCTGTCCCGGCTGCGCGTGGAGATGAATGCCGCGCAGGACGACGCGCTCGGGGTGGTAGCGGAAGCCCACGTTTTCGTACACCACCTCCCCGCGCACGCGGCCCAGCTCGCGCGTGCGTCCGGTGACGCGCTCGTGGGGCGTGTCCAGGATGTCGAAGACCCGCTCGCCCGCGGCGCGGGCGCTCTGGAGCATTTGGTTGAGGCCGTGCAGGCGGCCAATTGGCTCATAAAACAGGCCCAAATAGAAAATGAACTCCACCAGTTGACCGAGGGATAATTCCCCGTGCATCACCTGGCGCCCGCCCGCCCAGAGCACCAGAGCGATGCCCAGGGAGGAGCCGAAGGCCATGGAGGGCGAGTAAAAGGCCCAGGCCAGCATGACCTGCAACATGCCCCGGCGCATGGCATCGGCGCGCTGGGCGAAACGCTCGTCCTCATGGCGCTCGCGGCCAAAAGCCTTGATTTGGCGGACGCCCTGCAGGTTGTCCATGAGCAGGGCGTTCATGGCGCTGGCGGCCTCGCGCTGGGCGCGGTAGCGCTGGTGGGCGGTCAGGGTGTACCACAGGGCGCCGGCCACCAGCAACGGCAGGGGGAGCATGGCCATCAGCGCGAGCGTGGGCGAAGCCAGGAGCATGATGACCAGGACGCCCAGGACGCTCAACAGCGCCACGGTGCCCTGCTCGGTGCCGTCAATGAGCACGCGCTCCACGCTGTTCACGTCCTCGATGACCCGGGTCATCAGGTCGCCGGAGGCCCGCTGGTCAAACCACGCCACCGGCAGCCGTTGCAGGCGGGCGTACACCGCGCGGCGCATGTCGTAAATGACGTTTTGCTCAAAGATGTTGTTGATGCGAATGCGCAGGCTGTTGAACACCTCCCGCAGCAGGAAGGCGCCGGCCAGGGCCAGGCAGACCCAGCCGAGGAGGGCGGCCTGGTTTTTGGCGATGACCTCGTCAATGATGTAGCGGGCCAGCTTGGGGTACACAAAGGCAAAGGCCAGCGACAGAATGGCGCAGGCGATGTTGGCGATTGCCAGCCCGCGGTACGGGCGCAGAAAGACCCAGACACGCCGGATGACCTCCCACGTCGTGCGCGGTTTGACGCGCAACGTGGGATCGCTCAACGCCCGGACTGGATGATGGCGCATCATGCGGCCCTTGTGCCGCCGGAAAAGTAGAAGCCCCCGCCCACTTTGCCAAGGGGGAAGGCGGGCGGGAGGCGTCAGCCGGCGGCACCGGGCTAGAATATCGCATTGCTTTTTGGCGTCCAATCCGGCACAAAGCAGCTTGCACCAAGCCAAAACTATGAAAGCCATGTTTGCCTGGAATCTCGTGGCCGCACTGAGCCTGTGCGCCGGAACTTTGTTTGCCGCGCCGTCGCCGTGGGTGGTGTATGACGGCTTTCCCGGCCCGGGCAAAGGCAAACATATTGTGCTGGTCTCCGGCGATGAAGAATACCGCTCGGAGGAGGCGCTGACGCAACTGGGGCGGATTTTGGCGCGGCATCATGGATTCAAGTGCACGGTGCTCTACGCGATTGACCCGGCCACGGGCGAGATCAACCCCAATGTGAACAATAATATCCCGGGCCTGGAGGTGCTGAAGACGGCGGATTTGATGATTATTTTCACGCGCTGGCGCAATTTGTCGGATGAGCAGATGAAGCCCATCATAGATTATGTGGAGGCGGGCCGGCCGGTGCTGGGCATCCGCACCGCCACCCATGCGTTCAAGCTGAGCAATAAAAACAGCCCCTATTTCAAATACAGCGACGGCTATGCTGGCGCGGATTATGAGGGCGGTTTCGGGCGGCAGGTGCTGGGAGAAAAATGGATTGCGCATCACGGCAATCACGGCACGGAAGCGACCCGCGGCATCCTCGCGCCGGGCGAGGCCAATCATCCTATTTTACGCGGCATCAAGGACGGGGAAATTTTTGGGCCGACGGATGTGTACCGCGTGCGCCTGCCATTGCCGGGCGACAGCCGGCCGCTGGTGCTCGGGCAGGTGGTCAAGGGGATGAAACCGGAGGACCCGCCAGTGGAGGGGGAAAAGAATAATCCCATGATGCCCATTGCCTGGACCAAAACCTACAAGGGCGGGCGGGTGTTCACCTCCACCATGGGCAGCGCGGTGGACATGCAGAATGAGGCCTTCCGGCGCCTGCTGGTCAATGGCGCTTACTGGTGCCTGGGGATGGAGGCGCAAATCCCAGCCCGCAGCCAGGTGGACATTGTGGGGGAATGGAAGCCCACCTATTTTGGCTTCGGCAAGCACGTCAAGGGCATCAAGCCGGAAATGCTGGCGGAAATCAAGTGAGGCGGGCCTGGTTTTGGGCGCGCCGCCAGCCCGGCCAGTGGCCGCAGATTTCACGTTTTCATTCAACCCCCGCCGCAGCCTTGGGTTGCAGGAAAGGGGGGCATAACTCCACGCCGCGAGGGCAAGCCGCGCTGAGGCATGGCCCGGCTAGGGGTTGACTGCCGCCTTGGGAGCCATCCCTTGAGCGCCCGCCGGCGCGGTGGCTGGGTGGTCGTGAGGGCGGGGTCGCCACAGATGCAGCAGGGGACCGGCCATGGCGGTGGTGACCAGGGCCATGATGACAAACATGGTGAAAAGCTGGGGCGGCAGCAGACCCAGGTCGGCGCCCACGTTGATGGCCACCAGCCCCATGAGGGCGCGCGTGTTCATCAGGGTGGCCACGAAGGCCGAATCACGCACCGGCAGGCCGGTCATGCGCGCGCCCGCGAAACAGCCGCCAAGTTTGCCCGCCACGGCCACCGCCACGACGACGGCGCAGCCCAGCCAGGCCGTCAGGCCGTCCAGCGAGCCGATGTGAGTGCGCAGGCCGGTGTTGGTGAAGAAGATGGGGACCAGGGCCACGAGGACGAAGTCCGAGAACTTTTCGCGCCAGGCCTTGACCAGGGCGTGTTCCTGATGGAGCGAAACCCCCAGCAGAAAGGCGCCGAAGATGGAGAACACGCCGAGGGAGTTGGTGGTGATGCAGCAGGCAAACAAGACCATCAACAGCACCGCCAGGTAGGCGGTGGGGATGGCCGGGCCTTGGGGGTTTGGTCCAGCCTGGAGGCGCCTCCACCACCAGCGCAAGGCGGGGCCGATGCCGTACACCACGACAAAATAAAACACCAACAGGCTGACCACTTGTTTGGCCAGGGAACCCCAGTAAAAACCGGCGGTGGCCAGGGCGGTGATGACGGCCAGCAGCACCCAGCCCACCACATCATCAATGGCGCCGGCGCTGATGGCCAGGACGGAGAGTGGATGTTTTTCCAGTTTCATCTCCAGCAGGATGCGGCCCATGATTGGCAGGGCGGTGATGGCCATGGCCACACAAATGAACAGTTGGAAACCAAAATAGGAGACCTCCGCCGCAAAAGTGCGGTGGAGCCACGGGCCGATGAGCAGGGCGCCAAGCATGGGCACCACCAGGCCGGTCACGGCCACGGCGGTGACGGTGCGGGTGCGGCTGCGCAGGTGGCTGAACTCGAACTCCATGCCCACCTGAAACAACAGGAGGATTAATCCAAGCTTGCCCAGCAATTGCATGGATTGGGCGGCGCTGGCGGGAAAAATTTGTTGGAAATACTCGGGCCAGAAAGCGCCAAAAAAGGAAGGGCCCAGCAGGATGCCGGCAAAAATCTCACCCACAGCCAGCGGCTGGTTGAGAAACCGCCGCCCCAGCCGGCCAAAAATATAGGCGCAGGCAATGATGATTACCCATTGCCCGAGCACCAGCCGGAGATGGCTTTCGATGGCAGCCGGATTCATAATCCTGACGCGGGGGAAATCTGCCACCCACGCGAGGCAGAAGTTAGCGCAGGAATGTCCACGCGCAAATGGCGGGCGGGCGCGAGGCGCCATTCGCCCAAGGGTGACGGAAAAAGCGCCTCCCTTCCCTTGGGCCCCACAGCACACTGGCGGCCGGGCGTGGCTTGTGGTATGACGTGCGGACGTTATTACCATGATAAAAATCCTTTTGCTCGCTGCCGTGGTGACGGCGCTGGCGGTATGGCAACCCCGCTGGTTTTCTCGCGCCTTGCGCTGGCTGGAGGCGGTGACCGGCTGGCTGGGCCGCCGGCCGCGGCTGACGGTAGCGTTGGTGGGGCTGCTCACCTTTGCGCTGCACGGCGGGCTGACGCTGGTGGTGGGACGCGCCGCGCCGCACATTCATGATGAATTTGCCAACCTGCTGGCGGCGGACACTTTTGCGCGGGGGCGGCTGGCCAACCCGGCGCATCCGCTGGCGGAGTTTTTTGAGGAAATCCATGTGCTGTGCGAGCCGCCGAACTCGGCCACGCCGGTGCGGATGTCGAAGTATCCGCCGGCGCAGGGGCTGATGCTGGCGCTGGGGCAGGTGACGGTGGGCCAGCCAATCGTGGGGATGTGGTTGAGTGTGGCGCTGGCTTGCGCGGCGTTGTGCTGGGCGTTTTTTGCGTGGCTGCCGCCGCGGTGGGCGGTGCTGGGGGGCGCGTTGGTGGCGTTGCATCCGGTGCTGCTGAAGTGGGGGCAGGTTTATTGGGGGGGGGCGGAGGCGCTGTTGGGCGGGGCCCTGGTGGCGGGGGCATTGGGTCGTTTTGTCCATGGCCCCCGGGCGGCGGATGGCTTCTGGCTGGCGGTGGGGGGGGTGTGGATGGCGTTGAGCCGGCCCTTTGAGGGACTGCTGGTGGCGGTGATTGCCGGGGTTGGCCTGGCCGGGTGGGTGTGGCGTCAACGTGCCACGCTGGAAATAAAAACCCTGCAACGGGCCCTGTGGCCGGCGGCGATGGTGGCCGGTTTGTATTTGGGCTGGCAGGGTTATTACAACGCCCGTCTGACCGGTGATTATTTCAAGTTTCCCTACATGGTTTATGAGGAGCGCTACGCGGTGGCGCCGTTTTTGGTCTGGATGAAACCGCGCCCGGAGCCGGCCTATCATCATGCCTTAATCCGCGAGCATTTTGTGGGGTACGCCCGCGAGGAGTATGACGCGCAGCAGACACTGGGGGGATTTGCGCGGCAGACCGTGGTGAAGCTCAAACGGCTGGCGCGGGATTATCTGGGGCGTTTTTACGTGCTGGCCATTGCGCTGCTGGCGCTGCCGTGGGTATGGCGGCGCGGCGGCTGGCCGCGTTTTGCGGTGGGGGCGGTGGTGGTGTTTGGGGTGCTGGTCATGCAGGAGACGTGGATGTGGGACCGGTATGTGGCGCCAGTGGGCGGCTTTTTCTTTGTGGTCGTGCTGCTGGGGCTGCGGCAGTGGGCGGGCTGGCGGCCGTGGGGGCGTCCGCTGGGCCGTGCCGTGGTGGTGCTGGTGCTGCTGGGATGCCTGGGCCAGACCGCTTTGTGGATGAAAAGCCGGCGGTGGGAGAATCACCGGCGCGACTGGGACTATCAGCGCCAGGAAATGATGGCGCGCCTCACGCGGCAGGGCGGCCAGCACTTGATTATAGTGCGGTACGGTCCGAAACAATCGGTGCACGATGACTGGGTGCACAATGGCGCCGAGATTGACAGCGCGCCGGTGGTCTGGGCGCGCGACATGGGGCCGGAGAAGAACCGGCGGCTGTTGGATTACTTTGCGGGGCGCACGGTGTGGCTGCTGGAATCGGAGCTGCCAGTGGCGCAGGTGCGGGACCAGATGAAAACACCGCCGCAGCATGAGCTGCGGCCGTACCGGCCATGAGCAAAGGCTAAAGCCACCGGCATTCATGGCCGGGAAATCACCCGCCGTCGGCAGGCAAAAACCCCAAGCCTTGGGAAGGATTTGGGGTTGCCCGGCGGATGGGCGCGGGTGAGCGTCGGCGACATTCTGTTTTCCCTGCGCGGGGGGTGGGTTTATTTTGGGGCTGATTTATGCGGGCCTTAATCATCGGCTGTGGTTATGTGGGCACGGCGCTGGCGGAGCAGCTTCTTCAGCGCGGGGTGGAGGTGCATGCCGTGCGCCGGCAGGCGGTGGAGCTGGCGCCGCCTTCCCTGGCCGCCGCGCGCTGGTGGACCGTGGACATCACGCAGCGCGACGCCGTGCGGCAGTTGCAGGGGAAATGGGATGCGGTCATCAACTGTGTGTCTTCGAGCCGCGGGGGGGTGGAAGTGTACCGGCAGGTGTTTCTGGAGGCGGCAGGGCATTTGCGCGAGATTTTTACAGTGGCGCCCCCGGTGCTGTATGTGCATCTGAGCAGCACCAGCGTTTATGGGCAGACCGATGGACAATGGGTAACGGAGGACAGCCCCACGGAGCCGGCGAATGAGACAGCGCGGATTTTGGTGGCCACGGAGCATCAATGGCGGGAGGCCGCCGCCGGGGGAATGCCGGTGGCCATTTTGCGGCTGGCGGGCATTTACGGGCCGGGCCGTTGTTACTGGCTGAATCAGTTTCTGGCGGGCCAGGCGAGGCTGGACGAGAGCAGCGGGCGCTTTCTGAACATGATTCATCGGGAGGATGTGGTGCAGGCCATTTTGGCGGTGCTGGACCATGCGGGCCGGGCGGCGGGGCGGGTGTATAATGTGGCGGACGATGGGCCGGTAACGGCCCGGGAATTGTTCGGCTGGCTGGCGCAGCAACTCGGCAGGCCGCTGCCGCCCGAGATGAGCGGCGAAGTCGCAGTGCCCCGCAAGCGGGCGTTGACGAATAAACGGGTGAGCAACGCGCGGTTGAAGGCGGAGCTGGGCTGGCGGCCGCGTTATCCGACGTATCGGGAGGGTTTTTTGCCGGAAATCCAGCGTTTGCAGCGGGAAGGGGGCTGGGAAAGTTAAAACTCAATCATCGCCTTGATGACGCCGTCGCGGTAATCGGCCACCATGGCAAAGGCGGCGGCGCCTTTTTCCGGGCCGAAGGTGTGGGTCACCAGGAAATCCGGGTTCACCGCGCCGGCGGCCACCAGGTCCAGGGCCGCCTGCACGCACTGGTTTTGGCGGCGGACGTTGACGAGGGTGATTTCCTTGCGGCGGAGGGAGTCAATGTGAAAGGAGACACGGTCTTCGCGGGGGATGCCCACAATGGCCAGCGTGCCGCCGGGTTTGAGCAGCTCCACGGCCTGGTCGAGCGCGGCCTGCTGACCAGCACACTCGAAAACCACGTCCAACCCTGCGGGCTGCGAATGGAGAATGTGGCTCACCACATCTTCGCGGTCCGGATTGCCGGCCCAGGTGGCGCCGTGCTGGTGGGCAAAAGCCACGCGATAATCCAGGCGGTCGGTCATCCAGATGCCGGCGGCGCCAGCGTGGCGCGCGGCGAGCATGACACAGAGACCAATGGGGCCGGCGCCGAGGATGCCCGCGGTCATGCCGGGTTGCAGGCGGGCGAGGCGGACGGCGTACACGGCAATGGACAGGGGTTCACAGAGGGCGGCCTGGGTGAGATTCAGGCGGCGGTAGGTGCGGTACAGGCTGCTTTCGGGCATGACGATGAATTCACTGAGGCAACCCGGCGCTTCGCCGGGGCAGCCCAGAAAACGCAACTGGCGGCAGGTGTGCGGGCGTCCGGCGCGGCACTGGTCGCACTGGCCGCAGCTCATGGCGGGGTCCACCGCCACTTCATCGCCGAGTTTGACGCGCTGCACGGCGGCACCGGTGGCCATGACCACACCGGAGCACTCGTGGCCCAGGACAAAGGGAAACTGCACGCGGCGCGAGGCGATGCGGCCGGTTTCGTAGTAGTGCATGTCCGAGCCGCAGATGCCCACGCAGCGCACCTGTAGGAGGACTTCATGGGGCGAGCGCAGCGTGGGCATGGGCAGCTCGATTAATTCCAACTGGCGCAAGGCCGTCATGGCGAGGGCTTTCATGTGGGTCCCTTCAAACAGAGCCGGTTCATCAAGTCCACGAATTCAACCGGCTGTCCAGTTGAAAGATTTGGCCGGAGACGTTTTTCATGCCGGCCAGGAAAACCACAAAGCGCGCCACCTCGGCCAAATCATTGAGGCGGCGGAGCAGGTTGGCCTCGGCCAGCGCGTTGATTTGTTCCGGGCGCAGGCGCCGGGTCATTTCGGTGGGCAGGACGCCGGGCAGGACGGCGTTGACGCGCACGTCGTAGGGGGCGGCTTCGCGGGCAAGGCTCAGGGTAAGGCCCAGCAACGCGGCCTTGGCGGCGGCGTAGTTGGCCTGGCCGCGCGTGCCGGCGCGGGCGGCGTGGCTGCTGATATGAATGATGTGGCCGGAGCGCTGTTGCTGCATCACCGGCAGGGCGGCCCGGGCGCATAAAAACGCGCCTTTCAGATTCACCGCCAGCACGGCCTCCCAGTCGGCGGGCTGCATTTGGGCGATGAGCGAGTCGCGGGTGAGGCCGGCGTTGTGGATGAGCAAATCGAGGCGGTGCCAGCGGTCCAGGAGCTGTTGCACGGCGGCCTGGACACTGGGCGCGGAGGTTACGTCCAGCGGCACGGGCAGCAGGGCAGGGTGGGGCTGGGAGATGGGTTTTTGATGCCAGCCGGCGCCCACCTGCCAGCCCTGCGCCAGGAGCTCCTCCACCAGCGCGCGGCCCAGACCGCCGGCGGCGCCGGTGACCAGCGCCACGCGGGAGGGCCGTGATGTATTGGCATCCGCCACGGGCGGGAATGTAACCGGGCGGGCGGGGGAAAGGCAAAGGGCAAAGTGTATCTCTCAATGGAGATTTTATTGCAGAGCCGGTGGCGTTCTCTCCCTTTACCCTGCCCCTCTCCTTTGGGGAGAGGGAAGTAAATGAACACCGCTGCCGCGGAGGGCGTCCCGACGGGTAAAGGAAAAATTCTGAAAAAAGAAGGCCGGAGAGTTAGTTCTTTCGCATCGCAATCTGGGCGGGGGGTGGCATATTGGGGCCTGCAATCTATGAACCAGCGATGGTTAGTTTGGGCTGCGTCCGGGCTGGCTGCCGGCCTGGGGCTGCTGCCGCGATTGATGGCCACGGAACTGGCGTTGAACGTGGCCGAGCCGGCGGGAGTGGCGCGCCACCAGGAGATTGTCACGTCCGGCGTGCCCTTTCCGCCGGGGCGATTGACGAATGTGGCCGCCCTGCAATTGCGGGACGGGCAGGGGCAGGCCGTGCCGTTGCAGGCGCAGGCGCTGGCGACGTGGCGTGATGGTTCAGTGAAATGGGCGTTGCTGGACTTTCCGCTGAGTCTTTCAGCACGGGAGCAAACCACCCTGAAATTGTCCGTGGCGGCAGCGGCGGCTCCGCCGCCTGCGCCGCGCCACGCGGTGCGCGTCACCGAAACACCGGCGGGGGTGGAGGTGGACAACGGCTTGCTGCGGTTTGGGGTGGCGCGGCAGGAGTTTGCGTTGTTGCGCCAGTTGCGCGTGCGTGGGCGGGAGCTGCCGCCGGTGCGCCTGGGCACGTTTGTGAATGAAGGGGGCGCCGAGCTGCCGCCCGAGGCGGTGGTGGTGGAGGAAAGCGGCCCGGTGCGGGCGGTGATTCGCGTTGCCGGGAAGCTGCGGCCGGTGGCGGGAAGCAACGCGCCGGTGACGCTCCATTATCTCTGGCGTTTGACGGTGTGGGCGGAGGCGGCGCGGGTGCAGGCGCAGCACACGCTGGTTCATTTGAACGCGCAAAACAAGCTGCTGCCGGTGCGGAGTTACGGCGTGCAGTGGGAGGCGGCCATGGCGCCGGGGGCGGACGGCGCAGCCTGGCTGGGCGGCGATGAGGGCATGACTCATGAGAGCCGCGGGATGAGCCATGAGCTGCGCCAGTGGGCGGAGTCGCAGTATGAGTTTGCGGGCGGCGCGGCCAGGGCGCAGGGCAGGCAGGCGGCGGGGTGGGTGGTGTGCTCGAATGGGAGTTTTCGGGTGCTGACGGCCGTGCGCGACTTTGCGGCGCAATACCCCAAGACGCTGCGCGCGGACGGGCGGCGGTACCAGTGCGAATTGTATGCGGCCGGGGCGAAGGAGCTGTTCGAGTGGGACCAGGGCCTGGCCAAGACGCATGATTTATTGCTGGATTTCGAGCCACCGGCGGAGGCGGCGGCAGCGGCGCGGGCGTGGGAGGAGCCGTTGTTTGCGACGGCGCCGGCGGCGTGGTATTGCGCCAGCGGGGTGTTTGGGGAGGTGGCGCCGTTTGATTTCGATTTGTTTCCCGATTACGAAACGCTCACGCAGGCGAGCGGGGACAAGTGCATCAAAAGCATGACGCGCGGCCTGCGGCATTGGGGCGACTTTTATTACGGCGGGCCGTACAAGGGCAAAAATGCGTACGTCAACCTGGAGTACGACATGCCGCACAATTTTCTGGTGCAATTTGCCCGGACCGGCCAGCGCAAATATCTGGACGCGGCGCGGCGCATGGCGCGGCATCAGGCGGACATTGACACCAATCACTTCACCGGCTGGCAATGGAAGCATTCGCCGCGGCACACTGAGACACAGGCGGAATTTGGCCACACCTTCACCCGCGGTTTGCTGGAGCATTATTTTTTCACCGGCGAACGTCGCAGTCTGGAGGCGGCGGTGACGCTGGGGCGTTTTTTTGCGCGGGACATCCGCAATCCGCGCTCGTTGGGGAACGAGCGGCAAATTGGGTGGGCGCTGATTTCGCTGCTGCCCGTGTACGAGGCCACGTGGGACCCGGTGTTTTTCGAGGCGGCGCGCGACACGGTGCAGCGGCTGGTGGAGGGGCTGGACGCGCGGGGCCGGTTCAACATTCGGTGGGACAATCGGATTGCCTTCTTTAACGGCATTGCGGCAACGGGATTCATTTATTATTACCGCGCCACCGGGGATGAACGCGTGGCGGAGGCGGCGCTGCGGGTGATTCACCGCACGCTGGGGATGTATCCGGAATATCTGGGGCGCACGCTGGAGGCGCTGGCCTGGGCCTATCAGCGCACGGGCGATGCGCGGTATCTGGACGCGCTCAAATTATCCTATGAGACCACGCTGGCGCGGGCGGTGGCATGGAATACGCTGGATTTGGGGGCGGGCACGATTTTCACGGTACATGCGCTGCCGTTCATGGAGCGCAGCGGGCTGGTGCAGCGGCCGGAGCACAGTTTCCGGTTGAGCGCGGAGCAGTTTGCCTCGGAAAACGGCCTGCATGTGCGGCATGTGCCGTCCGGCGCGGGGGAGCTGTATTACCAGGTCACCGAGGCCGCACCGCTGGAGTTGGTCATCATCCGCAAGGGCGCGTGGAAGGGGCCGGGCGAAGCGCGGCTGCATGACCCGGCGGGGCGGCTGGCGGCGCGGGTGAGTTTTCCCGAAAGCGGCGTGGTGTGGCAGCGCGAGCGGCTGCGGGTGAAGCAACCGGCCGCCGGCACCTGGCGGCTGGCGCTGGACGCGCCGCAGATGGCCACTGTGCGGGCCGGTTCGTTCATCACATGGGACGTGGTTTCGGCGCGGCCAATGGCGGCGGTGTTGAGCACGCCGCAATTTACCGGGCTGGAGTTTCTGCATCCGCGGCTTTATACGGTGCCGGTGGCGGGAGCAACCAACATTGTGATTGCGCTGGCCGGCGAGGGGGAGGGATTCAAGAAGGCGGTGCTGTTTGACCCGCAGGGCCGGCCGGCGGGGGTGGTGGAGGCGTTTGTGGATTTGGGGGATACCGGTCGTTATGGTTACACGTTGAGCGCGCCCATCCCGCCGGCCCATGCGCGGGGGCTGTGGAGTTTGAAGTTGCAGGATGTCAGTGTGGTCAGCGTGCAGGGGCTGGCGCCGTATTTTGCGACTCGTCCTGAGGCCTTTTTTCGGCCGGAGAAGCCTCTGCCCTGAGGGGGAGGAATGGCGGGCCGCTCACGAACCCAGCTTTGGCGCGGGGGCGGGAGGTTTCTGCGAGTTTGACCCGGAGGGCGGTTTGGGATTAGGGTGGTGCTATGAACCACGGCACGAGAACGCGCCCGGCTCTGGGCGTTGCGCTGGCTGCCGCCTGCCTGATGCTGGCGGGGGTGGTGGGGGTGACCGGGGCCACGGAGCCCTGGCAGAATGGCCAGTTTCAATGGCAGGCGTCTGCGCCGTGGCTGGATGTCGCGGCGTACGCCCATGCGCCAAATCCGCAGGTGGCGGTGAAGGACCCGTCGGTGGTGCGGCACAACGGCCGGTGGCACGTATTCGCCACCCTGCGGCACGCCACGGGCAAGGTGGACATGGTGTATCTCAATTTTGGCGATTGGGCTGAGGCCAATCGCGCGCCGCGGCACATTCTCAATCTCCATGACCAATACCATTGCGCGCCGCAGGTGTTTTATTTCACGCCGCACCAGCGATGGTATCTCATCGCGCAAATGGCCGACCGCTCCGGGAAACCAGCTTTTGGCCCGTGTTTTTCGACCAATGAGCGCGTGGACCAGCCGGCGGGGTGGAGCCGCCCGCGGATGATGGTGACCAACAGCCCGCCCAATCCGCGCTGGCTGGATTTTTGGGTGATTGGCGACGGCACGCACATGCACTTGTTTTACACGACTTTGGACGGGCGCATGTGGCGGCGGCAGGCGCGGCGGGAGGATTTTCCTTATGGCTGGGGCGAGGAGCAACTGGCGCTGCAGGCGGATATTTTTGAAGCGTCGCACACTTACAAACTCAAAGGGCGCCAAGAATACCTGACCATCGTGGAGGCGCAGGGCGGCGGCGGGCGCTATTACAAGGCGTATCTGGCGCGCTCGCTGGCCGGGCCATGGGAGCCGCTGGCGGCCACGTGGGAGAAGCCTTTTGCCAGCCGGTTGAATGTGCGGCAAAACCCGGTGTGGACGGCCAGCATCAGCCATGGCGAGCTAATCCGTGCGGGGGTGGACGAAGGAATGGAAGTGGAGCCGGAGCGGTTGCAAATGGTATTTCAGGGCGCCAGTGACGAGGAATACCGCGGGCGTCCTTACGGCCAGATACCGTGGCGCCTCGGATTGCTGACTTTGGCGCCCTGAAAGCTGGGGCGGCGAAAAACTCAAAAACCACAAGAGACCCACAAGATGCTTATGAAGACTCAATCCAACTCCGCATCCTCCGCCATGCCGCGCCGGCGGTTTCTGGCTTCCACCACAGCCGCCGCCGTGGGCGGCGCGATGACGTTGCTTAAGCCTGCCACCGTGTTTGGTGCCGAAGCCAATTCGCGGGTGGAGGTTGGCCTGATTGGCTGTGGCGGGCGGGGGGCGTGGATTGCCGACTTGTTTGCGGCGGACGGGCATTATCAATGGGTGGCGTGCGCGGATTATTTCGGGGACCGGGTGGAGGCGGTGGGCAACAAGCATCAAATCCAGGCCGCCCGCCGCTACACCGGCCTGAGCGGTTATCGCCGTTTGCTGGAAGGCAAACTGGACGCGGTGGTCATCGAGACGCCGCCTTATTTTCATCCGGAGCAGGCCGCCGCAGCGGTGGAGGCGGGCAAGCATGTATTCATCGCCAAACCGATTGCGGTGGACGCGCCGGGCTGCCTGTCCATCGGGGAATCCGGACGCCGTGCCACCGCCAAAAAACTGGTGTTTCTGGTGGATTTTCAGATTCGGGCCAATGAGCATTTTCGGGAGGCGGTGCGGCGGGTGCACGAGGGGCAGATTGGCCAGCTCATCATGGGCGATGCCCATTATCCCTGGCGGGGCGGGGGCCGCGGGACGCCGCCCGATACCGCCGAAGGCCGGCTGCGGCAGTGGTATTATGTGCTGGAGCTGAGCGGGGATTTTATCGTGGAGCAAAGCATCCATTCGCTGGACTTTGCCACATGGGTCATCAACGCCGACCCGGTCCGGGCCGTGGGGGGCGGGGGGCGCAAGGTGCGTCCGCCCAACAGCATCTATGACCATTTTGCGCTGACCTACTGGTTTCCCAATCAGGTGCCGCTGGCCTTTACCTGCATCCAGTCCATTCCCGAGGTGAAGGATGAAATCACCGCCCGCTGGTTTGGCTCGGAGGGGGTGATTTGGGGCGATTATTTTTCGGAGGTGTACGTGCGGGGCAAGGATTTCATGCGGGCGCGGGTGGACAACCTCTACACCACCGGGGCGCAGGTCAACATCCGGGAGTTTTGGGAGGCCATTACGCAGGGGCGTTATGACAATCCCACGGTGGCGCCCTCGGTGCGCTCCAATTTGACGGCGGTGCTGGGGCGGGAGGCGGCGTACCGGCAAACCGAGCTGACGCTGGCGGCGCTGATTAAAGAGGGGAAAAAGCTCGAGCCGGATTTGCGCGGGGTGAAGGGCTGAGCCGTCTCTGGCCCACCACGATAATGGCTGACCGGCGCAAAAAAAATGGGGCGCAGCGAACTGCGCCCCATGTTTGATGGCGGTGACGGCACGTTGGCAGCCGTGGCGTCAACCGCGGGATTGCCCTTATTGGACCCTTACGCGCAACACGTTGATGGAGTTGGGGGCGAGCGTTTGCTCAAAGCGCGGGCCGGGCAGGTTGAGGGTGGCGGTTTTGGGCGAGACTTTGGTGGGGTTTTCCAAACTGTTTTCGTCGGTGGCATTCTCGCTGGTCAGGACAATCATCCGCGCCGGGCCTTGCACGCGTTGCACGCCCTGAAGGGCAAAGGTGGTGGTGACGGGGTCGTAACTGGCGTTGACGACTTTGACAATCACCTCTTCCTGGGCCTTGGTGGCCGAGGCATAAAGCGCCTTGAGGGTGGGATACTCGGAGTCGTGCACCAGTTGGCCGTCCAGATAGCACTTCACGCCTTTGGCGCCGGATTCGATGCGGATGTCATACCAGCGGTTGGTTTCGATGCGGCCGTTGACTTCGCGGCCGATGACGCCGCCCATTTCGATGGCGTGGCGGCGGTTGCCCCAGCCGCCGAGGTTCCACCAGGACTTGGCATTTTCATCCTGCACATTGAAGAGAATGAGGAAGCCCTCGTCGCCACTGATTTTGCGGGCCTTGAGGGTGAGGGTGTAATCCGTCCAAGATTTGTCGCCGATGACGGCGCGCACATTTTCGGCACGGCTCATCTGGCGGAGGGCGCCGTCCTGGATGCTCCAGTTGCCATTGCCCAGCAGCCGCCAGGGCTGGGTGCCTTTGGCCGGGTCAAACTCAAAGAGAACCTCATTGCCGCGGGTGACCTTGATGTCCTTGAACTCGGCCTGGGTGAGCCAGGTGCCCACGCCGATGGCGCCGCCCTGCGTGCGGGTGGAGGCGTTGGGGGACTCCACGGTGATGGGGAGGATGGTCTGCCCGCGGTTTTCACTGAACATTTTTTGGACGTAATAGGAGGGGATGCCGTAGGCGCGGGAGCTGTCGAAATTGATGAGGTCCGGGTTCCAGCGGCGGTGATTGACATGCACAAAGAGCGGGGCATAGGAGGCCATGACAACCACGTCTGAATTGCGCTCCAGGCCGGTCATGAAGGCGGCCTCGCCCACGGCGGCGCGGAGATTGCCCTGGCCGCCGCCCTGGGTGACGGCGTACTCGCCCACGAAGACCTTGAAGCCGTTGCGGGGGTACTTGTCATAACGGGTGGACTGCACCATGAAAAACTCGGGGTTGTTGTAGTAGTGCTCGTCCACAATTTCGAGGGGGCTGTTTTTGGGCGGGCCGCCCCAGTCGTTGGCGATGATGTTGACGTAGGGGTATTTGGCCTTGATGGCATTGTACATGAGGCGGTAACGCTCCTCGTAGGCCGGGCCGCCGTTTTCGTTGCCGATTTGCAGGTACTTCAAATTAAAGGGGGCGGGATGTCCGTTTTTGGCGCGCACGGCGCCCCAGGTGCTGGTCACCGGGCCATTGGCGTATTCGATGGCATCCAAGGCGTCCTGGACAAACTCGTTCATCTTGTCCATGGGCACATTTTCGCGATGGCTCATGCCGCAGTTGATGACAAACAGCGGCTCGGCGCCGATGTCTTCGCACATTTGCAGATACTCATGGTAGCCGATGCCGTGGGTGGCGTGGTACCCCCACAAATTCCATTGGGTGCGGCGCTCGGAGAGGTCGCCGATGGTGAGTTTCCAGCGGTAGGCTTGGGCCATGGTATCGCCTTCCACCCAGCAGCCGCCGGGGAAGCGGTTGAACGAAGGCTTGAGGTCCACCAGCATTTGTGCCAGGTCCGGCCGCAGGCCGTTGGGGCGGTTTTTGAAGGTCTTTTTCGGGAAGAGGGAGACCATGTCCAGCCAGAAGGTGCCGGCGCGGGTGGTGCTGATGACCAGGCGGGCATGGGGGTCGGTGCCGCGGGCGGTGAGGCTCAGCGAATATTTTTTCCATTGCGTGTCGAGGCGCGGGATGCGGCCTTCGGCGTACACCTCGCGGTCTTCGCTTTCCAGCGTGACCGTCAGCGGGCCGTTAAAGCCGGCGGCCGCGCGGGCGAAGAGGGAGAGTTCGTAGTTTTCGCCCTTGCGGATGTTCATGCCCCAATAACCGCCGTTGGCCACGCCGGCGCGGCCGGTGCCGGGCTCGCGGATGTCCACTTTGAGCGAGCGCGGGTTTTTGGCGCTGAGGGGCTGGCTGCGGTCCACGGCGATTTCGATTTGGGCCGGCCCGCTGCGGACCACGGTCCAGTAATCCGGCTTGTCGCCGTCCTCGAAGTTGCGGTTGCGGACCAGCTCCGCGTAGATGCCGCCGTCGGTGGAGTGGTTGATGTCCTCAAAAAAGATGCCCCACAACATGGGACTGGAGGCGGGGCCGGGCCGGTCCACGGCCACGGTGATGGTGCCGGAGGCAGGAGCGCCCGGCAGCGCGAAGGGGGTTAAAAACAAACAGCCACCAGCCAGAGCTAGAGCGAACCACGCCATACACCAACGATTTTGTTTCATGGCGGGCAATTTAAGCACAGCCGGCAGCGGTGGCAATGTCGCATGTTTGGAGGACAGGCGTGGGGATGTCCTGCGGGAGGCCCTCCGGTTCACGCGCCCGGGCCGAAAGCGGCCCTTAACGGACTACTTGATAAGGATGTCCGCGGCGGCCTCGATGTAGCACTTGTAAGCGCGGTCGTTATAGCAGACAAAAATGATTTTTTCGATGGGCGGGTTGGTTTCCAGGAATTTGTGGGTTTCCTCCAGGGCAATGCGGGTGGCGCGTTCCATTGGAAACCCGTAGGCACCGGTGCTGATGGCGGGGAAGGCGATGGTTTTCAAGCCTTCGGCCACCATGATTTCAAAGCAGCGCCGGTAACAGGAGGCCAGCTTTTCATCTTCTCCCCGGTTGCCGTCTTTCCAGATGGGGCCCACGGTGTGAATGACGTATTTGGCGGGGAGCTGAAAGCCGGGGGTAATTTTGGCATCGCCGGTGGCGCAACCCTTGAGCTTGCGGCAGGCTTCGTAGAGCAAAGGCCCGGCGGCGCGGTGAATGGCGCCGTCCACCCCGCCCCCGCCCAGCAGGGAACTGTTGGCCGCGTTGACGATGGCATCCACCGCGAAGGTGGTGATGTCACCGGTCACAATTTCCACTTTGCCATCGCGGATTTTCATGGGCAAATCAGGGCCGAGCGTGTGGTGGCCAATGCCACAGAGGCAGAGGATACGCCCACCCCCTCATTTTTCAATCCTTTATTGCGCGGCCCAGGCGTGGGGGAAACCGCCGGCGGCCTTATTTCTTGCCGTAGATGCTCTCCGGGTCAAGCAGCCGCGGCTCGGTAACTTCGGCGCTTTGGCCTTGCTGCCGCAGGGAGCGGAAGAAACAGGACTTGTAACCTTCATGGCAGGCGGCGCCGATTTGTTCGACTTGAATCAGCAGGGTGTCGGCGTCGCAATCCACCGCGATGTCCTTCACAATTTGAACATGACCGCTGCTCTCGCCCTTCATCCAGTATTTTTGGCGGGAGCGGCTCCAGAAATGGGTTTTACCGGTGGCGAGGGTGGTTTCCAGAGAAGCCCGGTTCATCCAGGCCATCATCAGCACACGGCCGGTGGACTGTTCCTGCACAATGGCCGGAATGAGGCCGTTGGCATCGTATTTAAGCTGGTCAAGAAAGCTCATCAGGGGAGTGAGCTTAGCTTATTCAGGCCGTTTGGCAAGCCGCACCGCGCCGGCGCGTGGCATTCCCTTTTTTACCGGAGCCGATGGGCTCTTTTTTGTGGGCATTTACAGCAAATGGACCGGAAAGTGGAGGTGAATAAGAGGCTTCTGCGTGCTTGTTGGGAGAAATTTTGAAGATTTTTTTTCATGATTTTCTTGACGTTAGATTTTTTTGTGTTATACATTAGCGCCAGACAACCAAACGTAGCGCTCAAAAACAGGCTGCCAGAAAAAGCTGAAGTCCGTTTTTCGTTTGGGGGGCCAGCGAGGACAGTTTGCACAGGCAACGAATAGCGGTGACGTATAGCTTGGAGGCATTGGAACCCCGCGTTCTGCTTTCGGGGGATGGACTTTGCCCCATGGCCGCGCCGATGTTGCCCGCCGTGCAGGAGCCGCAGGCGGTGGAGGAAGTTGCCTTTTCGCCAGCGCAACATGGCGCGGAGGAATCTTCGTCTTCCGCCCTGTTTGAATCCACTCCTGGAGAAATTTTTGCTCCCTCGCCAGTCACTGAATCGAGCCCGGCGGAAGTTTTGGATACCACGGACGTTGGGGATGACGCTGGTGCCAGCGTGGCGGTGGAAGTGGCGGGGGAAACGGTGACGGAAAGCACCGCCGCGACCCCAATTTCCAGCACGGACGAGATGCCCACCGGGGCTTCCGGGGAGACACTTTCATGGACTGTTTTGCAAATGGTGGACACGTTGCGGGCTTCCAATGGGCCGCCGGAAGCGAGTACCGGGACGATTCATTTGACGCCTGAGAGCGGCTTGAATCTGAACGGCGGAACGTTGGAACTGGCTGATGGACAAGTACTTAGCGGAAATGGCAGCATCCAGGGAGGAATTGCGGGCAATGGGATATTTCGTCCGGGCAATTCGCCGGGACACCTGACGGTGGACAATTTCAACCCCGGCGCCGATGCGGTGACGGAGATTGAAATTGAGGGTTTGGCGCAGGGAGTGAGTTACGATTGGATTGAGGTTACCGGCGCGGCGAATCTGAACGGCACGCTCAAGATTATTTTCAATCCTCAAGGGGGATACACACCGGCGTTGGGCGACACTTTCAACGTCATCACCTGGAATAACTATAGTGGGCAGTTTGCCCAGTGGCTGGGGACGGTGGCCATTCCGGGGCAGCCCACCTGGGCGTTGAAGCCGGAGTACTTGCCGACGGGGCTCCGGTTGACGATTGTGCAGACACCCAATCTCTCGGCGGGACTGGACACGCAGATATTAAATGTGTTGCAGCAACTGGGGGAGGTGGCGGACCGGCTGGACACTTTTGGGAGCTTCGCGCAGAGCCTTCCGTTCATTGGTTCTAACGTGGGCAGCCTGGCCAACATGGGTTCGGCTTTTCTGAACGGATTGCGGGCGCGGATGATGTCGGTGTTGAGCGGCATCCCCACGGTGGCGCAGGTAACGGCGGGCATTCAGGGGTGGGACAACACCACCTTTGGCGGTTTCACGTTCCGGGTGAAGGGGATTTTGGCACACTATGGGGTGACCAGTTCGGACCCGATCTGGTGGGATTTGCAGGTGGAGCTGGAGCCGACGGCGATCAATGCGACGCTGCAAAACATCCTGGGCGGTGTGTTTGGGGCGGTGTTCAGCGGGTCGGCCCCCACGGTGACGGTGAACAGCAGCGCATTTTTGGATTTCTCCTTTGGCCGGGATGGCTCCGTTTTTGTGGGCGTGGATGCGGTGGGGGCGCGGGCGTCAGTGAATGCCAGCGGGCTGGGCGGGTTTGGTTTCACCTTCAATACGCCGGTGGGCACGCAGACGTTGAGCGCGAGCGGCGGCACGGTGGCGTTTGCGGCGGGGGTGACGGCCACGCCGGATGCCAGCGTATTGACCGGGGGACGGATTACCACGACAACCCTCACCAATCTGGCCAACGGCACCACCCCGGTGGGCAATGCGTTTAATGTGAGCACCACGGGCACGTTGAATGCGGCTTTTCCGCTGACGGGCACACTGAGCTTCCTGGGCTTCAGTCTGACGGGCGCGTACGTGGTGCGGGTGCAAAGCCCTAATATATTTAATCAGGCGCCGGAGCTAAGCGTGGAGGTCAACAGCACTTTGACGGTGATGGGACAAAACTTGAGCGGCAGCTTCACGCTCAAGAACACCGGCACCGAGACCATTCTGCAGGCCAGCAACGTCAGTTTCCAGGTGGGTTCGGGCAGCAGCCGGGTGTTGAGCGTGCAAAATGGGGCGGGCAACCTGCTGATTCTCAATTCTGGTTTGGCGGGGACGCTGGCGTTGGATTTCTCGACGGGGCCGGCCATACCGAATGTGGGATTGAGCGCAACGGGTCTGCAACTGGCGTTCAACACGACCACGGCGGCCGTGCCGGACATCAACGGGGTGGCGGTGGCGCTGCCGGCGGGGCCGTACTTCCGGGTGTCAGGCCAGGGGACGCTGACGTTGAGCACGCCGGCGGCAAGCCTGAGCGGGGATTTCCTGTTCGAGCCGCGGGATGCGGATGGGAATCCGGGGAATGGCTATGAGCAGACGGTGGCGGCGGTGGCGAATCTGGGCTTTCAGTTTTCGGACGGCACGAATCCGTTGCTGACGGTGAGCCAGGGGCAGGGGGCGATGGTGTTCACGAGCGCGGGGGTGATGGGGAGCTTGTCGGCGCAACTGGCCTTGAACGTGGCGGGGGTGAATTTGTCCGGGACATACGGGGTGACGTTGAACAACACCGCCTCGGCGTTCAACGCGACCTTTAATGTCAATGGCAACCCGGTGACGTTGAATCTGCCGGCGGGGCCGTATCTGCGGGTGAGCGCCAGCAGCGCAACGCTGACGGTGCAGGGCTTTGGGGTGACGGGCAGTTTTGTGTTTGAGCGCAAGCAAACCGGCGGCGGGGCGACGGTGGTGACGGTGGCGGGGACGGGCATGGCGCTGAGCTTTGGAGCGTCCGCCTCTAATATACTTAATGTCAGTAATGGCAGCGGGGCATTTATTTTGAGCCAGGCCGGTTTGGCGGGGACGGCGACGGCGACGGTGGGGGTGAACGCGACCGGGGTCTCGGTGGGGGGCACGTTCACGGTGCGGATTAATGACCGGAATACCGCCGTGAGCGAGACCGTGGAGGTGGGCGGAACCAATGTAACCATCAACCTGCCGGCGGGGCCGTATGTGCAGGTGCAGGGTCAGGGGGTGACGTTGACGGTGCTGGGGGTGGGGTTGCAGGGCGACTTTACCTTCGAGCAAAAGAACACCTTGAGCGGCAGCCGCGTGATTACGGTGACGGCGGCCAATGTGAATTTCAACTTTGGGACGAGCCTGCTGACGGCCACCCATGGGTCGGGATTCTTCATGATGACCGATGCCGGGTTGATGGGCGAGGGCCAGATTACGGTGGGCATCAATGCGTTTGGCACGGGCTTTTCCCATACTTTCCAGTGGAGCTTCAACAACACCAGTGCGGCCTTCAATCAGGCGGTGGGGAATCCCACGGCCTTGAATCTGCCGGCGGGGCCGTTCAACAAGCTGGATTCCGGCCCCACGCCCATCAGCATCAACATTCCCATCGGCAGCAGCACGCAGTCGCTGAGCGGGCGGTTTATTTTGACGCTGGTGCAGGGCAGCCCGGGTTATGTGACCCTTGCGGCGTCGAATGTGAGCGCCACGCTGGGGGCGGGGCCGGTGAGTTTGACGGTGAGCGGCGGGCAGGGGGCGTTTCTGCTGACGGCTGCGGGCGGTTTGGCGGGCGAGGTGAAGGTGGCCAGCGCGACGTTGGGCAATGCGGGTTTGCTGGGGCTGAACGCGCAGAACCTGAAGCTGCGGCTGAACAATACGGGCGGGAATGTGGGCGACCCCAACCCGGTGGTGGTGCCGATTTCCGACAACCCGGCGGAAAATGTGTCCATCCAGTTTATTGGGCCGTATTACCACAACTTCCTGGCGGTGTCGGGCACGGCGGAGATTACCGGCCTGATGGGCGGCATCACGCTGGGCGGAAACTTTGTGATAGAGACGGCGCGGCTGGACACCAACGGGGACAGCGTGCTGGAGGACGTGTTCAAGCTGGGGGCCACCAATCTGCAATTGCGGGTGCAGATGGGGTCGGCGACGGTGCTGTCGTTTGACCGGGGGACGGGAGCGCTGATTTTGAACGGGGCGGGGCTGGCGGCGGAAGCGGATTTGCAATTTGAATCGGGCCTGGTGGGGTTGAGCGGGACGATGCAGTTGAAGCTCAACACGACGGGGGCGAATGTCAACACGACGGTGAACACGCCGTCGGGCAGCCGGGTGGTGAACGTGCCGGCGGGCACCAACGTGCAGGTGAATGTGGACGGGCATTTGCATGTGGGGAGCTTTGCGCTGCCGTTCCAGTTGAGCGTGCGGGTGGCGGGCAGCACCATCGAGTTCCGGCGGTTGAGCAACAACGAGCTGCTCTTGACGGTTGACAGCGGCACCATCATCCCCGGGCCGGCGTTGACGTCGCTGGCCAACTTTGATTTTGCCAAGGCCAGCCCGTTTGAATGGGTGATGCTGCTCAATCAGTTGGGCGACTGGTTCGAGTCGTTTGCGGGCAGCTCGCTTTTCCAGGTGGAGATTCCGTTCACCGGCGGCAAGACGCTGGGGGATGCCTTCAACTGGGCGCAGCTTTATCTGGACACCATCTACAAGTATTTCGTGAGCGTGGAGCTGCAGTCGCGCAGCGTCACCGAGACCAGCACGCACACGGGGGCGCTGGCGGGGGCCACGCTGAAGCTGCAGTTGGGGACGGAGCCGGTGGTGACGTTGACGGTGACGGACACGGTGGGGGATCCGAACTCGCGCACGGGCACGGAGCTGGTGACCTTGTTGCAGAACGCGATAGCGGCGCAGGGGCTGGCGGGGCGGCTGGAGGCGCGATTGAACCGGGAGAAGAAGGTGGTCATTGCGTTGCGGGAGGATGAAGTGGCAAAGAACACCACCTTGAACCTGGTGGATGCCGATGCGGCGATATCGAGCCTGGGCTTCGGGCCGGGGGATGGCAACACGGCCACCAATGACCAGACGGGGGTGCTGACGGAGCGGTTCAGCACGGAGGAGTTTTTTGTGGCGCTGGCGGATTTGTTCAACGACGGTTTGTTGAACAACAACAGCGGGATAATCTACAACCCGATGCAGCGGGTGTACACCTACACGGTCAACCGGCAACTGACCTACAACACGCAGCAGTTGTTTGGCTCGCCCACGCTGCCGTTCAATTTCAACCTGGCGTTGGGGCCGATTGCGGGGGCGTCGCTGACGGGCGCACTGCAATTCAACGTGCAGGTGGGCTTCAACCTGACGCTGGGTTTTGACCTGGCGGCGGCGGAGGTGCCACGGGTGTTTACCTCGAGCACGGTGCCGACGCCGAGCCACGGGCGGATTACGGCGGACGCGCACTTTGGGATTTATTTGAACGACGTGCTGCCGAGCGGTTCGGGCACATTTGCGCAGTGGTTCCCGCTGACGCTGACGCAGGCGGCGACGGCCGACAACACCAGCATCCAGATGCTGGCGGACGATTTGAACAACGTGCTGGCGGGGGCGGCGTATGGGAGCGGGACGCTCGGCGATGTGCTGATTTTCCAGAAGGCGGGCAACGGGGTGGCGTTGAGCGCGCGGGACACCCAGTTGGGAATCATCAACCGGGTGGTGGTGATCACGCCGCGGAATGATCCGTTTGGGACGGAGATCGGGTTTGGGGCGGAGGTGCAGGATTTGGACGGGAGCGCGGTGACGACCCATGACCAGATTCTGGTGGCGGCGGCCACGGCGCCCATCAAGGGGTTGTTTGTCGAAAACGCGCAGTTGAGCGCCAGCCTGGCGGTGAACACGACGGCGGCGGGCATTGCGGGGTCGCTGCGGTTTGGGTTTGTGGAAATCAGCACCAGCGGGGGGGCCTTTGGGACGCTGGCCTACGACGGCGTGACGCCCGCGCCCATCACCGCCACGCTGCGGCTGGAGCATCAGACCACGGGCGAGCGGCGGTTCTACATCAGCGAGCTGATGAACAACACGTCGTCGAACAACATCAGCAACCTGGTGCCGGCGTTCAGTTTCAACGGGAGTTTTCTGGCGCGGCTGAACAACATCACGGTGTCGGGGCTGGGCTTTTCCATTCCGCTGGGCAGCAATCCGCAGGTGGCGGTGTGGATACCGGACATCAAGCACCTGACCTACAACGCCAATCCGTACGATCCGGCGAGCAACAACAAGGGCATCTTTGTCACGTACCCGGATTTGTCCACGCTGACGAATTTCACCAGCCTGAACTTCACCACGATTGTGCGGGCGCTCAACGGGATAGCGGACCAACTGAGCCAGTTGAGCGCGTTTTCGTTCCTGGACGAGCCGCTGCCGTTTGTGAATCTGAGCGTGAACGACATGCTCGATTACGCGCAGAAGTTTGCCGATTTGATTGACGGGCTGTCGTCGAGCAGCGCGCGGGACACGTTGCAGAACACGCTGGCCGAGCTGAAGCGGCAGATTGACACGCTGTTCCACCTGAACCCGAATGTGCTGACGCTGTCGCTGGACCACAACGGGGTGGCGCCGGCCAGCCTGGTGACCAGCGGTGGCACGGCCAGCCAGCCCAGCGCGTTGGTGATTGATTACAGCGGGTTCAACAATGGTTTCCGCATCTATGCCAATACCAACGGCACGGCGCTGAACAACAGCCGGGTGGTGGTGGTGGGCGACAGCACCATCACCAACGGCACCGCCAAGGCGGAATGGAATGCCACCAGCAAGGTCCTGACCCTCAAGATTCAACCGGGGCGGACGACGGCCAACGCCATTTTGCAGGCCATCAGCGAGGCTGGCAGCCACGGCTCGCCGTGGCTGGCGCAGTTGACGGCCAATGACAATCCGGCGGGCAGCAACACGGGCGCGGGGACCATCACGCTCACCGCGCTGAAGTTCGCGTTCAATTTCTCGACGGGTTACGCCAACAGCCTGCCGTTCCAGTTGGATTTGCAGCAGTTGGTGTCGCAGTTGGCGGGGAATCATCCGACGGTGCGGGCGTTTCTGGAGCTGGCCACCACCCTGGTGCAAATCCAAGGCTCCGGGCAGTTGACCGTGAGCGCCAGCGCGTCGCTAATCCTGGAATTTGGGCTGGATGTCTCGACGCCGGGGACGGCGCGGCCGTTCTTCTATGAGACGACGCGCATCGAGATGCTGGCCAAGGTGGCGGGGACGAACATCAGCCTGGAGGCGTCCCTGGGGTCGGTATTTGGGATATTCATCAAGAATGGGCGGGTCACCCTGGACCAGGACGGGGACCCGGACACCGGGGCGGCGCAGGGGGATCGCGGGGCGATTTTCCAGGTGGGCTTGAAGGACAGCAACGGGGACGGGCGGCTGTATCTGGACGAGAACTGGCTGAGCACGGACTTCATCCGGCTGCAACTGGAGGGCGGGGTGAGCGCGCAGTTGCCCATCTTTGCGCCGTTTGAATCCACGCCGCTGAGCGGCAGCGACGACACCAACGGAGACGGTTACCCGGACAATTACCTGGTGGTGGAGGCGCCGGACCTGGTGCGGTTCTTCCTCAGCGAGGCGGTTTCGACGGAAGCGGTGGGGGCGGAGAAGGTGGTGAAGTTTGCGGGGTTGCACAATGATTTGCGGGTACGTAGCAACGGCTCGATTACCAACTACCGCATTGTCTTCACCGATACCTTGAGCGGCAACAATGCCAGCGCCACCTACAACGCCGCCACCAAAACGCTGACGGTGCAGATGGATGCCGGGGTGACCACGGCGGTGACGGCGCGCAATGCCATCCAGAGCGCCAGCGGCGCGGCCGGGGCATTTGCGCCGACGGCGTTGACGACGGACGATGACGGGCAGGCCAGCAGCACGAGCAACACCGGCGCGGGCACGCTGGAGAAGGTGTTTCTGGTCACGCCCGACTTCAGCACGCTGTTTGACGGTCTGGAACTGTGCGATGTCATCGCCAACAGCATTGGGCCGATTCTGGATGGGTTGGACAAATTCCTGGGCTGGGTGCAGGACGGCCTCAACGGCGTGGTTTACAACGTGAACCTGCCGCTGCTGGGCAGCGGGCTGAAGGGGGCGGCCGATTTCATCGGGGATTTCCGCAACGGCCTGTTGCGCGAGCTGCGCGAGGAGGTGGACGCCGCGGGGGGCAACGGCATCACCGCGCTGGAAAACGCCATCAAGAAGGCCCTGTGGAATTCGCTGGGGCCGGGCGGGTTGAACTGGCTGGTGAATTACGAGACGGGCCAGCCGCTTGATGTGGCGGCGGGCTTCAGCCAGTTGGATGTGCGGCTGGATTGCGACACCGGCCTGGTGGTCAACATCCGGCTGGCCAAGACGATTGCGTTGCTGGACACCACGGGCAACCCGATTGATTTCAACATTGGCGTGCCGGGCTTCGGGCTGGAGGTGGACGGCAACGTGGTCCTCTCGCTGGGCTTTGACTGGAAGTTTGGTTTCGGGGTGGATTTGACCAATGGTTTCTACTTCAACACTTCCGCGCCGGCGAGCCATCCGGAGCTGAAAATCTTCTTCCGCGCCGAGATACCGGGGCTGCATGCGGCGGGCCAGTTGTTGTTCCTGCAACTGGACGTGATGGACGACGCGGATTCACCGAGCTTCTTCGAGGGAGCGTTTGAGGTGGATTTGCGGGACCCGAATCACGACGGCAAGCTGACGATGGCCGAGCTGTTCTCCAGCGGCACGCAGTTTGGGGACATCATCAGCGCCAAACTGGGGGCGGAAGCGGATGTCAACCTGGATTTGATTGCCAGCTTTGGGGGCAACACGGCCTTCCCGCGGGTGCTGGCGGATTTCCATCTGGGGTGGGAGGCGGACACCCAGCAGGGGTCGCAGGATCCGGAGATTGAGTTCACCAACATCCGGCTGGATTTGGGGACGTTCCTTTCAGATTTTCTGGGGCCGATTCTGAAGGAAATCCGCAAGGTGACCGAGCCGATCCAGCCGATCATTGACATTGTGACGGCGCGGCTGCCGGTGTTGTCGGACTTGGCGGGGCAGACCATCACGCTGCTGGATCTGGCCGAGGCGTTTGGTTTGCTGGAGCCGTCCACGATGGATTTCATCCGGGACGTGATTTCGGTGGTTGAGCTGATCAATGATCTGGAGGGCCTGGGCAGCGGGACGATTTTGATACCCTTTGGCAGCTTCCGGTTGCTGGAGGGCAATGACGGGCGGCGGTCGGCAATCCAGGCACTGGAGCCGCTGGCGGCGCGGGCGATGGAGGACATTGCGACCATGGCGGCGGCGGCGACAGGGCCGGGGGCGAGCAGCACGTACACGCAGAAGGTTTCCGGTTTTGCCAGCGACGTGGGAAGCCTGAGCAACTTCAAGATTCCGGTCTTCGACAATCCGGCGGAGCTGTTCAACCTGTTCACGGGCGAGCCGGTGCGGCTGGTGGAGTGGCGGATGCCGACGTTCCGGTTCAAGTTCACCTACACGCAGAAGATACCGATTTATCCGCCGCTGTACGCGCAATTTGGCGGGACGATTGGGGCGGACATCAACGTTGGTTTTGGTTACGACACCTATGGCATCCAGAAGTTCATCAGCTCGGAGGACAAGAATTTCCTGGATATTCTGGATGGGTTCTACGTGCTGGACTTTGACGCGCAGGGGCGGGAGCAGCCGGAGGTGCGGTTGTATGGCGAGCTGTTTGCGGGGGCGACGATTGATCTGGCCATTGTGAAGGCGGGCGTCAACGGCGGGCTGGGCTTCGAGGTGAAGTTTGATCTGAACGACATCAATGATGACGGGAAGATCCGGGTGAGCGAGCTGGTGGCCAACGCGCAGCAGGACCCGCGCTGCATCTTCGACATTGAAGGGCGGATTTACCTGTTCCTCGAGGCGTTCTTGAAGGTGGATTTGTTCTTCTTCAGCATCGACAAGACGTGGCGGTTTGCGGAGATCACGTTGTTCTCGATTGAGATCACCTGTCCCGAGCCGGTGCTGGCCGAGAAGTCCGGCAATGACCTGTACCTGAACATCGGCAGCCGCGCCGGGCGCCGGCTGGAGGTGGACACGACGGACGGGGCGGAGACGTTCATCGTCAAGCACACCGGCGGGGCGGCAGGCAGCGAAACGCTGGAAGTGCAATGGGGCAACTGGCGGCAGACCTTTGAGAATGTGGCGCGGGTGGTGGTGCCGGATGCCGGACAGGGGGATGATTACCTTGATTTCCGCGGTGTGCTCTCGGAGGTGGAAGTGCACGGCGGGGCGGGCCATGACACCATTTACCTGGGCGACGGCGCGAATTCCGAGGCGTATGGGGACGCGGGCAATGACCAGATTTACGCCAGCACCAACGCGGGCGTGACCGGCGTGGTGATTTATGGCGGCGACGGCAACGACCTGCTGGTGGCCGGGCCGGTGGCCATCCGCATCTATGGCGGCGGCGGCAACGACACCCTCACCGGCAGTCCCGAGGACGATGAACTGTACGGCGATGACGGCAGCGGCACGGCGGCGGATGGCAACGACGTCATTGACGGCCTGGCCGGGAATGACCTCCTGCGCGGCGGGCGCGGCAACGACACACTGCGGGGCGGGGACGGTGATGACTGGTTGCGCGGGGATGACGGCAATGACCAGTTGTATGGGAGTATTGGGCACGACGTGCTCGACGGCGGGGGCGGCGACGACAAGTTGTACGGGGGCGACGGGAATGATTTGCTGCTGGGCGGGCCGGGGAGCGACTGGGCCAACGGGCATGGCGGCATAGATTTGCTCATCGGGGATGATGACCCGGTCACTGCGCTTGCCATCAACAACCTGCCGGTGACGGCGGCCAATTTGGCGGCCATTCGCGCTGCCATTGCGGCCATCCCGACGGCGGGCGTAGTGGTGCAGAATGTGCCGGGCGGTGGCAGCAGCATCAACGGCCATGACCTTCTGATTGGCGGTGGCAATGTGGATGTGTTGTTTGGCGGGCCGGGCAATGATTTCTTGTACGGCGGCAATTTCATGAACCAGGGCGAGACGTCTGTGATTGAGGAGGACCACAATGACTTTTTCGACGGCGGCCCGGGGGATGACACGATGTTTGGTGATGACGCCATGGGCCGCACGGGGGACCGCGATACTGGCATCGCCATTCGCTCCTCCATTTTCTTTGACTTGAACAAGAACGGCGTGCGCGACGCGGGCGAGACCGGATTTGGCGGAGTGACGGTGACGTTGTATCGGAATGATGGGCTGCTGATTGGCTCGGAAGTGACGGAGGTGGACGGCACGTTTGCCTTCACGGGCCTGGACCCGGACCGGTATTACCTGACCTTCAGCCCCGTGACCGGGCTGACGTTCATCACGCAGTTTGGCGGCGGCGCGGCCGGAGCGGAGGCGGCCGGCAATGACAGCGATGTATATCCCAGCGGGCCGCTGGTGGGGCGGACGCCGGACTTCCAACTGACGTTTGACGAGACGGAGCGGAGCATTGCCGCCGGTTACGAGGGGGACCCGCTGGTGAGCGTGGCGCCGGTGACGGTGACCGAGGGCAACAACGGGCAGACGCTGGTCACGCTGCTGGTCACGCTGTCCGGGCCGCAGCGCATGGCGGTGACGTTGAATTACCGCACGGAGGACGGCAACGATGCGATGTTCCCGCAGCGCAACGCCACGGCGGCTTCGGGTGATTATGCGCCGGTGTCGGGCACGCTGACTTTTGCGGCGGGACAGACGCAGCAGGCCATCACCATCGCGGTGCTGGGCGATTTGATGTACGAGGAGCACGAGCAATTCCGCGTCATCTTCAGCAACCCCAGCGCGGGCATCAAACTGCCGACGCTGCCGGAGACCACAGTGCTGGTGACCCTCAGCAATGATGACCCGGTGCCGCAGATTGCGATTGCCGACTTTGTGCCCGCCTCGACGCTGCTGAACAATGGCACGCGGGTGTACACGGTGCCGGAGAATGTCACCGCCGAGTTCATTGTGTCGCTGTCCAACCCGAGCACTTACGCCGTGACGGTGTGGTATCTGGTGGATTCGGCCTATGACTGCGGCTGCGATCCGAATCCGGCCAGGCCGTTCCCGCTGTATCCGGATGGCGATTACGTGCAACCGGCGCCGGCGATGATTACCTTCCAGCCGGGCGAGACACAGAAGAAGGTCACCGTGACGCTGCGGCAGGATGCCCTGGATGAGCCGGATGAGTCCTTCTATATTGACCTCTTCAATCCCACCTACGCGCGCATCGGCGACGGCCGGGCCTACGGCATCATCCCCGATGACGACGCGCCGGTGAGCGTGTCCATCCATGAGACGGGCGTGCCAGCGTCGCATCTGGTCACGGTGTTTGAAGGCAACAGCGGCTACACCACGGTGACGGTGCAGGTCTCGCTCTCGGCGGTGAGCGGGCACACGGTGAAGGTGAATTATGCCACCGCGCCGGGCACGGCAGTGGAGTCGGTGTACACGGCCGATGCGGGCGAGTCGGCGGATTACCAGGCGCTGCCGCTGGAGAGCCTGCCGCCGGAGCAGCGGACGCTGGTGTTTGCGCCGGGCGAGACCACCAAACTCTTGACGGTGCGCGTGTTTGGAGATTTGCGGCCGGAGGGCGACGAGTATTTCTTCCTGAATTTGTTGAACGCGGAAAACGCCAATGTAGCGGCCAACGCGCTGGTGGAGAGCAATCACTTCAGCATCGTCATCACCGACGATGACCTGGCCGCGCCGGTGGATTTGCCGCCATGGAGCCTTTTCTTCTCGGACACCGCTTACACAGTGCAGGAGCCGGCGAGCGGCGTGGCCTACGCGACCATCACGGTGCACCGGATGCCGGGCAGTCCGCAGGCGGTGGCGGTGCTGACCACCACGCCGGGCACAGCCACGGCGGGGCTGGATTACAGCGCGACGCGCCGGTATCTGGTTTATTTCCGCGGCAATGAAGTTACCCGCACCCTGGAAATCCCGATTTATAGCGACGGCACGAGCGAAGGGGACGAGACGGTGCTGCTGTCGCTCAACAATCCGACGGGCGGGGCGGTGAATGCGGCGCCGGATGCGGCGGTGCTGATGATTCGCGACGCGGATTTGCCGAAGGTGTCAGTCCTTGCGCCGGTGCTGGGCATCTTCATGGACCCGGTGACAGGCCTGTTCACCATTGTGCGCGGGGTGCAGGAGGGCACGGGGGCGGGCGCGACGACCGCCACCTTCACCATCCAGTTGGACAACCCGGCGCCGCCCGGCGGAGTGTTTGTGGATTGGACGACGGTGAGCAGCACGGCGCGGGCGGGGCAGGACTTTACGGCGGCAAGCGGGACGGCGTTCATTGCGGCGGGCGGCACGCAGACGACGGTGAGCGTGCCGATTACGCGGGATGCGAATCCCGAGCTGACGGAGCGCTTTGGGGTGCGGTTGAGCAATCCGGTGCGGGCCACGCTGGCGGAGCGCACCTACATCACGGCCTGCCCGATATACGATGATGACCTGCAAACGGTCACGGGCATGGTGTTCTATGACCGGAATGGCAACGGCTTCATGGATTTGGGCGAGGGCGGCATTGAGGACGTGAGCGTGACGCTGACCTGGCTGCAGAATGGCATCCATCAGCAGCAGACGGTGAAGACCAATGCCGCCGGCCAGTACAGCCTGCCAGTGGCGCTGGGGCCGGTGACGGTGGCGGTGGATGGCACGACGGTGAAGTCGCCCTATCAAAAGGCGCTGGGGCCGCTCTCGCTGCTGCTGTGGTCGGGTGAGTATTACACCACCACGGAAAATGAGGTGCAGACGGCGCCGTTCGAGGGCGTGGTGGGCATCTCGCCGTTTGCGCCGGTGGGTTACAAGAACAGCTTCAGCCTCACGCTGCCCGAGCAGGCCAAAGAGGTGGGCCGCGGCGGCACTGATGACACACTGTTTGGCGGGCCGGGCAATGACTTCCTCGACGCGGGCGCCGGGGATGACCATGTGGTGGCCGGGCACTGGCAGACTGCCACCGACACCAACATGCCGGTGAACCAGGGCGCCTACAATGCCACCGTGGTGGTGGTGACGTCGGCCACGAATCTGCAAACGGTGTACGGCCTGCCGGCGGGGGTCACGCTGCATCCGATTTATGATGAAGGCCCCATTTTCTCGGTGACGCCGGAGAATTACCCGGGGGTCATTAGCGGCCAAATCTGGCTGGATAACAACCTCAACAACATCCGGGATGCGGGGGATGTCCTCTATACCGGCGGCGTGGTGGTGACGTTGTATGACGCGGCGGGCAATCCGGTGAACGCGATTTACACCACCACCGGCACGTACAGCTTCACCAATCTATATTTGCGCGCGGGCGACCCGTTGTCCTCCAGCACGTATGTGGTGGAATTTGAGCTGCCGGACGGCTACCGGTTTGTGGACCCGAATGTGGGCGACGCCAATCCGGCGCTGGACCAGTCCTCCAGCGACAGCGACGCCGAGTTTGTGAGCCGGACGCGGGCCTTCACCATCACCGGCATCAATCCCACCAAGACGACCGTGGGCGCCGGGCTGGCGCCGGCCAGCCAGTATGCGGCGGGCGCCACGTACCAGTTTGTGCAGAACACCTTCAGCGTTTCGGAGCGGGTGCCCGGGTACATTGACATCACGGTCATCCGCTCCTACTCCTTCACGCCGGGCGTGGTGGTGGTGGAGACCGCCGACGGCACCGGCGCCAAGGCCGCGCTGGCGCAGCCGGCGGCCACGCGCAATTACACCGCCACCTCGGCCATTCTGGTGTTCAACGTGGGCGAGACCGAGCGCACGGTGCGGATTCCGATTCACAACCGCAACCTGGGCTTCAATGAATTCCGCTGGTTCTCGCTCGCGCTCAATGACGCGACTGGCCGGCCGTACGACACGGCCACGGTGTACATTGTGGGCGACGGCAACCCCACAGTGACCGACGACGACGTGGTGCTGGGCGGCGAGGATTGGGACATTCTGCTGGGCGACTCGGGCAACATCCCCGGTTACGCCGTGGTGCATGAATTTGCAAACATTCACCTGCCGCAGTACCTGGGCAACCTGCGGTTCACCGGCGGGCCGGGGCATGACTGGGTGGATGCGGCGATAGGCGCGGATTACGTGAACGGCCAGTTGGGCAATGACATTCTGGCGGGGGGCGACGGGGTGGACATTGTGCTGGGCGGTCTGGGCAACGACCAGATTACCGTGGGGCAGGGCGATGACACGATTCGCGGCGACCACGGGCGCGACACGGTGATTTCGACGCGGTCGGTGCCCGGCATCACGCTCACGCCTGCGGCCTTGACCCATGAGCGGCTGGAGCTGGGCAGCTACGTGCCGTTGAACGTGCACACCATGCTGGATGTGTTTGAGGTGGCGCGGCTCACGGGCGATGCGGAGCCGAACCGGTTTGTCATCCAAAACTGGGCGCAGGCGGCCTTCATCGCGGGCGGCGGCGGGCAGGACAGCCTGTGGGTCACGCACGACACCAACATGATTTTGAAAGATGCCACGCCGGTGGAGCGGCTCTACTGGCTGCTGGTGGCGGGCTTTGCCAAGGATGCGTCCATCAGCCTGCCCAACGGGCAAACTTATCACCTGGCCAGCCTGGAGCAGGTCACCCTCACCGGCGGCTCGCTGGCCAACACCTTCGACGCCTCCGGTTACTCGCGGGCGGTGACGTTTGTGGCCACCCCGGGCAACGACACGTTCATCGGCGGCACGGCGGACGACACCTTCCAGTTCGCGGCAGATTCGCCGCTGCACACGATAACAATTCGCGGCAACGGCGGGAGCGACACGCTGGACTTCAGCCAGACGGTGGCGGGGGTGACGGTGGATTTGGCCGTGGTGGGCGCGGCGCAGACCGTCAACCCCAACCTCAGCCTGGTGTTGCAGGATGCACTGGAAAAGGTGACGGGCGGCAAAGGTGACGACTTCCTCTACGGCAACGCGCTGGACAACGTGCTGCTGGGCGGTCCGGGCAACGACTGGCTGGAGGGCCGCGACGGGAGCGAGACGTATGTGTTTGACACGGACGAGGCTTGGGGCCAGGAAACCATCGTGGAGGCCCTGGGCGCGCCGGGGCTGGACGTGTTGGACTTCTCGGGCACGGCGACGCGGCGCATCGAGGTGAATCTGGGCGTGCTGGGGGTGTATCAGACGGTGAATGACCACCTGCAAATCCGCTTCTTTAATGAGGGACTCGAGGAGGTGCGCGGCGGCGCGCTGAATGATGTAATTCGCGGCAATGGCAACAACAACACCCTCTACGGCGGGGCGGGCGAAGATTTGCTGGATGGCAAGGGCGGCGATGACGTGCTGGATGGCGGGCCGGGCAATGACGAATTGGACGGCGGCGAAGGCCAGGACACCATCAATGAAACAGCCAACACAAACTTCACCCTGACCAACAACCGGCTCACACGCGGCACGGGCGAGACGGACATTCTGCGGAGCATTGAAGTGGCCAACCTGACCGGCGGCGCGGGGGCCAACACCTTCACCCTGACCGGTTGGACGGGCCGCGGCAGTGTGCGCGGCGGCGGGGGGCTGGATGCGATTGTCTGGGCGGCGGATGCCGACTTCACCGTCAGCGATGCGGTGCTTACGATGTCGCTGGCTGCGGGACCGATGAACCTGACGAGCATCGAGCAGGTCCTCCTCACCGGCGGGCCGGGCAATAATACCTTGGACGCCACCAATTTCTCCGGCGCGGCCACGTTGTCGGGCAAGGAGGGCAACGACATATTGCGCGGCGGCAGCGGAGTCAACACCCTGCTGGGCGGGCCGGGCAATGACGTGTTGACCGGCAGCCGCGGCAACGATGTGCTGGACGGCGGCGAGGGGACGGACATTTTGACCGAGGACCTCATTGGCGCGGTGTGGGAGGTGATTTTTGTGGTGCAGAACGACCGCCTGTTCATCACGCAAGTGGATCCGTCGCCGGCGGCGGCCAGCATTTATGAGGTGGACACGCTGGTGGACCTGGAGGCGGTGACCCTTACCGGCAGCCCGCAGAATGACATCTTTGACTTGAGCGGCTGGCTGCGCGGGCCGGTGGTGATTGACGGCGGCTGGGGTGATGACCGCGTTCAGGTGCTGGCCACCGCGCCGTCCACTCCCGGGCCGGCGGGCGTGACCGTGACCCTCACCAACACGGGCATTGCCTTCACCGGCAGCACGGCCACCATCAACTTTGTCTCCATTGAACAGGCCAACATCACCGGCACGGAGCGCAACGACACCTTCAATGCCACGGCTTTCACCGGCATTGCGTGGCTGTATGGCCTGGGCGGCGATGACGTCTTCCTGGATGGCCCCGGCCCGACCTGGCTGGAGGGCGGCGACGGCAGCGACCGGTTTGTCTTCACCCAAAACGGGGCGGTGCTGAATGACTTTAATGTCGTGCTGGGCGGCGCCGGCGTGGACACGCTGGACTTCTCAGCTTTCACCCTGCCGGTGAATGTGAATCTGGGGCTGTTGATGAACATCCAGAACGTCACGCCGGGCGAGCTGCAACTCTATTTCCGGGCGGAGGATTTGGAGAATGTGCTGGGCGGCGCCGGCGTGGACACCCTCACCGGCAATGCGCTGGACAATGAAATCAGCGGCGGCGCGGGGGCGGACACCCTGGCCGGTGGCGGGGGCGTGGATACGCTGGTGGAAACGGCCGATGCCAACATGGTGCTGACCAACACCAACCTCACCATCGGGGCCACGGTGGACATTCTCAGCGGCTTCCAGCGGGCGCGGCTGACGGGTGGCGCGGGGAATAACACGCTGGACGCCTCCGGTTACAGCGGCTCGGCCACGTTGAGGGGGATGGGCGGCGATGACACGCTGCTGGGCGGCAGCGGGCGCGACACGTTGCTGGGCGGCGCGGGCAATGATCTGCTGCGGGGCGGCGCCGGCAATGACACGTATGTCTTTGATGTGGATGAAGTGCTGGGCCAGGACACGGTGGACGAACTGCCCGGCCCGGCGGGGGGCATAGACATGCTGGACTTCTCGCCCACCACCACCACGGGCGTGCGGGTGAATCTTTCGGTGACCGGCTCGCAATTGGTGCACGCCACGAATTTAGCGCTCATTCTGACCAGCGATGTGGCGCTGGAATACATTCGCGGCGGTGACGGCGATGACCGGTTGATTGGCAACGCGCTGGACAATGTCTTCTGGGGCGGCTTGGGCGCGGATGAGTTCAATGGCAACGGCGGCGTCTTCGACACGGTGTATGAGATGCGCGATGCCGACTTTGAAATCACCGACACCACCATGCGCATCGGCGCGGAAAACAATTGGATGACCAACATCCAGCGCGTGTATGTGGAGGGCGGAGAGGGCGACAACGTGCTGAATGCCACGGCCTACACGGGCATGGCGTGGCTGTACGGGCGCGGCGGCAATGACACCCTCTACGGGGGCAGCGGCAATGACCGGCTGTTTGGCGGGGACGGCGACGACGCGCTGCGCGGCAATGGCGGCGATGATTACCTGGCCGGTGGCGCGGGCAACGACGGGTACTGGTTTGACCTGAGCTTTGACCAGGGGGCAGATACGGTTGTCGAACTGACCGGCGAAGGATTTGCGGACGTGGTCTGGGGCGCGGGCTTGAGTGGGCTGGTGGTGAATTTGCACACCACAACCACTCAGGTGGTGCACGCGCATCTGACTCTGACCTTGATGTATGCCTCCACCGTGGAATATGCCTACTAACTCAACCCACAGGGCCAAACCTGCCTGGCACCTGCGCCCCCGCTCGAAGGCGGGAGCCGCGGGAAGGGGCTGGCCGGGCGCAGCAATTTTTGGCTTATGAATGCAAAGTTGTTTCTTTGGACCCGTGTCCGCCCGTGGCTCTGGGCCGGGCTGGTCACGGTGCTGATGGGGCCGGGGCTGGCATGGAGCCAGACGGCCCAGCGCGATTATGGGGACGCTCCCGCCCCCTATCCCACCAAAATTGAACACAATGGGGCGCGGCACACGTTGGGTTCCATTCGCATGGGCGACTTGGTGGATGTGGATCTGGACGGCCAACCGGACCCCGATGCCTTGGGTGATGACAACCAGCCGGACCCTGAGCGCGATGATGAAGACGGCGTCACGTTTCTGACCGCCCTGATTCCGGGCCAGACCGCCCGCGTGCAGGTGGTGGTGCGGGGCACGGCGCAGTTGGGATTTCTTTATGTGTGGGTGGATTTTGGTGGAGATGGCTCCTGGGCCGAAGCCGGGGACCAGGTCTTTAATGAACAGTCGGTGAACCTGGGGACCAATGTGCTCACCTTCCCGGTGCCGGCCGCCGCCAAAACGGGGGTCACCTTTGCGCGGTTTCGTATCAGCGCCGAGCGCGGACAGTTGAGCTTTGCCGGCGTGGCCAGCACGGGCGAGGTCGAGGACTACAAAGTGGTGATTCAGGAGGAACAACTGGACTTCGGGGACGCTCCCAATAGCTACTCCACCACCTTGAGCAGCGAGGGGCCGCGCCATGTGGCGGTGGGCCCCATCCTTGGCTTCCGGCGGGATGTGGAGGCCGACGGACAGCCCAGTCCCGAGGCAATGGCCGACGACAAGTTTCCGCTGGGCCAGCCCGCGGATGAAGATGGTGTCTTTTTCCCGGAGCCTTTGGTGCCGGGCCGCGGCGTGAGCATAGAGGTGGTCGTCAGCGGCAACTTCGAGCGCGCCCGGCTCGACGCCTGGATGGATTTTGGCCGGGACGGCACCTTCCTTGAGCCGGCCGACCAGATTTTTGAAGATGTGCCCGTGTTCCGCGGCACCAACCACCTGACCTTCCTGATTCCTGCCGGGGCGTCGCCGGGCGAAACCTTCGCCCGTTTCCGGCTCAGCGAGCGGGGCAAACTCTCCTTCCGCGGGCTCGAGGGCAGCGGCGAGGTGGAAGATTATCAGGTGACGTTGGTGCAGGAGTTCGACTTCGGTGATGCGCCGGCGCCGTATCCCACCCTGCTGCGCAACAACGGCGCGCGCCATTTGTTCAACGCCGACATTTTTTTAGGCTATCAGATTGATGCCGAGCCGGACGGCCAGCCCACCCCACAGGCGGACGGCGATGATGTGAACCCCTCCACCTCCCCTGACGAGGACGGCGTAATCTTCACCAGCGCGGTGGTGCCCGGCCGGCAGGCCACGGTGCAGGTGGTGGCCAGCACGCGCGGGCGGTTGTATGCGTGGATTGATTTCAACCGCAACGGCAGTTGGGCTGACCCGGGCGAGCAGGTTTTCAATGGCGAATTGTTAAGCCCGGGCTGGCAGATTCTGACCTTTGACGTCCCGGAAAACGCCGTCCTCGGCGACACCTTCAGCCGCTGGCGGTTCACTGTGCAGGGCGGCGCGTTGTCGTTCACCGGCCCGGCGCCAGACGGCGAGGTGGAAGACCATCAAGTGAAGATTATTCCCGACCGCGAGCGGTGCGATTTGGGCTGCGAAGGCCGCGAGTTCTGGCTGACCTTCCCCGGCAACTACGCGCCGGACCCGGACAATCCCACTCGGCCCTCGCTGGCCATTCAAGGGGCGGCAGGCACCACGGGCATGGTCAGTGTGGCGGCGCTGGGGATTTCACTGCCCTACGTTATTCCGACCAGTTTTGTGGCGCGCGTTACCCTGCCCACGGCGGTGGATTTGGGCAACCTCCAGGATGGCATCACCAATCTGGGGATTCGCGTCACGGCCAATCGAGACGTGCGCGTGACGGCCTTCAATCATGCCCGCTACACCACCGACAGCTATCAGGGCTTGAACACCACGGTCCTGGGCACGGAGTATGTCGTAATGGCCTATGGCAACGTGCACGCAGGCGTGCCCTTCTTGAATGGCAGCCAGTTTGCCATCGCCGGCGCGCACAGCAACACGGTGGTCACCATCACGCCCAAGGTCACCGTGGGCACCCGCCTGGCCGGCGTGCCGTATCAAATCACCCTGCAGCCGGGGCAGGTCTATCAACTGCGCGCCACGCGCGATGCGCCGGCAGACCTGACCGGCACCCTCATCAAGGCGGACAAGCCGGTGGCGGTGTTTGCGGGGCATCATTGCGCCAATGTGCCCTCCGACCAGGTCTGGTTCTGCGATTATGTGGTGGAGCAGTTGCTGCCCGTGAATAACTGGGGCGACACCTTTTACGTGGCCCCGCTGGCCACCCGCAGCAACGGCGATATCCTGCGCATCCTGGCCGCGCAGGACGGCACCGAGGTCTATGTCAACGGCCTGCTCGCGGCCAACTTGAACCGCGGCCAGTTCCACCAGCGCCTGCTGACCGTGCCTTCCGAAATTACCAGCAGCAAGCCCGTGCTGTTGGCCCAATATGCCACCAGCTCGGATTTCGACGGCAACCCGCAGGCGGACCCCTTCATGGTGCAGGTACAGGCCACCCGGCATTACTCCAGCGCGTACATCTTCGTCACGCCCACCAACGATTTTCCGGTGAATTACGTCCAGATTATGATTTACGCCTACGGCACGAATTCCGTGCTGTTGGACGGCGTCTTGGTCAACCCGTCCCTGTTCCAGCCCATTGGCTCCACCTTCATGGCCGTGGCCAATGTGCCGGTGACGCCCGGCCGGCACATCATCGGGGCGGAAATCAGTTTTGGCATCACCGTTTATGGCTGGGGCACGTATGATTCCTACGGGCATCCCGGCTGTTACTACCTGGGCGATGTCATGGAGCCGGAAGTCACGCCGCCCTTCACCACCTTTACTGCCAACGTGGCGCAAAATCCCAATGCCCCGGGCATGGCCGCCGTGCCGAACATCGCGGGACAGACGACCGCCAGGGACAACTGCGGACAGGAAAATCCCATGCCCGAGCAGTCCATTCCGGCCGGCACGCTGCTGGGGCCTGGCCTGTACACCGTCAATGTGGCGGTGGCCGATTACCATGGCAACGTGGGCATGGTGCCGGTGAATGTGAAGATTATTGACCCATCGCCGGTGAACATCCAATGCCCGCCCAACCTGACCGTGCCCTGCCAAAATGGACAGGGGGCGGTGGTGCACTTCAATGTGACGGCCTCCACCACTTATGAAACCAATGTGGCCGTGGTGTCCACGCCGCCCTCTGGCAGCTTCTTCCCGGTGGGTACCACCGTGGTGACCAATGTGGCCACCAGCCTGGCCGGCAACACCGCCACCTGCACCTTCACCGTCACGGTGACGTGTGAGCAAAAAGTCACGGCCGCGCTCAGCCGCACGGGCATTTACCTGAACTGGGGGCGGATGGGTTCGCTGGAGTACTCGGCGAATCCCACCGGCCCGTGGTTCACCGTGGCGCCCAACACCAATCAATTTCTGGCGCCTACCACCGGCCCGCGCGGCTTTTATCGCGTCCGCTACACGGAACCTTGATGAGGGAGTGTAGCGCAGGCGTCCCGCCTGCGGGTTCACGGAGCCTCCCGGCTCCGTGATTACTGAATTACCAACAGCAAGCGGGCGCGCTTGGTTACCCCAGTCCGCACGGCAACCTTTAATTTCCCATAGCGCAGGCGTCCTCGTCCCGCAAAGCGGGATTCAGCCTCCGTCCCGCAGGCCAAAGGGTGGCCAACGGACCGGCGGCAGAATAATGCAACGCACGGTAACTATTTCCCTTTCCCTCTGGGAGAGGGCCAGGGTGAGGGGGCGTTTTCCCCCTTCGTTCCCTTCGTTTCCTTCTGTTAAAAATCCGTGTCCATCCGTGCTCCTTTACCCCATCGTGGGAAGGGACTATTGTGAAGGTGTGTAGTGCGGGCGTCGGCCCCATGTAGCGCAGGCGTCCCGCCTGCGGGTTCACGGAGCCTCCCGGCTCCGTGATTGCAGCACTGATAAGGTCAAGCGGACGCGCTCGGAAACAACAAACCGAGTACCAATCTTTCCTGTGCAGTAACGAAGGTGAGCACGCATCGTAAGGTGGGAATAAGCCTGCGAGCGGCAGGCCAAATCCCGCTCTGCGAGACGAGGACGCCTGCGCTACAGACCCTCACCTTAGCCTTTTACCACGATGGGGTGGAGGGAATACGAGGAAGAGCGCGTGAAAGGGAAAAAAACCAACCACGAATGAACACGTACAAACACGGATTTTTAACAGAAGGAAACAAAGGGAACAAAGAGGGAGAAGAGGCCCCTTAGCCTGACCCTTTCCCCGGGGGGGATTGTAGCGGGACGGATTATCCTGCCCCTAGCCTGTGGGACGCCATACGTTATGGCTAATGCGAGATTGAAGTGCGGATTGGTGCGTCCAGGGGCGTGTGTTTGACGACGGCAATTCAGCAAGCACGGAGCCGGGAGGCTCCGTGAACCCGCAGGCGAGACGCCTGCGCTACAGACCCTCACCCTGACCCTCTCCCCGGGGGGAGAGGGAAAATAGTTAATGTACCTCGAATTATTCGTTATCTATGTTTGCTCAATGCAGGCGAGGAGGGAAAGAAAGAATAGAAACCCCATAGATGTTCTCATCTCAATTCGTTGCCTCCGGCCTGCGGGACGCGGGCCGAATCCCGCTTTGCGGGACGAGACGCCTGCCTGACGACACAGGAAAGTTTAACGGGCAGACTGCTGGTTACAGGCGCGTCTGTTTGACAACGGCAATTCAGCAAGCACGGAGCCGGGAGGCTCCGTGAACCCGCAGGCGAGACGCCTGCGCTACATCACATCGCCCTGGCTCTTTTCCGCAGGGAGAGGGTGGAGAGGGGGATGGCGGGTCGGCGACCAGCAGGCTTTATAATTCGGCCCTATCTTCGGAGGAAGGGACGTTTTCATGGAGGGACGCCTTCCATGGCGTGCCGTCATGGCATTCCAAGTGGGCGCACCGGCCAGGCAGTGGCCGGGCGGGCGAATTGGGCGAGTGGGCGGCGGTTAGGGCTCGCGCATCCAGACCATGGAGCGGCCGCCGCGGTTGAGGCGGGCGTAATTGGGGATGGCCAGCAGGGGCGCGCCATTGGCCCAGGTGCCTTTGATTACCACCACGCCACCCAGCAAATCTGGTCGCCATTCCGCATTCAAGGGCGTGGCCGGGGCCAGTGCCGATTCGAGGTTTTGGTCCACGCTTTCCACGTTGTAAATCAGTGGCCCGCGGCGCAAGGCCACGCGGCCGCGGTTGGCGACAATGCGGTCATCGGCCTTGATGCGCTGCACGGGGAGGGGCAACTCCAACTCGACGCGGTCGCCGGGCTGCCACGCGCGCCGGAGCGAGACGTAGCCATCGCGCACGGTGGCCTTCACCGGCTTGCCGTTGACGGCCACGCGGAGGACTTCTGCGCAGGGCGGGGTGTTGGTGTAGAGCAGGCTGGTTTGCCGGTTGGGCACGCGCAGATGCACGGCAAAGGTGCGGCGCGCCGCCGGCTGCACGGTCAGGGTTACCTGGCCCTGCCAGGGGTAATCGGTGGTTTGTTCCAGGCGCAGCGGAGCGCCGGCCACGTGGGGCAGCGTGACCACACTGCCGGCGTAAAGGTTCACGTAGACGGCGTCCCGCCCCAGGGTGTACATCCAGGTGGGCAGCAGGAAGAGGGTGCGCGGGATGTTGCCCACGCAGCAGGGGCAGCCATGCCATTTATAGCGGGCGGCGGAGGAATCCAGGGGGTTGGTGTAGGTGAAGTTTTGCGCCTCCAAATCCACGCTGCCCAGGACGGCGTTATAGAGCGTGTCCTCCATCACATCCGCATAGCGCCCCTGGTGCCAGAGGCGCTGCATTTTGTGTTGGAAAAACACCATGCCGCAGCCGGCGCAGGATTCGCAATAGGAGGCGTTGGGCAGGGAGTAATTCTTGCCGAATCCCTCGCTGGTTTCGCCGCTGCCGATGCCGCCGGTGACGTAGTATTTGCAATGCACCAGGTTGTGCCACAGGGATTGCACGGCGCTGAGGTAATCGGGGTCGTGCGTGGCGATGGCCACATCGGCCATGGCGGAGTAGGAATAGGAGGCGCGCACGGCGTGGCCCACCGCCTCATATTGGCGGATGACAGGCACATGGCTTTGGTCATATTCCTCGCCGCCGTCGCGGGCATCCAGGAGGTACCTGGCCAGTTCAAAATACGGGCGGCCTTTGCCTGGGCCTTCCACGTGGTCCACGTACCAGGCGAAGCGCGCCAGGGTTTGTTCCAGTTCCTGATGGCCTTCGTACCAGGGGCGTTTGGGCGGCGGGCCGATGTGGCGGACCCAGCAGTCGGCCAGTTTTTTAGCGGCGTCGTACAGGCGAGTGTCCCTGCCCTCGGTGAGGCGGTGATGGGCCAGGGCGGCGCCGATGAAATAGCCGGCCAGGTAGCCTTCGTGGTCGTGTTTGTTGGACCAGCGTTTGCGGTTTTCAATGGTGTATTGCGTGTGCAGATAACCATCCGGCTCCTGGGCGGCGAGGATGAGGGGAATCCATTTTTCCAGGGTCTGGCGCAGGCGCTCCTGGCCGGCGCGCCAGTCGGCATCGTTGCCCGGGTCCACCATCAAGGCCAGGCAGATGGACTCCAGGGTGTTATAGACCCACGCATTGGCAAACACCGGGCCGATGTGCCGCGCTCCCGGTTTGCCGGCCAGTTTGTTGGCGGCCTGCACGAAGTTTTCCAGCCCGCCTTCGCGGGTGGCGGGGTCCTCGATTTTGGCGATGCAGTGCGGGAGCCAGTTCAGGGTCAGAGCCTTGAGCCGGGGCCGCCAGAAGGGGCTGGTAATCTGGTAGGGTTGGGGCGGGAGCCACTCGAGGGCCTGGGCAGGCGGAGGCGGCTCGGCCCAGACGCGCAAGGTGTCCCTGCTCTCGGCTGCGCCGTCATGCGCGGTGAACCGGAGCACATATTCCCCAGGTGCGGAAAAACGCGCCGTGGTGGCGGCCTGGGTGTCTTTTTCAAAGATGACGCGGCCCGGCCCGCTGGCTTTCATCCAGCGCACGGTGGGCGAGGGCACAACTTTGCCGTCGTCGCGAGCCACGCCTTCCAGGTACGTCCGCCCCGGCTGGACCACCACCCGGTCCGGCCCGGCAGTGACGCGGGGAGGGAAATTGGGCGAATTGCCGGAGTCAAGCACCCGCCACTCCAGCAGGCCGGTGGAGAATTTTTCCTGGCCCTCCATTTCGAGGCGCAGGCGGGTGGTTTTGATTTCCGGGAAGGTGGTGACATTAAACTTGCCGGCTTCGAGGCCCAAACCGGCAGCCTCCGGCACAGGCACGAACTCCGTGCCATTCCAATACAGCAGCCGGCACGCACGCGGCAGGCGCACGCCGCGGCGGTCATCAAACCAATAAACCTCGATGCGGCGGGTGGCAATGGGCTGGCTCCAGTCGTACTGGACCCATTGCGTGCCCGTCCGCGGCCAGTTGCCGTAGGCGCCGTGGCGTTTGTCATCCGAATGGGCAGGCGTAAAGCCGTCGTTCAACGCCGTGATGGTTTCGTGAGGTGATACATACGAAGTGGAGGGCGTGGCCACCAGGGCCAGATTGACTTCGGCGGCGCGCAGGCCGGTGCCTGCCAGGGAGAGCAACGCGGTGAGGGCCAGATGCATGGCGGGACGGCAGAAGGGCAGGAAGGCGCGATTTTTCATGTGAATTACTTAATAGTGTTAATAAATAATCATCGTAAGGACGTCATTCTGTCAAGCATGAGCGTGGCCAAAGGTTTATATAGCGAGGGCCGGGTCTCCCCCAAACATGCGCCGAATGCGGTGCTAGCGGGGGCTGTGGCACGTTGGCCAGCCCCGGCGCGGGCGCAAATGTGCTTGAGCCGGTTGAGTGCGCGGCTCAAGATAGGTGGCGTCGCGTATGACCAAAACGCAAGTGTTGGACCAATACTTCATCACCGCCCGCCATCAGTTGCTTGAGTTGGCGGCTTTTCTGGACCGCGTGGAGCGGGCAGAGGGGACGGCGGATTTTCGTCTGGCCGCGTTGCGCGAGGCCTTGCCCCTGCTCCAACGACCGCGCGGGCCGCGGGTGGAAAAAATCCTGGTGGCGTTAAGTGACCCGTCGCGGCCGCCCATCGCGCGAGCCACCACACAGTCGGCCTGCGGCGCCTGTCCACCGGCCGCCCGCCGCAAGGGCCGCACCAAGGGCTGAGCATTGTTTACGGCTTATGCGCTACATTGAGCCTCATGCCCACATGGTCAGCCGCACCACGGACGATTACCGCGCCATGGTGGCGGCCGGCTGCGCCGCCGTGACGGAGCCGGCTTTCTGGGCCGGATTTGACCGCAGCTCGGTGGACGCCTTTTATGACTATTTTTGCCAGTTGACGGATT